>NZ_JACSLY010000007.1:0-168582 GCF_018618375.1 Exiguobacterium sp. E4787 | reverse complement strand
TGGGTGTAGCTCATAGCGATTCCTCCGTCTGAATGTTTGTGTCGTAACTTCATTCTAAACGAGGCCATCGCTGTGGGCTTTTTTTTGCGTTCACGTTCAGATGTTGCACTTAATTTTATAATTCATCTTATAAAAAAAGGGAAATTGATACAGCAAATTGGGAACGTATGCATTCGTTGTTATCTATCGGTCTTTTCTGACGAATCATTGAGTGTTTTCTCAGTATTTTTGTGACTCCTTCACATTTGACAGTTTCAATCATGACCATGCCCGACTTGTACGTATAAAGACCTATTTCTAAATCAAAATGCATCTAAAACTATGTCAATTTTTTATAGAATCCGATGTTTTATAGGTATGTTTCCTTATATTCAAACACCCTGATGAGACAAAGGGTTGGTTTTTTGTAATAATTGACTTATCTATGATGAAAATAAACATATAAATCCATTAATTGGTTGGAGGGGTCGTCAGATGCGCTACATCATCACTTGTTTTTTAGAGAAAGAAGAACCTTGTGTGTTTACGGTATATGGGGAGTCCAAACAGGATGCCGCTTTCATGTTTGAAAGAACGTTGAACGAGGCGAGCCCGCTCAACGACTATGTGGAGTTGAGTGACGGCAAGAAAGTGAAGGTCGGATCGATTCTCGCCTACCGCATCGATGAGGTACAGCCCCTCTTTTGAAGTCCATCCATTTCGGGTAACCCTTATAAGGAAACCAAATCAATGAACGGGGTGAACCGATATGGAATTAGGGATGATCGGACTTGGAAAGATGGGGTTGAACTTGGCGCTCAATCTGACGGATGGTGGACACCGTATCCTCGGCTACGACCCAGGCAACGTGTCGACGAGCCAATTCGAGACGAAGCAATCACTCGAAGAAGTCGTCGAAGGGCTGAAGACGCCGCGTGTCGTCTGGGTGATGGTGCCGGCGGGCGACGTGACGGAGCACGTTTTGAACGACTTGCACGCACTCTTGTCACCGGGGGATATCGTCATCGACGGCGGCAACTCGAACTATAAAGAATCGATGCGACGAGCCGAGCACTTCAAAGACAAGCTCATCTACTTCTTTGACGTCGGGACGAGTGGCGGCATGGAAGGGGCGCGTCACGGTGCCTGTACGATGATCGGCGGGGATTTGGAGGCGTTCGGCAAGATCGAGGAGTTGTTCGACGACGTGTCGACGGATAATGGCTATTTGTACGCCGGACCGAGTGGCAGTGGCCATTTCTTGAAGATGATCCATAACGGCATCGAATACGGCATGATGCAGGCAATCGCCGAAGGGTTCGAGATTCTTGAGAAGAGCCCGTTCGACTATGATCACGAGCAAGTCGCCCGTGTCTGGAACCACGGCTCGGTCGTCCGCTCTTGGCTGATGGAGTTGACCGAGAGCGCGTTCCATAAGGATGCGAAACTCGACGAGATTAAAGGGATCATGCATGCGTCGGGTGAAGGCAAATGGACGGTCGAGACGGCGCTCGAGTATGGTGTACCGGCACCGGTCATCGCGATGTCGCTCATGATGCGGCAGCGCTCGCTCGAAGAAGACACGTTCTCCGGAAAAGTCGTCGCCGCGCTAAGGAACGAATTCGGTGGGCATGCGGTGGAGAAGAAATGAAAAAGAGGGGGACGCGATGCGTCTCCCTCTTTTTAGATTGTGATGATAGGCAAGTCACCATCATAGTCAAAGATAAACTCAATCCGCTTCTCCCATAGCAATAAAATCCCTTCCTGGCCCCCAACCTTAATTGGGATGACTTCATTCTGTTCAAAGTATTTGTGCTGAGCGTATAGGTTGCGCAACATTTTCGTCTCTTCCGTTCCCTCACCGAAGAAAGCTGCCAATCCTGCGTGCACCGCTTCATCACCCGTTGCTTGTCCAGTCGGATATTTATCGTAACGTGAGCGAACAAACATGAGCGAACTTAACTTCGATTGATCGTACCCTCCAATGACAAATAAATATTCATCCATTGGAACAGTCGTTTGAAATAGATGTGAGTTTACAAACTGATGCCCGTGTTCAGATTTGATTGTAAACAACAAACGATTCTCAGTAGCGCTCTTATAATTCTTCAAATAATTGATCGAGGCTTGTTTCGGTAAAAACGGTGTCTTCTTGATTGGTTTCGGTGCTACCACGGTTGCTTTCTTCATGTACTTTGTAGCGACCCATCCGGTTTTGCTCCCGTAGCGAATTTTATAGTACCCTGCCAACTGTTCGTTCACGGTGACGGTGGTCCCTTTTTTCAACGTGAAGACTTGTTTTTTATCTGCGTCGACCCGCGAATAGACAATGACTTGACGTTGAGTCACATAGGGAGTTGCTTTCAATGCCACACCTTTTTGAACTTTACGGGTGAGCGACTGCTCATTCACATAGCCCGTCCGATTCGCATAGCGGACTTTTACCCATGTGCCTTTCTTAGAGCGATAAGTGACAGCTTTTTGTTTCGGGATGAGGATCATTTTTTTCCCTTTATAGGAAGGGGTCGATCGTAAATACACGGCTGTCTTCGTTGTATAGGTCGTCAACGTGGTCGTCGCAGCCTCGACGGTTGAAGCGATTGGAGTTAATGTGGCGAGCACAATCACCAACGCGATGACATAAGTCATGAGTTTCTTCACTTGTTTATCCCCCTCATTTAATCAACTGCTTCACAGACGGAGACAGGTTACCCGCCGCATCCTTTACCCGAACGGATAGAGATGCTCCTTTTTTCAAGCCTTTAAAAGTGAGTTTATAGGTCCCTTTGTCCGTCACCTTCGTTTGCATCGTTTGTTTACCATAAGTGACAACGACCGTCGCTTTCGGTTCGGCTTTTCCTTGAACAATTCCAGACTTGGCTGTGACTGCGTTCACTTTCGCTTTTGCCGGGGGAATTTTATCGGTGATAGCCATTGTATAAAGTGGACTCTTCAATTTTCCATTTACAGCTTGAATGGTATACGCTTTCGCCTGCTTCAAGGAAACATTGACTGCAAACTTCCCTTTCGAATCTGCAGTGGTAGTATACGTTTTACCGCTTACACGGATGGTGATGACTGTTTTTGGCTTCGTCACTCCAGTGATTGCCTGCTCTATATTCGAAGCCTGCTTCACATCGAGTATAGCGAATTCGTTTTTCGGACCTTGGATTCCACCAAGAACCGGGTCAAGCAATTGTATCTCGTACATCAAAGACGCAAGTAGCGGAATCCCGTCCTGATAAGCACCTCCAACGACCGCATACATATCTCCTGGCTTGAATCCGTTATAAATGATTTCCGCATCCTTTGTCGCGGTGACTTTCAAGACGGTGCCTTTTTTATAGATTCCGGGTTTTAAATTAAACTTTGCTGTCGCCGGCTTATAATCGTACACTTTATGTTTCGATACATGTTTCTTTCCATAGCGGTCAGTCACTTCGATGGTGACGACTTTCCCTTTGGCGACTAACCCATTCGTCGAAAACGCTCCATTTCTTTGAACCGCAACGGTCTTACCGTCAATCTTGATTGCTTTAGTGCCCGGTAAGGCTAATCCCTTTAGATTGAACGTCTTCTTGTCCTCGTTTAATGAAATGCCTTTACTCAGTTCGACAAGCCCCAGGTTGTATGGTGTCTTTGTCACAATACGCTTTTTAATCACATTGTTCCCTTTTGAGTACACCGTACTGGCTAATTTACCAGTTCCTGATTTGAACTGTTTGGCATATACCGTCTCCTTTACGCGCTTCCCTTTCTCAATAATGACCGTCCCATAGGCATGAATCGGTAAGGTTACGTCTGCATTCACAATCAATGTAGCTCCTTCGAGCACAATGATCCGTTCAATATACCGATCTTCTTCAAACAGCTTCGTTAAGTTGACTGTCCCGCTTGCTACGACCCAATTTCTTGAAGTGACGTCGTACTCCTCAAACGCCATCGTTAAGCCTTTCGGAATCGATTTCACCGTGAGCACATTGTCATACATATCGATGACATCAAGACCAATCAATTCCCATTTACCAGCCATCCCGAAGTCTCGACGATTCAAATTCATTTTCGCTATTTTCGAACGTCCTTCCCAAGGCTCAAGTGTTTGAATGATTCCACTCGGTAAGTGTTTGAATGTTGCTTTCACCTTGAAAAAGCCACTATTATCGTCTGCTTGAACAATTAATTGCGAATCTTTTGTCTTGGAATGTACCATTTTTACACTTTTAAAGACAGGCAATGTGATGTCTGGCGTGACTTGAAACACAGGCTTTAAGTTGACTGGCAGTTGAACATCATAACGATGATTTGTCTCGTCATCATAGAACGAAATTTCTTTTAAACTCCATGTCCCGATAGCATTCCACTCACCTAAGTTCTGATCACTCAAATCTACTTCAAACTGTTTTTTCTCCGTATGATAGACAGGCGTCAGATAGAACTCTTCCTTGGCTTGTTTGTTTTCCAAAATAATACTCATCGGATCAGTTGGCACCTTCAATCCGTTCAAATCAATGGTCATGAAGAAAGATTTCACTTTATTTAATTGAGTGATATCTAAGGTTTTTGGGACACCTTCTGTTTTCACCAATTTCGGTTTTGGGAAAGCCAACGTAAATACTTTTTTGTCAGGTACAAGCGAGAGATCTAACTGATGCTCGCCACCATCCTCATCTCGAACAATCAAACGCGACAGAATCCAATCCCCTTCCGCTTGAAAGTTCGGACTTTCTAAATCGACAGTAATTTCAAGTCCATCCTTGTTCGGGTACGCAAACACGGTTTCTATTTCTTTTGGAGATTCGACGTTCTGTAAATCCGCTTCGACTTCCCAAATTCCCAGTTCCGGTGATTTATCCAGCTTGAGAAGTATGTCCGTCTTAACATGGCTAGAAGAGAACGTTTTGCCTGATGCTGTCATCGATACGAGAGACACCTTGTCATTAGTTGCCCCTTTAATAGAGTCACCAAAAAAAGAAGTTCCCACTAAAAAAATAGTCGTGAACAACAACAAACGAAATAATTTCATGTTCATTCATTCAACACCCCATTCTGCATTTAATCCATTCACTATACAGTATAAATAATCCAATTCGTTCAATTATCTTACTTTTCAACATATAGTCAGTAAGATTTTCAATATCCCATCATAACAGGTCATGATTTTATCGAATCCCATCACTCTATTTCCTTTAAGCCAATAAAAAAAGTATGCGACGTCGCATACTTTTTAGCCAATCCTTTTGTTTGTCGAAGACGATCAATCCACAATATTGGTGGTTATCTTCACTCCATCATGTTGCCTTCAGCCGGGATCGGCGTCTGCTTCAACATGTTCGCGAAATGGTACAGGTTATACGCCATGACGCGTCCGTTCTTTTTCGTGAAGGCGTTATCGCGGCCGGCATCGATATACGAGTCGCCCGGTCCGGCCTCACCGACCCAATACGCGTCGACGTTCGGCGGAACGGTGAAGCCGATGTGCGACAGGCCATACAAGATCGAGGCACAGGCATGCTTCGCCCCGTCCTCATTCCCCGTCACGACGACACCGCCGACTTTGTTGTAGTAGATGGCCTGCCCTGACTCGTTCATCAAGGCGCTACCGCCGTACAATCGCTCGATGACTTGCGTCGCCACGCTGCTCTTCTCGCCGAGCCAAAGCGGTGTCCCGATGATGAGGATGTCGGCCGCCTTCACCTTCTCAAAAATCTGCGGCCACGCATCCCCGTCCCCTTCGTCCTCGGTCACGCCGAACGCGACGTTGTAGTCGACGACACGGACGATTTCCGAGTCGACCCCGAGCTGATCAAAGTGTGGGATGATGTCCTTCATCAATCCTTCCGTATGCGAGATCGTGTCCCCGCCTTTCAATGAACAGTTCAAGAATAACGCTTTCATCGAATCCCTCCTTCATATAGACAGTTAGATGTTCCCGTCACGCGGAAAGATTAATCTCATCGACATGTCTATTGCTTCATGGGAAAATTAGGATACTCGAGTTCAAGGAGGCTCATCCATGACACGCTTTATCCATATCGCGGATTTGCATCACGCGAGACATACCGGGAACGCCATCACGGCCGAACGCACAAGTTTTGCTATCCAAGCCGAAAAGCTCGCTCAACTCACCGAGGTCATTCGTCATAAAAACATCAAGGCGGTGCTCATCGCTGGGGACATCGAGGTGAGCGATCCGGAAGATTTCATCCCGTATTTGCAGACGTGGACCAAGCTCGGTGCGACCGTCTACCTCGTCTTCGGAGATCATGACGTCGACCGTCTTGCCTACCAGGCTTGTTGGAGTCAGATTGAGCACGTTCATGTGTTCCTTCGCCCTGGATATATCTTCGACCCAACACTTGGTACCGGCATATACGGACTCAGTTGCGAGACGAATCAGACCGGTTTGAAAGAAGAAATCGCCAACGCGCCAATGCGAGATGACCCGTATCCAAACATCTTCCTGAGTCACGGTGACCGGAAACGATTCCCCGCATCCGTCGTCGCCCGGCTCGGGTTCAGCTATTACGCCCTCGGTCATCATCATCGTTATGAAGCCATTCCTCGTGGTGGTGCCGACCTCGTCTATCCTGGTCACATCTTCTCCGTTTGGGACGGATGCGGCAAGGCGTGGTCGACCGGCTATGTCATCGGTGAGGTCACCTTGTCAGGGATCACACACGCGTTCCACGCGTTTGAAGGACCCGAGACACGACGGCTCAGTTTCAATCCGTTCATCCGGGACGGGTCGCGCATCTTGCTCACGCGTGACAATCTCGATGGCCCTTCGGAGCAATGGATTGAAGAGGACGACACGCTGTTGCGCGAATTCGTCCGCTCCACGTTGGCCGACTATCCCGACGATTATTTCGTCACGCCAAGTCGGTCGAACGGTTTTCCGACGCGCCGTCTATCAATGACCGGACGCACGTTATTGGAGGACAGTGCGCGATTCGAAGAGTTTTACATTCGCAGTTTCAAAGTGACGAAGACGACACAGTAAAAGACGGGTGACCGCGGTTATCCGCTCTTCAAGCACTCATCCAATCGTCATAAAAAACCAGCCGCCCTCTCGTTTTCGAGAAGACGGCTGGTTTTTTTAGCGATCATGCCGAACGGTCATTGAGCCATTCCCCGACGCGGCGGAACGTGTCCGTCCGTGGCGATCGTTCGCTGCGACTGAACGTATGATAGTCAATCTCAGACACGTAACGGATTAACCGGATCAGAGAGAACGCGAAGGCAATCGTACAGCCGATGGCAAAGCTAAGTCCATAACTATCTGGGCCAAGCGGCAGTAATAACACAGTCATTCCAGCATTCAGTGTGATGAACAGGGCTGAGGTATACGCCGCCCCACGATGATCCTCAAAATACAGCAACACGAGCGTGAGGACGAGCACCATCGCGTTCGAGAATGCGCCAATGGTCGTCATTTGAAAGACGCTCCGAATCTCAGGTGATAGCCCGAGAAGGGGGAACAACACTGCGGCGAACATGATGAAGAGGAGCGAGACGAGACCTTGGTTTCGGAAGAGGCGCTGTAGCTCTTGTCGTAAAACGAGCAGCATCGCCGCCTTCGCGCGTTGAATCTGTTGATACGTCCCGCCTTCGTTCACGTAGCCGTAAAACACGCGATACCGCTCATAGAACCGGGTCTCGACGGAGACGACGAAAATCGTCATCGTCGGGATAATCGTCAAGTAGGACAAGAAGATGGCCGTATCATAAATCGGATGATAGCGGAACGTGTCGAGATGGACACTCCCCCCTTCGGAGAACCAAATGATCCACGTCCCGACCCAAATCCCGATGTTGTACAGAAAGCTCGTCCAAAAGAGGGCCGGATAGCGGTCGAAGTAGCGATAAAACGAGAACTGCCCCACTGTGCTTCGATTCGGGAACGTCAAGAGCATCGACATGAACAAGCCGAACAACGTGACGATCAGACCGAGCGTCATACTCGCGGTCAAGGCAAAACTCTTCATATCGGACGTCGTCAAATACGGCATCAACCACTGATCGGTCATGAGGATGGCGACGACCGCGACGGCCCCGCCCGCCACAAAGCTATACGCCACCGCCTGATAGAACTTGGCCGCACTCAAAAAGAGGAAGTGGACCCAAATCAAGTTGACGGTCATGAACAAGACGAAGGCTAACGCGTTCAATAATGCCGGGAGCTCGGAGAACGATAAAAAGAGGGCGAACAAGACGGAGGCGATGGCGACCGTCGTCTTCATCATTCCGATATAGGCCGGAAAGATGTCCTCATAGCGCTTCTCATAAAAACAGTCCGCCAAGTAGCGTGTGACGACGAGCTGCTGCACACCGAGTACGACTTGCGAAAAGATGAAGCTGTAGGAGACGATTAAATTGAACGTCGTCCGCTCCTCAAGTGTGGCAATCGAGAGATAACTCGTCAGCCACTGCATGAGCGCAATCGTGACGATGACAATCAGCCACGGCCCGGAGGTGACGAATCCGGCAAACGTGTACGCCTTGATGCGTGAAGAGAAATAGTCTTCCTGGAACAACTGTTGTAATTTAAAGCCGATACCCGCCATGAGCCGCGCTCCTTTCTTCATATAGATTGACATACGCCTCGATGAACTGGTCGGTGCGATAATAGGTCTCGACCCGTTGCTGACCGTTTCGCCCGAGTCTTCGCGCGTCATCCTTGTTTTGATAAAACCAAACGCACCGCTCGGCAATCCGGCGTGGATTGACCGGAGGGACGACGAACCCGGCCGGTCCGAACGGTTCGTCCGGACGGCCGTTCACGAGCTCCGCGCACGCCCCGACGTCTGTTACGATCCAAGGGACGCCTGCTGCCATTCCTTCTAATACCGCAAGCGGTTGTCCCTCTGAGATACTCGTCAACAGACAGACATCAAATCGTGGCAAGTGTTGACGAATATCGACTTTCCCGACCAAGAAGACATGTTGTTCGAGCTCGAGTTGCCGGATGAGCGTCTGACATTCTGCCGCATATTCGCGGTCCTCGTCGAGTGGTCCCATAATCGTCAACTCGAACGGGACGAGCATGTCCTGAAGCAGCTTCGCGGCATAAATCATCGTCTTAATGTCCTTGATCGGGACGACGCGGACGATGGCACCGATTCGGAGCTTGTCATCACCTTCGATGTGACCGAGTGCCGAGAGTCCGGTCACATCAATCCCATTCGGAATGATGCTCAACTTCTCGGTCGGCGCACCGAGCTGACGTTGTAGCTCACTGTTTCGTTCAAACAACGTGATCACCTCATCGGCCTTGCGATAAGCCTCACGTGACAAGTGATGGAAAAATTGAATCCAGTGCGTCCGGAACTCCGCAGGAATCCACGACGCCTGTAACAGTTCTTCCTCCCGCTCACGTGAATAGATTCCATGCTCTGTGAGGAAGAACGGAATCTCCTGCCGTTCTTTCATCGCGCTCGCAATCAAACCGGCGTAACCCGTCGATGCGGCGTGGACGACGTCGACGCGGGGCAACTCCGCCTGCAACAAATCAAGGACGGGCGCATACATGCTGCGCCACATCCAAAAGTAATTAATGAACGAACCAGCCTGGCCCTCTTCTTGATAGTTCTCCGTGACGAGCTGATAAAACAGACGACTCGAGAAAAATTGTTCGGGCGTTCCGATGGCTTGTTCGAGCAGCGGATAGATGGAGGACTCGACGTGGCCGAACGTCATCCACGTTTTAATCCGTTCGCGCTCTTCCGGCGTCAGGGCCGGAGTCTTTCGCTTACGCTTCGATCGTTGATTGAGGGCGAGTGTCGTCACCCCTGTGACATTCTCCGGTAACGTATACCGGTAGTCCGCCTCTGACTTCGGATTCGGCATGATCGAGATAATCTCGAACTCATGCATCGGCATCTGTTGCATCAACATGTGAACCCAGCTCGAGACGCCTCCACTGACATACGGATAACTTCCTTCGACTACAATTCCTATTTTCATGGGCGACCCTCCAAAATCGGGAGACGGACCGACGTGTCTCTCAATTGAACCTGATATAGTGTCCCGCTCTCATCGAACGCTTGCACGTCGCCGAAGTCGAACGAGCCTGTGGCAAGATGCTTGTCTGACTCGAGTCGAACGAGCACGGTCGATGGCACAATCAGTTGTTGCGCGTTAATTTGAATCGCGTCTTCCGTATACGCGACGTCGATTTGAGCATCTTGATACAGTTCATACTTCCGATATGCGTCGTATTGCGTCAATCCCTCCAGGTGTGGATACGTCCCCTGAAGCGTTTCGAACAAACCACCGAACGACTCCTTCATCGTCCCCCATCCTTTTCCCTTCGAGCGATACTCATCCAAGACATCATCCGGATGAATGAAATGTGAGACGAGTCCAAAGTTGGCGACGGCGTCAACGACGACGAACAAGTCATCCGGCGTCTCGTTATACCCACTCGACACACGGGGGAAATCATAGAGATTCGGATAATTCGGGTCAGGTCCGAACTCCTGGATATAACTCCCTTTTGAAGCGTCCCCGCTATACAGCCCAGCGACAATCAAACCGTTTGGAAACTTGTCATTCAATACTTGAAGACCCGAGTCGCCAATAATGTTCGAGGGTGGGACATAACTGCGAATCGTCTCATTCGGCAAATAATATTCAAACGTCTCGACAACACGGTCGACCGCGGAGCGCATCGCCGCTTGGCTGTCCCATCTCGTGTAACCGAGTTCAGGGTCCATGATCTCATCACCCATGACGAGTGGTTGATGGTTGAAGCCGTGCAATCCGACTTCTCCATTCGTCTGAATGAGCCCACGGCCATACTCGAGCATCGGCGCCCGCACCTTGTCGATGAGCTGTTCGGCCGTCTCTTCATTCGTCGCTTTGTAACTCCCGATCAAAAAGCCGGAGTAGATGACATCGAGGTCTTCCCCAATTTGTTTCATGTCCTTCCACCATACTTCCGAGAAAAACTCTTTGATCGACAAATCGTACTCTTCTGTGATGACCGGATGTGAGTTGTTCGGGACCGGTGCCGGGAAGTCGTCGAGATGGACGACTTTAATGCCGGCCTGCGGCATGACGAACGCAGGAAACATCATGGACAGCGACTGCACGATGAGCCCTCGTGAGTTCTTGTCGGTCAACGAGGTCGTATTCCAAAACATGACATCTCCTTGTCCGTACGGGGCTTTCCACAAAATCGGCTCATCCTTTGCTGAAATGAAGACGTCGGCCTCGGCTTCTAAGTCGACGTCCGCGATACTATGGATGAACAACTCAGAGTCTTGCGGCAAGTCGACATACCCCGGGAACAGCTCCCGTTCGAACGTCAACCCGTTAATCCCGTCCTTAAAATCGCCGAAGTCACGGACGCCGACGAGGTCGGACCACGACTGGTCGATGAAGCGACCCGCGACGTAGAGCCGTCCGCCGCGCTCGACGAACGAACGAATCGTCTCATACGGCCACGCTTCCGTGTTCTCCCCACTGACGATGAGGACGTGTTGCGGCGATGGCTCAATCGACGCGATGTCATCCACCTCAATCGACTGATAGGCTAATTTCGCATAGTCTAGCGCATACTTCACGTTCGTCAAGATGGAAGTGGACAACTCGTCCTCGTTCTCATGGATATAAATGTTTACCGGTTCTCCTTCTAACGCGCTCGCTTCTCCCGCGAGCGTCGTAAAGGATTTTGGATCATGTGATTCTTTCGGGATGAGTCGGTGCCCATAGTCGAGTCGGATGAACTGGACGACGACAATCAGAGCGATCAACAGCGAAAATAAGGAGACGGTATAGGTCGTAATCGATTTATTCATGTTTAACACCTTCTAACTGTTGGATGACAAAGCGATAATCTTCAGGCACGTCTTGTATGCTCAGGTGCTGACGCATCCAATCGAGCGTCGGACGTAACGAGGGCCAATCCCCGTTCGTCATATGATGCTCGATTAACATGATGTACCCATCAGCTACCTGAGGATGATGTAGCGTGAGCGCCTCTGCATGTCGTACGCCCGTCTCAAACGCACCAGACCGAAAGGACAGACGGGCTTTCATCCGTAAATACATCAAATCAGTCTCATCCTGCTCACCGAGCTGATCTAAATATGTCATGACGAGCGACTCAATTCGATGTTGCATATCTTGGTCCAACAAACCACTGTCTAGAAACGACATGCCCGTCTCGATGACAGGGTAAATTGTCTCCGGTCGTTCCTCGTTCACTTGCGCCACGCGTTGTTTTAACAGCAACTCGTATCGGTCGAATAACGTGTTTCTGACCGTTGCCGCGTAGTGGACCGTTTCGGTGTCTTCGTGCTCAAGACCGAGGGTTAAGTATTCTTCCGTATTTGACAACGGTGTCGACATGAGTTGTGTGATGGACTGCTTTCGTTTCTTCCCATCCATTTGCAAGCCTTCTGTCAACGGGACAAGGTCAAGGTCTTCTGTCGCCTGTTGTTGCAATCGTTCGAGGTTGACCGCTTCAAAGGTGATGTATTCATCGTAGTCAAGCAGCGTCTTCGAAGAGGCGAAACGACGTGCGATGCCATAGGCCACGATCCCGAACAGTTCACCGACAATCGGGATGACGGCACTGAGTAGAAAAAGGGAGAGCCAAATCCCTCGTTGCTCGCCTTCCGTTCGTGGGAAGACAACGAGCCGATAAACGACGACTAACAGAATGGCATGAAGCACAAACAACGCAACTAACAGCCATCCGGTCATAAACGTCTCCCCCCTTTCACATAGAACACATGCTCAATCCGCTCTTTGAACCACTCCGCGGATTCGACCGGCGTGCCGGGAAGGAGGAAATGAAGGATCTGCTCATCCTCGTCATAGCCGATGATATCGATTTCACGCATGGACTGCCTTAAAATCAACTCCATCTCAATCAACGTCAAGTCGACCCCTTCGACCGAGAGCCTGACCGTACTATACGGTTGTCCGTATTGCTCATGGCGAAGCACTTGTTGCGCCACTTTTTGTTCGAAGGCGTCCATTCTTAACATGCGTGTCCCATCCACGAGTTGATCGCTCACGAGCAACCATTCGAGCGCATCCGCTTTCTCAATCCGTGTCCCCGCCCAGTCCAATACGAGTTTCATCATATTCATTTCATGGCTGCGCAGGCGGAGGATGTCCACCTCGTGGACGACCAGCACTTCTTTCACATCACCGTCGTAACAGACCGGTGCGACAAGAAGCGGTCCTTCTAATTCGTCTGCCAAACGCAACGTCGGTCGTTTCGTTTGAAACATTCGCTGAAACATCCCTGCGTCCGAATCGATGAACAGCGTCTGGGGTAGACGGTCGACATCGCCTGAACGGACGTGAAGGCGGAGTGTCCGGCGTGACGTGTCCACATGATACAGACCAATTTGTCGGGCTTTAAAGACACGCGTGAACGTCCCAATCAAATGGTCACGCACTAAGCCGGTCACATCTTGATCTAAATGGAGCCCGACCTCATAGATTTTTGACAATGTATACGTCGAGTCGAGCACACGTTTCCTCATCTCGTTTTGTGATTCTTGAAGCTTTTGAACCGTCTGCTTCAGTTGCGTATTCTCATCGACGACTTCTTCTTGGCGAATGTGCAACGACTGGTAACGCTCGCGATATGAGGTACTGAAAATACCCGCGCTCAACGCCACGAAGAAGTGAAGAAGAATCCAAGCCAACTCTTTCGAGTCATAGAGAAACAACAGGAGGTCTGCGCCTTCCATCAACAAAAATGAAAAATGATACAGACTCGTTAACGTGAAACTGACGAACGCACCGAGCAACCCATATCGCAATGAAAAGAGAAGAATATAAAAAATAAGCGGGTCGATTGCCCATTCAGATACCGACAAGTTAAACGTATAATCCAATATGCCGATAAGTAAAATAGTCACAATCATTTCAATCCATTTAATCGACGTGCGATGCTGGGTATAAATCATAGTGTCACTCATTCCTTTACATGGTATTTTATAGATAGGACATCGAATTGATTGTTCGACAATACAACATATCGAGACGGGCAAACTTACTGAAAAGTAAGGGCGCAAAGACATGGGTCGTCGATCTTTTTAGATACCGATCGCCAGTCTGCACTTACCGCTCTCTGATTACAATCAGGAGGGTTTTTATGCGTATGATGTCAACAAGAAAATGGGTGTCACTCTGCTGTGCGCTCGTCCTCGGGCTGACTTTATGGTCGCCTCAACAAGCGTCCGCCCAATCGAGCAATCCACTGGCGAACGTCAAGTCGTATAAAATTTATTACGACATGCCGACCAAGGCCAAGATTAAGAAGATGCAACAATATGACATGGTCATTATCGAACCTGTTTATTATACGGCGACTCAAATCAAAGAGTTACAGAAGTATGGGACAAAGGTGTATGGGTATATCAACACGATGGAAGCCGACAACTGGAACGTCAATTTCATCAAGCAGATGAAGAAGTCTGACTTCTTTTATCGCAACGGAAAACGTGTCCATTACGCGACATGGGATTCTTATTTGGTCGACATGACCTCGACCCACTACCGTTCGCTGTTACGACGTGAAGTGAACAAGCAAATTGTGGCGAAAGGTTTGGATGGTGCTTTTTTGGACACCGTCGGCAATATTGACAATGAGCATTCGGCGCACCCTGCCACGTTAAAAGCACAACGTAACGGCATGCGGACGTTCATGAAATCAATCAAAGCGCATCATCCTTCCCTTTCATTGATTCAAAACTGGGGCTTCGCCACACTACAAACGCACACATCGCCGTATGTCGATGGCATCATGTGGGAGGGGTTTAACTACCGTGTCGTGTCGAAGGACCAATGGTCAAAAGACCGGATGAAAGAACTTCGCAAGCTCGACAAGACATTCGGGATTAAAACATTAACCGTTTCGTTTACACAACGATCCACGAGTGCCTCCTATGCGAAAAAGAACGGATTCATTCATTTCCATACGAATCCGACATCAAATTACAATCAATTTTAAACGGTATTTATCTGATTGTATTACAAATATGGAAAATTATACAACGTGAACTCTCTACATGACAAACCCACGAGATACCTTCTTCATCGGCATCTTCGTGGGTTTTTTTACTGTTCAGTTTGCTCACACGCTATATGCTGCGCATAAAAAAACCTGCCCACGGTCAGGACAGGCTACGGTCAGTCATTCGGGATTGTCACCCCGTCAAACTGCTCGTTTCGGCATAGGGTCATCGCCTGCATCGCAAGCTTATAGTCATCTTCAGGAAGAGAAATCAGCTCGGTCGGCAAGACCCATTCTTTATGGTTGTACAAGTGAATGATGAGCTTGGCGAGAACAAATTCTCGATTGTCGAACGTATTGTCATCAATGATGGTCGAGGTACGGATTGTACCAGCCTCCAGGTCCATATAAGGAAGCAATCGCTCACGAATTTGTTGATTCCCTGATATCACATACAGCGCGGCAAAATATTCTCGGTCCGTCTGACCGGGGTCCGTGAGCCGTCGTGCCAATCGCTTGAACTCGTTGTAGTGGTCAGAGGACTTAAAATCAATATGGTTCATCGGTCCACCTTCTCTCTCTAAACCTCGCGTTACGCTCAGACTTATAATTTCCACCTTTTTGCAAAATGTAATCCTATTTCGTCAGATTCGGCGTAGCGAGATGGCTTCCCGCATCTTTTGGAGCGACTCTCTCCCGTCTTCCCCACGCCGCATCATGACGACGGTGAACAAGGCGTCGATCAGACTGAGCTCGGCGATTCGCGAGGCGAGCGCCTCAGACCGGAACTCGGTCTCTTGCGACACCGTATAGAGGGCGACGTCGCACAGCTTCGACAACGGTGATTTCGCATAATTCGTGATCGCAATCGTCGGGACGCTGCGCTCGTTCAACACTTTCGCCACGTCGAGCGTATCTTTCGAGGCACCCGAGTGCGAGATGAGGACGGCGACGTCATCTTTCGTCAGTTGGGACGCCGACATGAGCTGCATGTGCGACTCCAAGTTCGCGGTGACGAACAGACCGCTCCGGACGAACTTATGGTAAGCGTCGAGCGCGATGACGGCCGAGCCCCCGCTCCCGAAAAACTCGATGCGACGAGCCGACAACAGCAGCGCGACCGATTTATCGAGCGAGGCCGCGTCCAAAATTTGCCGGGTCGCCTCGAGTGTCTTCACGTTCGAGGTGAAAATCTTCTCAGCGATCTCATGCGGTGTATCATCGTTCGAGATATCCTCATGAATGTCTTGAAGCGGCGCGACGACATCGGTGGCGAGCGCGATTTTCAGCGCCTGATAGCCTTTGAAGCCGACGCGCTGGCAGAAACGGAACACGGTCGACTCGGCGACGTCGAGGTCGTCGGCGACTTGGTTGATCGTATGATGGATGATGCGTTCGGGCTGTTTCAAGATATAGTCAGCGATGCGTTGCTCTTTCTTGCTCAGTGTCGTGTAGGCGCCACGGATGCGGGCCAGGCCGTTCATCGATTCCATGTGTCTCACCCTTTTTCTTTTTACGATACCGTTTCGAAAAAAATTCCGCAATGAAAAGAGGAACGTTTTATGAACGCTCCTCTTTTTCATCACTTGATCACTTTAATCGTTTTATCTTGCGTCTTATAACCTGACTGAGTCATGTTCACTTTAATGACCGTTCCTGGTTTTTGTTTTGAGATGGTTAAGCGATAGGCACCTTTTGTATTGACGGTACTTGGCTTACCTATGCGTTTCTTACCTACATAGGCTTGAACCGTAGCACCACGGTTACCAGTACCCGTCACATAAGCATGAGTCGATTTCACCGTCCCGATTTTGAACGTTTTAAAAACACGTAGCACTTTCGTTTTGATTGTGCGATCAAGGTATCCGGATTGTGACATTTTTACTTGAATCTCTCTCCCGCCAGTTTGCGAAGAAATAGGCAGTTTGAATATCCCATTGCTTCCGATTTTGATCGCCTTACTGATTGGGTTCGATCCGACGTAGGCGCGCACCGTTGCCCCAGGCTTCCCTTTACCAGTCAAAACCTTGTCCATGGCAGCTGGTGTAGACACAGAGAAAGCAGGTAACGTTTTTTTAACATAAACCTTTTTTATACTAACGTCGTATATAGAATGAGGATACAATTTGACGGTTAGCAGTGTCCCTCCCGGTTGTTTTGGAATCGTGACTTTAAACGAATTGTTTACGACTTTTGTCATTTTCCCAATCCGTTGAGACCCTTTATACACCTCTACATAACCATTCGGCGCAAAGGCCCGACCACTAACAACTGTGCTGCTCGTACTAATTGAATTCACTTCCCACGAGCTGTTATACGGCATCTTCAAGCGAATTGAAATCATTTCGCTCTCTTCGCTCAACAAACCACTCGTCTCGTCAATTTTCAAGTACCCGACAATTTTGTATTTATAGTCTTTACGATAATTCAATTTTGCGTCGGTCCAAAATGGCGTTTTTACAGTCGCAACTTGATTAAATACACCATCGTCCTCTGCACGATACACATAAAACTGATCAAAGTTTTGTCGATTCCACGAGAGCTTGACAGATGTTGACGTGATGTCTGAAGTTTGGATTCCGTCTAACTTTCTAAGAAGTGGTGACTGTGTGACCGTATTTGAAACCCCTTCCCACTCTTGATAATCAAGTACGAGTATCGGCTTCACTCGAATGTAATGCGTATCGGTTGGTGTCAGATAAATAGAATAGCTTCGCTCCGTTGTTGTATAACGTGAGAAGCTTCCAAAGTCAGGATCGTTTGAGACATCGACGTGATAGAATGTCGTTCCAGCTGTCCCGTCCCACGATACTGTAGCATCTCCACCTTTAGAGACCACATTGAGGTTTGTCACTTCTGGCATAGGTATAAATCGCGCATACAACTCCATTGGTCTCATGACATTTTGACTTAAGTCAATTTTCTCGGAAAACGTTGAATCTTTATACCAACCGCTAAAGAAATGGTTTTCTTTTGAAGGCTCTTGTATCCTTGATGAAAGACGTTCCCCATGTGAGAACGATACAGTATCTAACCATTGCTCACCGTCCATCAGCTGAACGTCATATCGGTTTTTTGTGTAAATCGGTTTATAGACTTGATCTTTATTCATCGGTTCAAACTCAGGTGTCCAGTTTTGTAACGTGTACCCTTCTCGTTCTGGAACAATAGTCGGTTTAGCAGTTTGACCAGGTTCGACGTATTGGACATCGATTTGAACGTTTTGATGGTTCATGAACATCGCTCGATAACGAGGCGTCACTTGTACTTGTGTGGTACCAGGTAATTCTAAAATTCGAAACGATACGGATTGATTTCCTGCATTTTCGAGGACTTTATTCTGCCACAACATACTCTCTTCTAACGGAATAGACGTTAGTGTTCCGGTATTGTTTACCAAAAGTGCTTTTCCGTTTATGAGATCAAGTTCTTCATATTGGCGATAGGTAGTCTTAGACAGATCAACTTGTTTCACTGCGATGGCATGTTGATGATTACCAGTAGGCTTGTCCATCCCTTTTAACGTGGGGTAACTCTCTGATGAAAACTCCCAAATAGTCGGCGACAATAGAGGCATCGTTTCGGAATTTACTACCCCCGTTGGTGAGATTACTTGTCCAACTTGTTCTCCTTCACCAATCAATTTGGACATTGTCAGACCATACGCGCCGTTCATGGTTCCTCCATAGTTCCCTGCTAAAGCTCCTGATATATACGCTTTCACATAGCCACTGTTATAAGACTTTTCAATTTTTGAATCTTGATACGCATATCCGACGATTCCGCCTGCTGTGACTCTAGCTTGTACTTTACCTGTGTTGAAACTATCTCGAATCGTCACATTTGTGATGGAAGAGCCAATCCCTCCACCTGTCGACCCTGATAAATCGCCTTCATTATACGTTTGCTCTAAAAATAGTTGTGAGGCACTCCCGACAATCCCTCCAACATAACCTTGTACTTCAATCGGACTTCTGTTCATGCCACGACGAATGATACTGTCTTGGCTTGCTTCTCCAACAAGTCCTCCGACGTACGTAGAACTTCCCTTAGCCTCAAAAATTCCGAAATTCTCCGCGTCAGCTAACGTTGACTTTGTCATATAACCGACTATACCTCCGAAGTCACCCCAACTTCCGCTCGACGAAATCTTCCCACCATTAGTAGCATTTTCAATGGTAACGGTCGATGCGTACCCAATCACGCCACCACCTCGTTGCACTGATTTAATCGCTCCTTCATTTTCCGAGTTATACAGCTTTCCTTGGAACAGATAACCCACGATCCCCCCTGCACTACTACCACCAATTATTTGTCCATTGTTTATTGCATACCCAATCGTTGTATACGAAGCACTTCCTACTATCCCACCTATCTCATATTTTCCAGTAATTGTCCCTCCATTGGAAACATTCAAAATTGAAGAAGGACGAAGGGACGTCCCTCTAATTTCTCCAGCAATGCCCCCTACGGTTGATTTGAATAATGGTTGAATCGCAACCGAAACGGATGATGCAACTTGTACATTTTCAATAGTGACCGATTCGCCTCTTCCAAGAAGCGCACCACCATACAATTCGAGATTCATATCAGTTCCGATTGTCAATTGCGTATCCATCACTTTAAGATTTCGGAATGTCGCATTTTTCGCATAGGCAAATAATCCGATATGTGTCATGGACTCATTATGTTCCAATTGATAATTTGAAACAGAGAAGCCATTCCCATCAAAAATACCGATAAATGGTTTGTCTTTCGTTCCAATCGGCAACTGTTCTGCACCCTTAAAATCCAAGTCCTTCATTAGTCGATAATGCCCGTTCAGTTGATTCGGTATTTTATTAAAATCCTCCACCGAATAAATGAGTTGGATGTCTGATTGTGCCTCAACACGTTGCTGCCCCCACATTGAACACAAGAGAACAAAAATAAGGAGTAAATAATTTACCTTCTTCATAGTTTGCGCCCACTCTCTTCTAGTTATATAGTTCCATTGTAAAACCGAAAGTCCCATTTCACCTTTTATACAAAAAAATCCAAAATATCTATTGTCTCTGTCTAGCAAAATTCAATGTGCCAAATTATTGACCCGCCGTGGAAAAAATTCCCTTCACGTCAAGACAAATATGCTATGCTAGGAAAGCTCATTTTTGAGAAACTGTCCGTTTTCGTCCATTTGTCCCGATATTATTAAAGAAAGGTTTGGTCCCCATCGAACACCATCTCCATAGTACATACAGTCTTCCCCTCGTCTTGTTATCCATCGCCGTCGCCGTCTTCTCGGCCTTCGTCTCGCTCGATATTAGCAGTCGGCTCAAATATGCCGAACGAGTCTCGCGCATCCGTTGGGTGAGCGCCGGAGCCCTCAGTCTCGGGCTCGGCATTTGGGCGATGCATTTCATCGGGATGTTGGCATTCCATTTAGAGGCCGACGTATCCTACCATATCGGTATCGTCATCGCCTCGATCATTCCAGCCATCATCTCGTCCGGGTTCGCCTTCTATATCGTCAGCCGACAGACGGCGCGACCGCGCGATCTCGTCATCAGCGCCGTCTTCATCAGCATCGGCATCGTGTCGATGCATTACGTCGGCATGGAAGCGATGCAGATGAACGCTGTATTGACGTACGACCCGGTCATGTGGCTGTTATCGGCCGTCGTCGCGTTCATTGCCTCGCTCGTCGGACTGTATCTCTTGTTCTCACTCCCGGACGTGTCACGGTTCCATTGGCGGAGACTCGTCTGCTCGCTCTTGATCGGGCTCGCCGTCTCGGGGATGCACTATATCGGCATGGGTGCGGCCGAATTTACGCCACTCGCGACACCACAACCCTTGACCGGCTTCTCAATGGACAGCACGCTCCTCGCCGTTTGGATTGGCGGCAGTGTCACGACGTTGTTCGTGCTCATGCTGATCTCGCTTCGCAATGAGAAGTAGCTCGAGCGTCAGTCCATCGAACTCGAAACGAAGTTCCAGTCCGTCATCGAGTCGGCGAATGATGCCATCATCGTCGCGGACGACAAACGCCGCATCGTGCAATGGAACCACGGGGCCGAGCGACTGTTCGGATATGCCGCAAGCGAGGTGCTCGGGGAATCAATCACGCTCATCATGCCCGAGCGCTTCAAAGTCGCACACGAACAAGGCATGAAACGCTATCGTCAGACCCGTGAGGCGAACGTCATCGGCCGCACGGTCGAGCTCGTCGGACTGCGTAAAGACGGCACCGAGTTCCCGTTCGAGATGTCACTCGGCACGTGGGAGACGGAGAAGGGTCTCTTCTTCAG
Source organism: Exiguobacterium sp. E4787 (assembly GCF_018618375.1). Lineage (NCBI taxonomy): Bacteria > Bacillati > Bacillota > Bacilli > Caryophanales > Exiguobacterium > Exiguobacterium sp. E4787. Next base: position 147,330 of record NZ_JACSLY010000007.1, on the reverse strand, counting down.
CAGTATCATCCGCGATATCAGTGAACGGAAACAAATCGAGGAACAAATCAACGACCTCGTCTATTTGGACACGTTGACCGGCCTTCCGAACCGCCGCCTGTTCAACGACCGGCTCGACGCCTTGCTCGCGCAAGGCAGCGAGTCGACATTCTCCTTGTTTTACATTGACCTCGATAACTTCAAAGTCATCAATGACCGGTTCGGCCACTCGTCAGGTGACGTCTTCTTGCGCCAAGTGACCGACCGGCTGTTGACGATGATCAATAAGAGCGACACGCTCGCCCGTCTCGGCGGGGATGAATTCGTCATCCTGTCGCCGAACACTGGCAGTAACCTTGCCGCCCACCGTGCCCAACAGATCACGAACGCGTTGAACCAACCGTTCCTGCTCGAGGGTGAGGACGTGTTCACGAGTCTGTCGATTGGGATCAGTCTCTACCCGTCCGACGGGCGGACGGCCGATGACTTGTTGAAAAACGCCGACATCGCCATGTATCGGGCGAAAGAGGACGGCAAGAACGGCTTCCAATTCTTCACGACCGAGATGAACGAGTCCGTCGCCCGCAAATCACAGCTCGCGATGGCGCTCCGGAAAGGCATCGGCCGCGGCGAGTTCACGATTCATTATCAGCCGCAAGTGCATCTCGAGACCGAGGTGCTCATCGGTGTCGAAGCGCTCGTGCGTTGGACGCACCCCGAGCTCGGTATGATTTCCCCGGCCGAGTTCATCCCAATCGCCGAGGAGACCGGCAGCATTCATCGTCTCGGCGAGTACGTCTTGAACGAGGCGTGCCGGCAGAACAAGGCGTGGCAGGATGCCGGCTTCGAACCGTTCCGCGTCGCCGTCAACATCTCGGCACTCCAGTTCGCGCAAAAAGATTTGCCGGACATCGTCAGCCAGGCGCTCGAGGCGTCCGGGCTCGCACCGGAATATCTCGAGCTCGAGTTGACAGAGACCGTCATCCAGAGCGCGCAAAGTGCGATCGAGACGATGGAGGAACTCGTCTCCCTCGGCGTCCACTTGTCAATCGACGATTTCGGCACCGGCTACTCGTCGCTCAGTTATTTGAAGCTGTTCCCGATCGATACGTTGAAAATCGACCAACACTTCACAAAAAATATCGAGACCGACACGAAGGACGCCGCCCTCGTCAAGACGATCATTCGGATGGCACACGAGCTCGGGTTGAACGTAATCGCTGAAGGTGTCGAGACGAAAGCGCAAGTCGCCTTCCTCAAGGCCGAGGATTGCAACCAGGCGCAAGGCTACTATTACAACAAGCCGATGCCGGCCGAAGAGCTCGACTCATTCCTGTATCCGTATAAGAAAAGTGTCTGATTCTCGTCCCGCCTACTCGTTAGGTAGGGACGCTTTTTTGTGTTCTTCGAAAAAAATTCCGTCATTCGACTTGTAAATCGAATTTAATTTGATATTATAGTGGAGAGATGGAAAAAAATTCGATTTAGAGGTGACGATATGCAAATCGGTTTGATTGGATTAGGCAAGATGGGATACAACTTGGCGCTCAACTTGAGCGACCATGGTCACAACGTCGTCGGGACGGACGCCGGGAACGTCGAGGCGACAGCGAAGTTTGAAATCGTGCCGACGCTCGAGGACGTCATTGCTAATCTCGAGACACCACGCGTCGTCTGGGCGATGGTGCCGGCCGGTGACATCACTGAGGCCGTACTGGCAGAACTGCTTGAAAAACTCGAACCGGGTGACATCGTCATCGACGGCGGCAACTCGAACTACAAGCTGTCGGTCGCTCGCGCCGAACAGTTCAGCGCCAAAGGCATCGCCTTCTTCGACTGCGGGACGAGCGGCGGCACGGAAGGTGCCCGCAACGGCGCCTGCACGATGGTCGGTGGTGACGCCGATGCGTGGCCGACGATCGAGCCGATTTTCAAAGACCTCTCGGTCGAGAACGGCTACTTGTATACGGGACCTGCCGGCAGCGGCCACTTCTTGAAGATGATTCACAACGGCATCGAATACGGCATGATGCAGGCGATTGCTGAAGGTTTCGACATTTTGGAGAAGAGCCCGTTCGATTACGATTACGAACAGGTCGCCCGCGTCTGGAACCACGGCTCGGTCGTCCGCTCATGGTTGATGGAGTTGACCGAGAACGCGTTCTCGAAAGACGCGAAGCTCGACGACATCCGTGGCGTCATGCATTCCTCAGGGGAAGGAAAATGGACGGTCGAGACGGCGCTCGAGCTACAGGCAGCGGCCCCGGTCATCGCCATGTCACTCATGATGCGCTATCGCTCGCTCGAAGACGATACGTTCTCAGGGAAAGTCGTCGCCGCGCTCCGCAACGAGTTCGGGGGCCACGCGGTCGTCAAGAAATAACGGCAAGGAAAAGGTCAGGGGTGGCCTTTTCCTTTGTAAATATTTGTAAACGGTTACACATACGGTAAAGGGGGAAATACATATGTCGGGTTCGACACTCATTTTAATCGCAGTCGCAGGGATTTTCTTGCTCTTATTTTTAGTCATGCGGACGAAGCTCCATGCCTTCGTCTCACTTCTCCTCGTCAGTTTACTCGTCGGGGTCGCGGCCGGTATGCCGCTCGGGGACGTCATCGCCTCAATCCAGAACGGGATGGGCGGCACGCTCGGCTTCGTCGCCGTCGTCGTCGGTCTCGGGGCCATGTTCGGGAAGATGTTAGAAGTATCGGGTGGAGCGGAACGCCTCGCCCAGACGCTCGTCAATAAGTTTGGAGAGGACAAGGCGCAATGGGCGCTCGCCCTCACCGGCTTTATCGTCGCCGTCCCGGTCTTCTTCGATGTCGGCTTCATCATTCTCGTTCCAATCGTTTATGGCCTCGCCAAAAAGACGGGCCGCTCGCTCTTGTACTACGGGATTCCGCTCCTCGCGGGTCTCGCCGTCACGCACAGCTTCATCCCGCCGACGCCGGGTCCGATTGCCGTTGCCAACTTGATTGGGGCCGAGCTCGGATGGGTCATCTTGTTCGGGGTCATCGCAGGGATTCCGGCAACGATTCTCGCCGGTCCGATCTTCGCGAAGTATATCGCCAAGAAAATTCACGTCACTATCCCGGACTATATGGAGTTCGAAGAGATTGATACGTCGAAAGAACTGCCGAGCTTCAAGATGATCGTCTCGCTCATCTCGATTCCGCTCGTGTTGATTCTCGCCAACACGTTGTCCGCCGTCTTGCTTGAAGAAGGCAACGGCATCCGCACGTTCTTCACGTTCATGGGTCACCCGTTCGTCGCCTTGACGCTCGCGACGCTGTTCACTTTCATCTTCCTCGGCACACGCCGCGGCTATACGCGTGACGAGGTGCAAGAGATTGCGACGAAAGCGCTCGAACCGGCCGGGATTATCATCCTTGTCACTGGTGCCGGTGGTGTGTTCAAACAAGTATTGATCGACTCAGGTGTCGGTGACGTGCTCGGAGAAATGATGGCCGGTTCAGCACTCCCGGCGATTGTGCTCGCCTTCTTGATTGCAGCCGTCGTCCGTGTCGCCCAAGGTTCGGCGACCGTCTCGATGGTCACGGCGGCAGGACTCATCACGCCGCTTCTCGAACTTCAAAATATCACCGGTGCCGCGCTCGGCCTCATCGTTATCTCGATCGCCTCGGGTGCGACGGTACTCTCGCATGTCAACGACTCAGGTTTCTGGCTCGTCAACCGCTACTTCGGGCTCGACGTGAAAGACACGCTCAAGTCGTGGACCGTCATGGAAACGATTATCGGATTGACCGGCTTCGCGGTCGTCTTCTTGATCAGCTTGTTTATCATTTAAGTTAGGAAGTGATGTGTGTGTACACGATTGGCGTCGATATCGGGACGACGAGTACGAAAGCCGTCCTATTCCATAACCAGCAACAACTCGCGGTACATAACGTGTTGTACCCGCTTCTCACCCCGAACACGGAGACGGCCGAGCAAGACCCGGTCGTCATCTACGGGGCCGTGCTCGAGGCGATTTCCGCCGTCCGCGCCAAAGCCGACGGTCCGGTCCGCTTCGCATCCTTTAGCTCGGCGATGCACAGCCTGATTGCGCTCGATGCGTCAGGTCGCCCGCTCACCCACAGCATCACGTGGGCCGACAGCCGGGCCAACCCGTATACGCAAGAAATCAAACGCGACTTCAATGCGAGTGCGCTCCATATGCGCACTGGCACACCTGTCCATCCGATGGCGCCGCTGTCGAAGCTGCGTTGGCTGAAAGCCGAGCATCCGGACGTGTTCGCTCGGGCAGTGAAATTCGTTTCCATCAAAGAGTACGTCTTCTACCGCCTGACCGGGCGCTTCGTCATCGACCACTCGATCGCTTCGGCGACGGGCCTGTTCAATTTGAAAGAATGCGACTGGGATCCGGAGGCGCTCGACGTCGCCGGAGTCACGCCCGAGCAACTGTCCGAGCTCGTGCCGACGACCGAAATTTTAACGCTTAAATCGGATGTTGTTGAAACGCTTGGCTGGGACTTCCCGCTCGTCATTGGGGCGAGTGACGGTGTGTTATCCAACCTCGGGGTTGGAGCGTTCGAACAAGGCGTCGTCGCCGTCACGATCGGGACGAGCGGTGCCATCCGCACGGTCGTCCGGGAACCGGTCGAGGACCCGAAAGGACGTATCTTCTGTTACGCCTTGACCGACAAACATTGGGTCATCGGTGGACCGGTCAATAACGGCGGCATCATCCTCCGCTGGCTCCGCGACGAGTTCGCGGCGAGCGAGGTCGAGACGGCGAAACGGCTCGGGATGGACGCGTATGACGTGTTGACGCGCATCGCCGAGACGGTCAAGCCGGGCTCAGACGGGCTATTGTTCCACCCGTATTTGATGGGTGAACGGGCCCCGCTCTGGGACTCGAACGCACGCGGTTCGTTCTTCGGGTTGAGTATCCACCATAAGCGCGAGCACTTCATCCGCGCAGTACTCGAAGGCGTCATCTTCAACTTGTATACGGTCATGTTGGCGCTCGACGAGTTGACGGGCGCGCCGAACCGGATTCACGCGACCGGCGGGTTCGCCCAGTCGAGTTTGTGGCGCCAGATGATGGCCGACATTTTCGATACGCCGGTCGTCGTGCCGGAGAGCCACGAGAGCTCGTGTTTAGGTGCGGTCATGCTCGGGGAGTATGCGTTCGGGGATATCGACGACTTCACGGCCGTGCCGCAAGTGACGCATGAACATGCGCCAAATCATGAAGCGACCACGATTTACCGGGAGCTGCTGCCGATTTATATCCGGCTCTCTCGTCATCTCGCGGAAGAGTATGAAGCGATTGCCGCGTTCCAGCGGAAGTATGTATAGGAAAAGGCCGAGTTCATCGCGAACTCGGCTTTTCGTTTATCTCTCGTACGTCACCATGACGAACTGTCCCGACGCGCGTTGGCTCGTCAGTTTCAACTTCGTCTCTTTCGTACCTTCCGGGAAGAGCGGAATCCCCTCTCCTAATACGACCGGGGCGATGGCGATCTCATAGCTGTCAATCAAGTCGTGCGCCATCGCTTCCTTGATGATTTCGCCTCCTCCGACGATCCAAATATCTCCGTCGATGTCTTGCTTCAACCGTCCGATAAGCTGTTCGATTGGCTCGTCCGTGAATGTGACGTGCTCGGCTTCACGGTTCGGGTTACGTGTCAAAATATAGTTCGGGATGTTCGCGTACGGATAATGATTGTCCTCGAGCCGGAGCACTTCCTCGTATGTCTTCCGTCCCATGATGACCGCGCCGACCGTCTTGAAAAAGTCCGCGTAGCCGTTGTCCCCTTCCCCCTCGACCGCGAACAACCAATCGAGTTGGTCGTTCGTGCGCGCAATCTTTCCATCCAAACTTGTCGCGATATATAAGACGACTTTTGCCATGATGAATTCCTCCTTGATTCGTGATACATTCAGCTTACATGATAAACACGACAAAACATGACGGGAATGGATAAGATGAAAAAGCGACATCTGCACTTGATTCGATTGTTGAATCGCGGGCGCCGGTTCACGGCGGATGAACTCGCTCTTGAGACAGGTGCCTCGGTTCGGACGATTCAGCGCGACATGTTGACGCTCGAAGAACTCGGCTATCCGATTTGGAGCGTCCCCGGCACGGGTGGCGGTTATGAGATGTTGCCGAATCGGCTCTTGCCACCGCTCCAGCTCCGAGAACAGGAAGCGGTCGCGCTCTACCTCACCCTCAAATGGATGGAACAGATTCCAGACGTGCTGTTCGGTGACATGCGGGATACACTGTCCGATTGGTACGTGAACGAATTGCCGCACGACCTCGAGACGAAAATCGCCCGGCTCGAAAACAACATCCTCTGGCTCGGGAATAAGACCGTCCCACCGGCGCCGTTCACGAAAGACGTGTTTCAAGCGGTCGAGCAACGACGCAACATTGAGGTGACGTACGCGACGACGAAAGGCAGCCGCACGTTCACCGTCGCCCCGGTCGGGATGGCGCTCCTCGATTCGAAATGGTATGTGTATGGTCTCTCGGAATACGGGCTACGCCAATATCGGATTGACCGGATTGAAGCGCTGCGCCTGCTCGATGAGACGTTCGAAGCGGACGATTTGGCGACGCTGCTCGAGGCGAGTGACGACCGAAGCGGCGGGACCGTCCGGCTCAACATCACCCCGCTCGGCCGCCGTCTGCTTGAAGACGTATTACCCGATATCGCTGAAAAGAATGAGTGGGACGTGCCGGAAGCAGAGCTTTCGTTCTTGTCGCGGCAATTGCTCGCGGCCGGGGCGGAAGTCGAGGTCGTCGAGCCGACTGAACTGCGGGAGATGATGCGAGAGCAGGCGGAGCGGTTATGGAACCGGTATCGTTAATCAAATCGATGCTTTGTCCTCATGTAAGAATTGTCTTTATATGGTAATATGAGTCCATATTGCTACATGTAAAGGAGCGTTCGCATGACCAAGCTATCGTTTTCAAAATTATTTGTCTCAATCAGTGTCATCTCATTGTTCGCTATCATGGTGTACCTTAACGTCTCGACGCTCGAACTGAACGAGACGATCGGTTCAGGGCTGTTCTACTTGAAAGGCTATTATGAGGAAGGCAACATGATCTTCACCGAGCAAGGGATTGGCGTCATCACACTGCCGCTCGCCATCGGTCTCGTCGCATCGATACTCATCAAAGGCGCTCAATTTTATCGTGCCTCGTCGGTTACGAACTAACCTTTTTATCTCGGACAAAGAGCCCAACCGTAAATCGGTTGAGCTCTTTTTTCAATTCGCTTGGTCCATCTCTTTATGCAGTTTGAGCAACTCATTCTTGTACAAATCCGAGCGTCCTCCAAAGATGGCCTGGATGTTATTTTTCACTTTCACGACCCCGGCTGCCCCGAGTGCCTTCAACTCGTCCTCATCGATTTGGGACACATCTTTCAATTCGACACGAAGACGTGTGAAACAGGCATCGATATCGATGATGTTGTCACGGCCACCGAGCGCCTCTTGAATGGCAAGTGCCGTCGTTTGGATTGATGTCTTTCCTGATTTCTTTTCATTGTAGTCTTTGCGGGTAAACAGTTTCGTCTCTTGTCCCCCTCGGCCCGGCGTCGCCAAGTTCCATTTTTTAATCGCGAACGTGAAGATGCCGTAATAGACGAAGAAGAATCCGGCCCCAACGACGAGGTTCATCCACCAGCGCGGCGTCCCTGGCAACACATTCACCAAGACATAGTCAATCAATCCCGAGCCACCGGCCCAGCCGATATGGGCGTCAAGAGCGTACATGAGCGCAAACGACACCCCTGTCAACACACTATGCACGACGTAAAGAAGTGGTGCAATGAATAAGAACGTGAACTCGATCGGTTCGGTGATCCCGGTCAAGAACGCCGTCCCTGCCGCTGCGAGCAAGAGGCCACGCACGACGGGACGCTTGTCCGGGTCGGCCTGACGGTACATGGCGAACGCCGCTCCAAGAAGACCGAACATGATGATCGGGAACTTGCCGGCCATAAAGCGTCCGGCCGTCACGTCGACACCTTCTGCGATTTGCGCGAGGAAAATATATTGGTCCCCGCTCACAATCGAACCGCCAACCGTCGCCGTGCCGCCAAGTGACGTCCATAAGAACGGTGCGTACCAGATGTGATGTAATCCGGTCGGAATCAATAACCGTTCGAGCATTCCGTATAACCCGACGTAAGCCGGATTCGTCGCATCACTCGCGATGACGTTCGCTATCGCCGTGAGGCCGGTCTGAATCGGCGGCCAAATGAGCATCATAAAGAAACCGAGCAAGATGGAGAAGAATACCATGACGATACCGACCGAACGATCTCCGGCGAAAAAGCCGAGCATCTCTGGCGGGTTGAACGTGTGGAATTTTTTATACACCCAGACCGCAAGCAAGCCGACCGCGATCCCACCGAGCACACCCGTCTCAAGTGACGGGATACCGAGCAACATGCCGTACTCCCCGCTCTCAGCCGCCATTTCCGGTGTGATCCCAAGGGCAATCGAGATCGTCGTGTTCATGATGACGTAGCCGACGAGTGCGGCAAGTGCCGCAATTCCCGACCCGTCGGACAGACCAACCGCGACGCCAATCGCAAAGATGATTGGCAGGTTGGCGAAGATACTCAACCCGATTTGAAGCATCCCGGCACTGATCGCTTCGACCGTCCCGTTCTGTAAAAACGTCCAACTCTCTGCAAGCGGACCTGTTAGCGCCGCGCCGAGACCAAGTAAAATACCGGCCGCCGGCAAGAGCGCGACTGGCACCATGAGCGCCTTCCCGAATTTTTGAAATACCCCGAACCATTGACTCATTTGATTCACTACTCATGTGTAAGCGTTATCAATTCACAAAACGAACAAAGGGGAATAACTCCCCTTCGTCTTTAGCGTGCGACCGTCTCCCGTTATTTGAGGGCCGGCCAATAGTTCTCGTTCTCGTTAATCAAATCGTCAAGGATTTGACGGGCGACCGGCGCATCGACGACGGTCCGGTTGAGCGTGAGTGCCTGGAGTGCCTTTTCATAGCTGTTCTCGAAATAGGCATCGACGACGAGCTGTTCGTAGGCGAGCTGTCCTTCAATCATCCCTTTATAGAAGCGAGGAATGTGTCCGACAGCGAACGGCTTCGGTCCACGGTTCGTGAGCATCGCCGGCACTTCGACCATCGCATCATCCGGCAAGTTAGCGATGATGCCGTCGTTTTTCACCATGACGATGAAGATATCGCCATTGTTGTAAGCGAGTGACGCTGCGACGCGAATCATGTAGCAACCGTGGATGTCGACTTCAAGATGCACGTTCTCGAGCGAGTCGTCAGCGATGATTTGATCGCACGTCGAGAAGACACGTTGTTGGCGGCCGTTGATGACTTGACGGGCCCGCGTGTTCTCCACGTCTTCCTTCTCCGCCATGTCGGACGGATACAAATAATACTGAAGGTACGTGTTCGGCAAGTATTCCGGGAAGTCGGTGAGCATCTTCTCGACTTGCTTGAACGTCTTGATCCAAGATGGGTCGTTTGCGATCTCTGAGTCTTCTGGGATAAACCCGTCCTCTAAGATGGCGCGCTTGATGTCTTCCGTCAATTCGTTGCCTTCTTTGTCATAGATGCCTGTGAACCAACCGAAGTGGTTGAGGCCGAAGTATTCCGGCACGAGATCCCAAATCTCTTTGCCAAGAATCTTCGCGTAGCTCACCATGATTGCGGCCGGCATGTCACAGATATTTAAAATCTTTTTGTCATTCGGGTAGGCACGCTTCAACGCCTCGGCGACGATTGCGGCCGGGTTCGTATAATTTAAGATCCAACCGTCCGGTGAGCCTTGGCGGATGTCTGCGACGAGATCAATCATGTCCCCAATCGACCGCATCCCGTACGACATCCCACCCGGTCCACACGTCTCTTGTCCAACCACGCCGTGACGGAGCGGAATCTGTTCATCTTTCTCGCGCATCTCCAGGCCGCCCGTTCGAATTTGAACGAAGAAGAAGTCCTTGTCGCGTAAGGCGTATTCTTTGTCCGTCGTATACTCGAACAGCTCGAGCTCTGGGTAATGCTCACGCAAGATGATTTCAGTCGCTTTGGCGACACGCTCCTGGCGCTCACCATCCGTATCGTAAAACGTGATTGAACGTAGTGGGAAGTGAGCCTTCTCTTCGATCAAGCTCATAATCATACCGATTGTGTACGTGCTGCCGCCACCGACGACGACGAGGCGTTGTCCTTGTTTCATGTGTGCGTTCCCCTTTCGAATACATATTTTATTGATTACAATACAAATTTAATACATATTATTTTAAACGTCAACAATATTTTTGAAAACGTTTTGCTTTGTGTATACTAGAAGTATGAATTCAGGTCGAAATCGGAGGGTCAGTCATGAAAGCAAAATCACCGCTCTACCAACAAGTCGCCCACAAAATGCGCACGTTTATCGAGTCCGGCACGTGGGCGCCCGGTGAGGCGATTCCGACCGAGGCTCAACTCGTCGAAGAGTTCAGCGTCAGTCGAGTGACTGTCCGGCAGGCGGTCAAATTGCTCCAAGAGGAAGGTCTCTTATGGAAACGACAGGGCAGCGGCACATACGTCCAGTCTGAAAAGATTGAACACAACATGTACGAATTAAAAAGCTTCACGGAAGACATGAAACGAGAAGGGAAAGAAGTGACGAACAAAGTACTCACCTTCACGTTGCAGCCACCGAGTGAGAAAGTGCGAGAGGCACTCGAACTCGAAGATGGCGAGCTCGTCTTCTACGTGAGGCGCCAACGATTCGCAGACGGCGAACCGCTCATCGTCGAGGACACATACTTGCCGCTAAAGCTGTTCCCCGACTTGACGTACGAAGTGATGTCGCAATCGAAGTACGCCTATATCGAAGACGTCAAACAGTTCAAGATTGCGGACAGCGTCCAAGAGTTCATCCCGGTGCTCCCGACAAAAGAGATTGCCGAGATGCTCGGAGTGAGTGAACGAACGCCCGTACTCAAAGTCGAACTCTATTCGTTTCTTATGGATGGCAGTCGGTTTGAGTTCACAGAAACGTATTTCAAGAGTGAAGAATATCGCTTCATCATCCGCGCCGGACGAAGACATTAAAAAGGACCTGTGAATCACAGCGATTCACAGGTCCTTCGTCAGTTAATGACGAGCGACAACTTATAATTGACGAACTTGCTGAGCCCGTCCAAAAAGGCGTTCAGTTCTTGGTTCGACGGGAATCGGCACTCCAAGACGTAACAGCCGTCCCCGCTCACCTTGTAGTTATTGCGGACGTGCGGACCGTGAGTACAGTTTGATATGACCAAGACGAGCCAAGCGCATCAGCCAAAAGTCATCCCTGTCAAACAAAGGATTTTTTGTTTTAATCAGGAGTCGTCGATCGGAGCACCCTACCTTCTCCTCGGCATCCTGTGTAAACTTAATATACGCTTAACAGGAGGTAAAATATCTAGTGAAACTAATGACAACCCGCTGCCTCATCCGACCGTTCGAGCAACATGACATCGAACCGTTCATGACATATCGCAACGACTTGGAATGGATGCAACACCAATCCTTCAAAGGATTGACTTACGAAGAATATGAACGCTCTTTATTCGGCAACCCTTCCATTACTCAAGGCATGCAACTCGCCATCATCAATCAGGAAACGAATGAATTGATTGGCGATTTGTATGTGCAACAAGACGGGACGACGTATTGGATCGGCTATACGATTTCACCCCGACACGCGCGCCAAGGCTATGCGTCCGAGGTCGCATCCGGATTGATTCGTCATTTGTCCGACCAAGGGGCCGAGACAATCAAAGCCTGTGCACTTGCAACGAATGAGGCGTCAATCGCCCTCTTAAAAAAGTTGAACTTTGAGTACCTTGTGACTGAGGACGACGAACAGATTTATGCACTTGATGTAGCGAAATGAATCGATTCACATCCCCGTCCCTGATTTTCAATTTCAGGGGCATTTTTTCGCTTCATCTTTGACTCCTTTTTATGGTAATCTATGCTTCATACCGATATCATGTCACCTGTTTTGTTGCCTCGAGGGAGTTTTGATAGGATGAAGAAACGTGTCATTTTGCTCATGTCTATTTTTTTGTTAATCAGCTCCCTGTCACAGGCGGCGATTCCGAAACCGAAAGCCTATAACGACCGCAGCCTCATCTATTTGACACTCGATGACGGGCCGAACCGAAAGACCGGAGCGCTGCTCGACGTCTTGAAGAAGCATCGGGTGAAGGCCACCTTCTTCATCCTCGGGAAGAATATCGAGGGGAATGAGCACCTCATCCGACGCATCGTCGCCGAAGGCCATCTCATCGCCTTGCATGGGATGACACATGTGCGTGAGGAGTTTTATGAGTCGCCGATGACGGCCGTGCGTCAAATGAAGGACGTGCAACGCCTCATCTACGAAATGACGGGGATTCATACAAACATGGCCCGCACGATTTATGGTAGTGACGCCGGGATGACGCCTGCGCACTGGAAAGCGATGGACGAGGCCGGTTTCGAGATTTGGGACTGGAACGTCGGCAGTCTCGATCACATCTATAAGAAAGACAACGCGCCAATCGAGCAACGTGTGTTCAATCGGCTCGAGGCGAACTATGAAATGAATATCGCCTCGATCATCTTGGCACACGATCACTCGATGACACCGCAAGCGCTCGATACGATTATCCGCTATGCGAAAGAACGCGACTATGAGTTTCGGACGCTAGAAGGCGTGCATCCCGCGTATAACTTTTTCAATCCGTGGGAACCGAATGAATGATTTCTCCACCTCCCCTATTAGGTTAACGAGACGATGCATTCAGCTGTTCAGAAATGAAAATTAGCCCTTCAATCACACGATTGAAGGGCTTGTTCGTGTCTCGGAATGAACCAAATATTTGTCGTCCGTATGTGTAGTTTCGTAATCTTGAATCGGGTAAAGACTAACGTCAATCATGCCGGCACCGTCAATCACCAACGATTTGCATCAGGAAGGTGTGTATGATGATGAGAAAACGTTTGATTTTGTTCGTGTTGGCCATTCTCTTGATCAGTCCCTTGTCACACGCAGAGGCCACGACACCGAAAGCGTACAACGACCGTAGCCTCATCTATTTGACGTTTGACGACGGGCCGCACCGTCAAACCGGCGCATTGCTCGACGTGTTGAAGAAGCATAAGGTCAAAGCCACGTTTTTCATTCTCGGCAATAACATCAAAGGCAACGAGAAAATGCTCAGACGAATCGTCGCCGAAGGTCACCTCATCGCGCTTCACGGGATGACGCACGACCGGCACAAATTTTACCGGACACCGACGACGGCCGTGCGTGAGATGCAGGACGTCCAAAGGCTCGTCTTCAAAGTGACAGGCGTCAAGTCAAACATCGTCCGCACCCCATACGGCAGCGATCCGTACATGACGTTGGCGCATCGGCGCGCGATGACGAAAGCGGGCTTTCAAATGTGGGACTGGAACATCGACAGTCTCGACTACCGGTATAAGTCAGACAATCGCCGCGTCCAAAACCAAGTGTTCGCCCGGCTTGATGCGAACTACAAAGCGAGAATCGCCTCAATCATCTTGACCCACGACCACTCCATCACCCCGACCGCGCTCGACTATATCATCCGCAACGCGAAAGCGAAAAAACGCGGCTATGAGTTCAGGACGTTGCAAGGTATCAAAAATCCGCACAACTTCTTCAATAAATGGAAGCCACACCGGTAAACAAAAGGCTGAGCCCGCGGGCTCAGCCTTTTGTATCACATCTCAAGTTCTGTGAACGCGAGCGGGACGAGTTCTTCAAGCGTCACTTCTTTCACGTCGGCATTGCCGTTCGTGAGCAACACTTTGAAGTCCGGGTCGCCGAACTCGACGAGCACTTGGCGGCAGATGCTGCATGGCGGCAAGAAGTCGACCGTGTCGCCTGACACCGCGACGGCTTCGAAATCGCCTTTTTTATAACCTTGCGCGACCGCTGTGAAGATGGCCGTACGCTCGGCACAGTTCGTCGCACCGAACGAGACGTTCTCGACGTTGACGCCGTCGATGACCGTACCGTCCTTCATGAGAAGCGCTGCTCCGACGCGGAAGTTTGAATACGGCGAGTAGGCGTTCTCTTTCACTTGGCGGGCACGCTCGACTAATTGTTGTTGGTTCATGGGATCATGGTCCTCTCTGACTCGAAATGAACTGATGCCAGTTCCCGGCCTCTCTTTTTGGGCAGGATTTTTAGCATACACCTCATGCGATAGAGAAGTCAATGAATTTTTGAAAGCGGTCACAATCTTTTATCAGTTTTGAAACGTCAGCTCGACCGTCCCGCTCCCGAGTAGCGGTTCAAGCGTTGCGAAATCCTCGACCCGACCGATGCGCGTGTACGCATAGCTCGTCTCGACGTCTTTATAAAACAAGACGAGACAGTCATCGCCATACAGCATGACATCCCCGGCCCGAATCGAGCCGACACGTTCCGGGTTCGTCGGGAACGGTTCATTAAAATAGAAATACTTCTCGTTCTGATGCAAGTCCTGCATCGACAACGTGAGCGGCAGACGGGCTTGGAGCGCTTCGGCTGTCGGGTTGGTTTCGAAACGTATTGAGACGTTTAGTTCTTCCACTTGTGACGTCACTCCTTCCTGATTCTCCGGCTTCCTCACCGTGTCGTCCCCACACCCAGCGAGAAACAACATGGAAGCGACTAATCCGAGCCGGATGACGTTCATGACGTCTGAACGACACGGGCCGGTGTCCCGGCGACCGTCACATTGTCCGGGACGTCTTTCGTCACCGTCGCGTCAGCTGCGACGATGGCGTTCTCGCCGATGGTGACACCGGGCAAAATCGTCGCCCCGGCCCCGATCCAGGCGTTCCGTTTCACGCGAATCGGCTTCGTGATCAAGCCGCGCCGTTCGGTCGGGTCGGTCGGATGGTTGACCGTCAGCAACTTGGCGAACGGGCCGATCAAGACGTGGTCCTCGATGTCGATTCCGCCGAGATCGGTGAACATGACACCGCGGTTGATGAAGATGTCTGTCCCGAGCGTGATGTGTTTCCCGAAATCGGTATAGAACGGTGGCAGCACCGTGACCGAGTCCGCGACGTCTTGCCCGAGCAGCTCCGAGAGCGTCCGCTGGAACTCGTCTTTCGGCAAGTACTGATAATTCAGGCGCATGAGTGTCGGCTCGATGGCTCGTTGAATGTGATGAATCTCTTTAAAGACGGCTTCTCCCGCAGTGATCGTTCGGCCAGACACGCGTTCTCTCAATCCGCTACCCATCATCACACCTGTTGTTTCGTCGGACGGATGATGAGGTTGCTGACAGAGACCCGGTCCGGTGTGTCGATGGCGTAGACGACCGCTTCAGCCACGTCCTCGCTCGTCAATCCCCACTCGGTTTGCGCCTCATGGAGCGCCTGGGCGGCTTGTTTGTCACTGATCGTGTTGTACAGTTCGGTCTGGACGGCTCCCGGTGAGATGATCGTCGATTTGACGTTGTTCTCCCGCTGTTCTTGGCGCAAGCCTTCCATGATGGCGCGGACCGCAAACTTCGTCCCGCAGTAGACTGCTGACTCCGGATAGACAACGTGGCCGGCCACCGAATCCGTCGCGATGATATGACCCGACTGTTGACGTTCCATGATTGGAAGCACGGCGGCAATCCCGTTCAACACCCCGGTCACGTTCACATCGAGCATGGCCTGCCATTCGTCACGGCGCCCGTCGACGAGGGGCGCGGTCGGCATGATGCCAGCGTTATTGAACAAGACATCGATTGTCCCGAACGTGTCGAGTGCCGTCTTCACCACCGCCTCAACAGCTGCGTAGTCCGTGACATCGGCTTGCTGGATGACGATATCGGCCTCGGGATGCTTCGCTTGGATGGCTTCCAACCGGTCGAGACGACGAGCGGCGAGCACGAGTTTCGCACCCCGTTCGGCCAATAGATGGGCCGTCGCTTCGCCGATCCCGCTCGACGCCCCCATGATGATGACAACTTTATTGATGGTCATAATCCATTCCTCCTTTGATTGACTCCAGTATAGGAACGGACAATCGTCATGTCTAATGCTACTATTTGATTAAGAACCATAACGAAAACGCATGGAGGGATGACATGGAGCTACAACAACTACGGTACTTCCTCGCCGTCGCGAGCGAAAAGAACATCACGCGCGCGGCAGAACATTTACGGCTGTCGCAACCGGCGCTGTCCCGGCAAATCCATCAACTCGAGGACAGTCTCGGCGGACCGTTGTTCGAGCGGAGCCAGGGCGGGGTCACGCTGACGGAACGAGGCTATTATTTGGCCGAACACGCCAAAGAGATGGTCCGTCTGGCCGATAAGATCTCGATCAACTTGAACACGGCGACACCCGTCAGCGGAGAACTGTATATCGGCGGTGGCGAGACGGAGACGCTCACCTCAGTCATCGAGACGTTTCGACAGATGAAACAGCTTCATCCCGACGTCAAGTTACGCCTGTATAGCGGCAACGGAGACGACGTCATCGACAAGTTGGACCGAGGCATCCTCGACTTCGGGGTCGTCATCGAACCAATCACTCTGGCCACGTACGCCTCCCGCGAGCTCCCTCATGTCGACCGTTGGGGCATCTTGACGCGCCGTGACAGTCAGGTGGGACAAAAGAGTACCATCGAGACCGGGGATCTTCTCGACTTGCCGCTCATCTTGTCAGAGCAATCGCTCGTCGACCGGCATTTGTCGGCCCGGCTCGGCGTCGATTTGAGTGAAGCCGACGTCGTCGCGACGTACAACCTGCTCTATAACGCCTCACTCCTCGTCCGGGAAGGCATCGGCCACGCGCTCTGTCTCGACGGGATCATCAACACGCAAGGGACCGAGTTGGTGTTCGTCCCGCTCCATCCCCCGCTCACGTCTTCCGTCCATTTGATTTGGAAAAGTGGGAGCCGTCTGTCGAACGTCGCCTCGACGTTTTTGGAAATCTTCAACTCTAAATGAACAATAAACAGGAGCCTCGTCCCACCAGACGAGGCTCCTGTCGCTTATAGTTCCCCTCTTCGGTTCATCCGGATCAAGAGATAAATCAAATACGGCGCCCCGACCATGCCGGTGATGACACCGACCGGGTAGCGGGCCGTGAAGGCGAACTGACCGATGAGATCGGCCGCGAGCACCAAGATGACCCCGACGAGTGCCGCCGGAATGATTGTCGAACGCCCGTCCCCGACGAGCCGCTTCGCGATCGGTCCCGCAAGGAACGCGACGAACGCGATCGGTCCGGTCGTCGCCGTCGCGAGCGCGAGCATGAGCACCGAGGCGACGATGAGCAGGACGCGTGTCTGGTTCGTCTTAACACCGAGCGACGTCGCCGTCATCTCCCCGAGCTCTAAAATCTGGAGCTGTCGGCTGAGTCGGAGGATGACCGGGAGGCAGAGCGCGACCGCAATCATGAGCGGCGGGAGCGTCTCCATCTTCACCCCGTTCAAGCTACCGCTCAACCAGCGCATCGCCGTCCCGACATCGTTTTGGCGGCTGATGAGCAACAAATAGTTGATGACTGCTGTCAGCATCGCCTGAATCCCGATGCCGACTAAGACGAGCCGGCCGATTGAGAAGGCGGCGCCTTTCGACAAGAAGTAGATGGCGAGGACGGTCAACAGCCCGCCGATGATTGAGATGATAGAGACGAACGTATCGCTCGCCTGTAAGACGACGATGCCGAACACGGCCGCCGCACTCGACCCGGTCGTGATGCCGATGACGTTCGGGTTGGCGAGCGGGTTACGGAGCATCGTCTGAAACACCGTACCGGCAATCCCAAACGCAAGTCCGGCGAAGACGCCGGCGAGCATGCGCGGCAGACGAATCGTGCCGACGGCGAACGAGGCGCCCGGTACTTGTTCCCCGAACAAGACACGGATGACGTCTGCGACCGGGTAAATCGTGTTGCCGAGCATGAGCATCGTCGCGCTCAACGTAAGGGCCAGCGCGAACAAGACGAGCGTCACGAAGACGGTCCGTTGCCGGCGCTTGCGACTGTTATGGATGATGGGTTGAATCGATTGGTTCGTCATACGCCACGCACCTTCACTTTCATCGTCAACGCGATCAAGATCGGGGCCCCGACGAACGCCGTGACAATCCCGACTTCGAGTTCACCGGGACTGCCGAGCAACCGTCCTGCCACGTCAGCGAACGTCAATAAAATCGCGCCGGTGAGTGCCGACATCGGGATGATATACCGTTCATCCGCTCCGATGACCAAGCGGACGAGATGCGGCGCCAAGAGACCGATAAAGCCGATTGGTCCAGCCAGTGCCGTCGCCGCCCCACACAAGATCACGCCGGCGAATGAGGCAATCAATTTCAACGTGCCGATGCGGACACCGAGACCTGTGGCGAGCTCTTCCCCGAGCGCCAAGATGTTGAGGGATGGTGCCGCCAAGATGGCGATGACAATCCCGCCGATAAAGAACGGCAGGAACGTCATGATCGAATCCATCGTCCCGGCCCCGACGCTACCGACTTGCCAGAACCGGAACTGGTCCATGACGTTCGAGCGCGGAATCATGATGGCCATGACGAGTGACGACAAGGCCGCACTCGTCGCCGCGCCGGCCAAAACGAGTTTGAGTGGCGTCGAACCGCCCCGCCCGAGCGACCCGATCCCGAACACGAACGCCGCCGTCAAGAGCGCCCCGGCGAGTGCGAACCAAATATAGTCGCTCGCGGTCGAGATGTTGAAGAAGGCAATCCCGACGACGACGAACAGCGCCGCTCCCGTGTTGACCCCGAGAATGCTCGGGTCGGCAATCGGATTGCGCGTCACCGACTGCATCAATGCGCCCGAGACACCGAGTGCCGCTCCGCACATGAAACTGAACATCGTCCGAACGACCCGCTGCCGGACGATGTCCGCTTCATACGACTGAACAGCCGGACGGAATAAACCGTCAAGCAGTTCATCCCATCCGACTGTCCGTGAGCCGAAAGCAAGCGAAGCGAGCATACAGACGACGAGCAGGACGAGCGACCCTACGAGGAGGAGCCCGAACCGTTTCGGCGTGTGTAACTTCTTCGGCATATTCATTTGATTACTCGACTTTCGCGAGTGCTTCTGACACGAGTTTCACGTAGTCATCGATCGTGTATTCGATCGAGAGTGGTGATGGTGTCCCAGCAGCCGCGAGCGGCGTGTTATCTTCGATCATGACGACCGAACCGCGTTTGATGGCCGGCACTTTGCTGTAGAGCGGGTCAGCTTGAAGTGCTTTCAACGTCTCTTCGTTCCCGTAGGCGACAAAGATGTCGACGTCGTTCAAGATGTCAGCGTTCTCTGAGCTGAGCTCGAGGTAGAAGCTGTTTTCATCTTTGATTTGGCTTGTGATGTTCTCAGGGTACTCCATGCCGAGCTCTTCGATGAAGGCACCGCGTGGGTCACCAGTCGTGTAGATGTAGAACTTCGAGAGATCGTCTGGGCTGAGCGCGACGAATGCCGCTTTTTTCCCTTTCATCTCCGGTACTTCAGCTGCCTTGTCGGCGATGAGTTTCTCAGTGTCTTCAATCAACTGTTTGCCTTCTTCTTCCATGCCCATGGCCATTGAGTCGTAACGAACCGTGTCCTGCCATGATGACACCCAAGGCGTCTCTTGGTATGCGACGACCGGTGCGATTTCTGTCAACGTGTCGTAATCTTCTTGCGTGATGCCTGAGTAGGCAGCAAGAATGACGTCCGGCTGTGAGTCGGCGATCGCTTCGAAGTCGAGACCGTCCGTATCTTGGTAGATGTTCGGGTTTTCTTCACCGAGGTCTTTCAACTTGTCAGCCGTCCACGGCAACATGCCGCTGTCGTCTTGGACACCGTAGTTCGCAGCCGAGAAACCGACTGGTACGACGTCGAGCGCGAGCGCCACGTCTTGGTTTGACCAACCGACCGTTGCGACACGTTCCGGCTTCTTGTCGATGACCGTCTCGCCTAACGCGTGTTTGATGGTGATTGGATAGCCTTCTGCCGTTTCAGCAGATTCATCTGTCGTGGCTGCATCTTCATTGTTCGAGCCGCATCCTGCGAGCACGAGCACGAAAGCAGACATGATGATGAACATATGTAGCATTTTCTTGTAGCTGTTCATGTCCTAGTCCCCTTTTTCTGTATGACAACGTTTTACGCCGACATTGATAATCATTATCATTTATGAGTATAGGATGAATCCGGGCGTGCTGTCAATCTGAACTTCAAGATATCTTGTGAAAAATAGAAACAGCCTGCATCTCTCAAATGGTGAGATGCAGGCTGACGTCATAACGTTTGGTTGGCCAAGTTGATCAGTTGTTGGACCGGTAAGCGGGTCTCGTCGTCAAGTTCGATGGAGTTGCCATCGATGTAGTAGATGATTCGGGCAGTAAAGCCATTTTTGTTGATCCACCATAACCCTTGGGACGTCGATTCCGCCTCATCATAGAAAGCAGATGTCCCGTCCGCAAGTACATATTGGTCTCCGTATGACGAAATATCTTCCATGTCATCAGGTTCATCGACGACTTTATGGACGATGTAGCGCAACTCCTGTGTCGTCTCCTCGTTCACATAGTGAAACACGAATTGATGCATGTGGTGCGGTTTTGCGATATCAATCTCACTATAGCGCCGAGTGATTTCAAAAGGAAACGCAATCGGTTCTTCAAACGCGTGTTCAATCGGTGGGTTTGGTTGGTCGGCTCGATCCGTCGCCAGCTCGACCAAGGCTAGTAGAACAAGAAGACCACCTAGTGCCCGCACAATCCATTTCATTTTCATTGATTTTCGCTCGTTTCGTCATAGATTTAAGTTTCGACTCATTTCCACACCTTACGATTGCCGTTTCTCGCGCATCACATCCGCAATCGGGCACCCTGCCTGCTCGAGCTCGGAGACGATGCGTGTATAATCCTTCTCGTTTCGATTCTGACTCAGCTTGAACGCCGCCTGCATCTCCGCAATGTCGATGCGGAACCCGACGACGCCATATTTCTGCCGTTGCACCGGCTCAGACAGTCCCCCCCAGACGACGGCGTGCTCGCGGTCGCCTTCATGGTCTTGAAGCAGTCCGGCCAGATCTTCCTCGAGTTCGTCCGCATTCAAGATGGTCGCCTGCCCATACGCATGGACGGCCTGATAGTTCCACGTCGATACGTCCTCATGCCCATACCACGACGCCGATACGTAGGCGTCTGGGCCTTGGACGATCAGGAGCACCGTCTGATTTTCAATCGTTTGCCATTGCGGATTGTTTTTGGCGATGTGTGTCGTGAACCAAGCATGGCCATCTTTTTCATGAAACCGGAGCGGTACGTGCGTCGCGATCGGCTTCTGTCCGTCATGCGTGACGACGGTGCCGAACGGATGGGCCTTCAGAAAGGCGTGGACTTCTTTCGGATCATTTACGGCGTATAGTTTCGGGACGTACATCAAATTCCTCCTGTCTTGTTCGTTGTTCAACTGACTGGACCCTTCCGTATAATTCACGCCAACTAGGGTAAAGAGTAGATGACGCTAAATGATTGAGGAGGGATATGATGAAACCACATGTTAAAGCATTCGTGTTCGATGTCTACGGGACCTTGTTCGACGTCCATTCCGTCAAGGCGGCGTGTGACGAACAGTTCCCCGGAAAAGGTGACCAAATCAGCCAGTCGTGGCGAACGAAACAGCTCGACTACTTCTTTACCCGCCACATTATGGGACGTTATGAGGACTTCTCTGTCGTCACGCGCGACGCGCTCCGGTATGCGTTGTCGGCGGCCGAAGTGACGTGGACGACCGAGACGGAGGATGCATTGATCGCCACTTACGCCGACCTGTCGCCATATGAAGAGGTTGAAGACGTCTTGCACCAACTGCATCATAAACAGACCATCGTTCTCTCGAACGGGACGGACGCGATGCTCGCAGAACTCATCCAAAACGCCGGGTTCACCGACCTATTCGACGAACTCGTCAGCATCGACGGCATCAAACAAGCCAAGCCGTCACCGGCCGCCTACACGCACTGGTTCAAGAGCAGTGGTTTGAAGCGGGACGAGGTGCTGTTCCTGTCCTCGAACGGTTGGGACATCGCCGGTGCGAAGAACTTCGGGTTCCACACGGCTTGGATCAACCGCGACGGCAAACCGCTCGACATGCCCGACCTGGCCCCTGACGCCGTCTATGAGAACTTGTCGGAGATACTGGAATGGGTCACGGACGAAGCGGCTTGGCCATAATCAAATCGACTTGGGCGTCGTCACCCATATAGAACGTGTGCGCCCCGGTCTGGACGAAACCGTGCTTTTGGTAAAAGGCGAGTGCCTTATGGTTATGTTCCCACACACCGAGCCAGATTTCACATTTGTTCAGTTCTTCCGCGCACGTGATGGCCTGGTCGTACAGCGACTTCCCGACGCCACTACCTTGGAACTTCCGTCGCACATAAATCCGTTCGAGTTCGAACGCCTTTTCGCCCATGGCCTCGGTCTGGGCGTTGTTGGCGTTCACTTTTAAGTAACCAGCCACTTCTCCATCGAGCATGGCGAAAAAGAACTGTGAGTCCGGATTCGAAAGCTCCTCTTTGAGTTGCGCCACGTTGTACGCCCGCTCGAGATAAGCGGCCAGATGCACCGGGTCATTCTCCGCTTCAAACGTCTCGATGCTGATGGCACGGAGTGCGTCAACGTCTTCGATTGTGCAAGCTTTGATGGTGATCATGTTCCGTCCCCCTCTAGTAGTCTCGTTTCTTCCCTTTCTTCACCGCGTCCCAGTCTCCTTCGATATTGTGGCGGACCCGCTTCAACAGCCGGAGTAGCTGCTCGGCTTCCTGGTCGCTCAGCCCGGTGAGCGCGACATCCGTCGAATGTTCGTGCTCTCGGATGATGACCGGATACAGCGCCTTGCCCCGTTCAGTCGGGACGAGCCGCTTGATTTTCTTGTTATGCGGGTCGTCCTGCTTCGTGATCAACCCGTTCGTCTCCAACTTTTGAATCGCCCGCGCCGCCGTCGTCCGATCGACTTTGATCAATTCGGCGAGCTTCTCTTGAATGATGCCCGGCTCTTCACAAATCCGGACCAAATACAGATATTGCCCTTTCGTCAGCTCGAGCTCCTTGAACTCGATATTGCTGATCGAGTCGAGGGCACGGGCAATCATCCCGATTTCACGCAACTGGTCTCTCATACATTCCTCCTGATTGTTGTATTTACAATACGTTACGTTCAGTATAATTGATTTAGTTGCATTTGCAACAAAAAGTATTTTGGGTATGAACTTTGATTATGTGAGAAAATGAAGGTATCATTCCACGAAACGAGGGGATTTCATGGCACACCGCATCTACACGACGAGCTTTGCGAGCGTCTATCCGCTTTACGTCGCGAAAGCCGAACGGAAAGGCCGGACAAAAGACGAAGTCGATACGATTATTCGCTGGTTGACCGGTTATGACGAGGCTGGGCTCGAGCGCCAACTCGCTGCCGAGGTCAATTTTGACACGTTCTTTGCCACGGCACCTAAGATGAACGAAGACCGTGCCTTGATCAAAGGCGTCGTTTGCGGCGTCCGCGTCGAGAACGTCGAGGAACCGCTCATGCGCGAGATTCGCTACTTGGACAAGCTCGTCGATGAACTGGCCAAAGGCAAAGCGATGGCGAAGATTTTGCGGGGAGGCGAACAGTGATGGACTATACGACACTCGTCGACGACAAACGGCTCGACGCCTTCACCCGTTTGATCGATGTGATTGACGCGAACTTGCCGGACGGGTTCGAGAAGACGACCGACGGTAACGGCATCCATTACGTCGTCCCGCTGTCGACGTATCCGTCCGGGTATCACGTCACGCCGGGCACCCCGCTCCCGTTTTTGAGCGTCATCGCCCAGAAGCATCACGTCGCCGTGTATCATATGGGCGTCTATAGCGACACGGAACTGCTCCGCTGGTTCGAGGAGTCATACGCCGCCCAAGTACCGACGAAATTGAACATGGGCAAGAGCTGTATCCGCTTCGGCAACGTCAAACATATCCCGTACGACTTGATTGGCGAGCTCGTCTCGAAGATGACACCGGAGCAATGGATTGCGGCGTACGAATCACGCTAAAAAAGGCAGGTCGATTGTCGACCTGCCTTTTTGGCATTCCTTATTTCCCCGCTTATTCATAGTCGGAAACGGATTGAGTCCGTCCTTATTGCGGCCGTGCCAGATAAACTGCTACAACCAGGAGAGCTACCCCTAAGACGATCAACAATTTATAAAACATGTTTTGTTTTCTACGAACCACACCAATCACGGTAAAGAAGATACCGAATAGGAAGGACAAGACCATTGCGATGAATCCCATTTTATTCGCTCCTTTTCAGCTTAATGATTCGCTCGTGACGATTGGCCACGTCCAAATCATGCGTCACGGTAATCACTGTCGTATTGAACTCGCGATTCATCTCAAACAATAAATCGATGATGCGCTCTTTGTTTTCCGGGTCCAATGACGCAGTAGGCTCATCGGATAAAATGATTTTGGGGTTCATAATGACAGCCCTCGCAAAAACAGCTCGCGACCGTTGTCCGCCCGAACATTCCAACGGTTTCTTCTTCAAAATTGACTCGATTCCAATCTTATTCACAATCCGCTTGAAGTGTTCCTGGGCGCGTGGGTCTTTTTCGAGATTGGCATACATGAGCGGTAACTTAATATTGTCCTCGATGGTCAACGAATCAATGAGTGCCGATTCCTGTAACACGAACCCAATCTTTTGATTGCGCCATTCCGCTAATGTATTCCGTGACAGCCCCTGAACCGATGAATCAAACAGCTCATAGCTCCCTTGATAGCGCGTATCCAGCAACCCGATGATATTGAGCAACGAGGTCTTCCCGACGCCAGACTCCCCTATAATCGAGAGCTTTTCTCCCGGTTGAACCTCCAGTTCAAAATCATGCAGGATGGAGAATCCTTTCTTATCAAACGATTTTTTCTGAATTTCTAACTTGATGATGCTACTCATTGCAAAACCCCCACCGAGATTGGAATACCCTTGATTTTTTTGAGTGCCAGTTCCACAATCATCACCCCGATAATCACGTCAATCAATAGAACGCCTAAGAAGGCGATCCAATCCATACTGATTAAGCCAAACACCCCATACGTGGCAAAAATCGAATCTTTTCTCATCCAAAAACCATATCGATTGAACGCAGTGATCGCGAATAGGATGACGAGGTTGATCGAGAACAAAATCGCAAAGTAGCTGTAAAAAATGGTTCTCAGTTTGGAATAACTTAATCCCACTAATAAATTGACCGTAAAATCTTTAATCATGAGTCGAACACTGATTAATGTATTCCAAGTCGCCAGACACACAATGACAACGAGTAACACGAGCGTAATCGCACTGATCATCTTCAAAGAGCTTACATAATAATCTTCAAAGTACTTAAAATTTTCTTGTTGGCTAAAAAAGTTAAAGTCCAACCCTAGATTGTTCTGAATCTGTTCATTCAACTTCGTTGCTTCTTCTTTCGTCGAATCAAGCAGTACGATGTCCATCAAACCGTTCAAGTGGAGGTCAAGACCCGCGTTTTGAATAAATGGCTCGTTGACGGGGACGATGACTGAAAAGTTGTAGTAGTTCTTTGAATTCGGTGCATAAAAGTTCGAGCGGTGCGTATTTTTCTCCAAGACCCCTTGCACTTTCAAATCGACCGCTTGTTGGGTGACCGGATCCGTGATTTCGATTTTCGATCCTACCGGATACGTTGAAGCCAGACCTCCACCTATCAGAACCGGGATGTCATCTTGTTTAAATTGATAATCAAAGTTCAACTGATCGCCTTGCGCCAATTTGAATTGATTGAGTTGGTACGCCTCTTCATTGATGTAATTAAACGACACTTCCATATCATGTTCATTCTCTAAAGAGGTCGTAAAGCCGTCAGCTTGTAAGGCATATGTATGATTGTTGTTTAAATACTCGTAAAGTTTTCTCGTTTCTTTGATGTCGATTCGATCAAAATCAGCTTCACTCTCTGGATCTAGATTGGCGATATAATTCCCTTCTCGATTGAACGTTTCAATTTCTTGATAGCCTTGAGCAGTCGAAATAATGGAACGCGTGGCACTAAAAGAGAGGTAATTCGCTAGGAAAAGTAATAGGATCATTCCCAGAACAAGGATCCATCGCTTCAAAAATATTCTTGTTATAAAAAAGTGTAAAATTCTCATTCTCTTTTCACCTGACCTACACTAATTAATATGTATACGATAAACAGCAAAACGAGGTAGAGATTGCTGGTTATATTCAAATCCAAGTAGAAGTTCAATGAAAGTGATAGTAAAAAGGTGAACAGCAATATCGCTAGGCTATTCAACATATATCGAATCATAATCTTTTGCTTTGTGTCACCGACGAGGATACGACAAGCTATCTCTACTTTTCTCCGATTTAAAAATTGATAATGAAAAATCATCATAATAAAAGTGAGAACAATACTGATTACAAATTGATAGTCGATAATGCTTTCAATGAACGACATTAAAATAAATGAGCCCTCTAAATCTGCAACTTTTACATAAAGTAATATTAAATTTGAAACGAAACAGAAGAAGTAAATGGCAAAAGCTTCAAACACATCATTAAATCTAAATAAAGAATATTTCATGACCTACTCCTTACAGATGGCATTTATAAATTTATGGTAACACGTATAATTAAATGCCAACTACCTAGCTAAAAAAAACTGTGAGTTCTAACTGATCATCAAGAAAAACAAGCTGATCTTCCAGTTAAAATAGAAATAAATCACATCGCATCGGTATAAGATCAGGCCCTGTAGGAACATACCTCTCGGGCCTGATTCACGTCCCCTACGTGCTTAGCAATTAAAAAATTCAAACGACAAAGTCTTATTTTAGTGCGCCACGGGCCCAACTGAATTTTGTCGTGTACTTATCTCCCCATCTTAAATCATCCCAAACAGACCCTGTCACTTTGCTGCTGTAGGCGACTTTGCTCAACAAAGTTCTACCGTCGCGCGTATATTTGAACGAAGTAGATTTGTATTTTGAACTACTGTAGTTCCAAGCCGCACCATTGTACTTGATTTGGAATGATTCTTCTGTAGACGCTCCACTAGATGACGTACCGAACGTCGCTGCCGAGGCAGACCCTGCGCCTACTAAAAGCGCGCCGACCACTAAAGCTGAACTCGCAAACCGTTTTGTCTTCTTGTTCATCATACATTCCTTCTTTCCTGTTAGTATTTTGAAGTAAAAAAGTTGATACAATTAAAAACCTAACATAGTCCCCATTAAATTCAATCGGTAAATAACATATTATTACAATTTGATTCTTTTTACATAAAAAGTATGTGTTCCATCATTACGAATTAACTATCATCAATCTATCCATATACGAGCTCTCGCCTGATAGATTAATTTGAATCATGTCCAAGGTCCTTAGATTGCTCTGTTTCTTAAAAACGAAGTTCGAAGCGAAGTCTGGTACTAGAACAGAATTCACAAAAACAGGCAGGTCGATGGCGACCTGCCTGTTTTTTACACGTTAAATCGTTTTGTCATTTGACGCATCTCGTCTGCCATATTCGACAGTTCTTGGGCCGAGGCTGTTATTTCTTCCATCGACGCCATCTGTTCTTCCGTCGCCGCCGAGGTGTTCTCGGTGTCGGTAGCCGTCGTCTCCGTGATGCCTTGAATCTCGTTCACCGATCGTAAAATCTCGGTCGCTCCGGCCGCCATCTCTTGGACAGAGCCTGACACTTCCTCGACTTTTTGACCGACCTCTTCAATCGCCCGCTTGATGTCCTCGAACGCTAGCCCAGCCTGTTGGACGTTCGTGACGCTGTGACCCATCTCGCTCTCGACGACGTGCATCGTCTGGACGGCTTGTTTCGTTTCCGTCTGCGTATCTCCAATCAAACCAGAGATTCGTTTCGTCGCGATCGCCGACTCTTCAGCAAGTTTCCGGACTTCTGAGGCAACGACGGCGAATCCGCGTCCTTGGTCGCCAGCCCGGGCCGCTTCGATGGCCGCATTTAAGGCGAGCAAGTTCGTCTGTTCGGCGATGCCAGAAATCGTACCGGTGATGCTACCGATTTCTTGGGAGCGGACGTCGAGTTGGCCGATGACCGTCTGCAACGCCTTCACTTTCCCATTCATCGCCTCAAGCTGTGACTCGAGCGTCTCAATCAACTCGTTGCCGGTCCCGACTTTTTGAAGTGCCCCGTCTGACAACTCGGTCATGTGTTGGGCGCTATTTGAGACGTGATGAATCCCATTCGTCAGTTCGGTGAGTGTGCCGCTCGATTCTTTCACCCGCGTCAATTGACGGAGCGAGCCCGACGCGATTTCTTCCATCGTGACGGCGACCATCTCGGTCGCTTTTGTCGTCTCTTCGACGTTCGATTTCAAATCGTCCGATGACGTTGCAACGCGTCCGGCTGTTGTGGTGACGTTGCCGATCAACTCGCGAAGACTGTCTTTCATCTCATTGAACGATGCTGCGAGTGAACCGATTTCATCTTGTGACGTGTACGTGCTGTCGACCGTCAAATCGCCGGCTCCAGCACGGCTCATTAGTCCATTCAACTCACGAATCGGACGGACGATGAGGCGCGTGATGTAGACGCCGAGCCCGATTGAGACGAGTGCCCCGATGGCGACGAGCACCCAGAACAACGTGACCGATTCTGTCCGATCGTTCTGCATCGTCGTGCTTGCCGTCTCGGCCTCTGCATTGATGCCGTCCATGACGACTGTGGCCGTCTCGACGAGGTCTTGACGGATTGGACGCAAGTCACTCAAATAGACGCGATATGCTGCGGTGTTCTCGCCGCGCAACGCCGGTTGGAGCACGAGTTCAGTCCCTTCGAGGTAGGCTGCAATCTCGGCATTCAGGTCCTCGACTCGTCCTTGCATCTCGGCATCTGTTGAGGCGAATGTTTCATTGAACAGCTTTAGGTTCGTCCCGATACTGTCGCGACGTTCTGTGATACTTGCCTGTAACTCTTCATTCCGACTCGAATCGGTCGTTAACATCAATTCGAGCATATACCCGTCCAAGGCACGGTTATCCGTTCGGATTTGACCAAGGGCGCGAATCGGCAATAACCGATCTTCATAAATCGATTCTCCCGCATCGGCCATGCGTCCCATGAAGACATGGCTGAGTGTGGCGACGAGAACGAGTGTCGCGATAAATACGCTAATCAGTACCATTAACTTTTTGGACATCTTCAAATTTTTCATCGTGATCCCTCCCTACCTGATTTATCGTAGGAAAGAGGCTTGAAATGAAGTAACTTTACATATGCGTTGACCTAAATTTCCATTTTTAGCCATACTGTTGACCATAATCGCACATTGCCGACGTATTTGTAGGCTGGCTCCCCTTCATTTGGACACAGAATGCGATACGATAAACAAAAGAACTGATGGAAAGGAGGCGTCTGCTGTGCCTCGCTGGCTCAAACTTAGTCTCATGCTCACCTTGTTCGTGAGTATCTTCTATATCACCCATTTCCATTACGAACTCCGTCCATCTGACGTCCGCGACATCGTAATGTCATTCGGCTGGTGGGGTCCGGTCGTCTTCTTTTTCATCTATGCAATCGGCCCAATCATCTTCTTGCCGACGTCTGTCTTATCCCTTGGCGCCGGTCTCGCTTTCGGGGTATGGCCGGGTGTCCTCTATATTTTGTTCGGGGCGACGGCCGCGGCCGTGACCGGGTACGTCATGGCCCGCTTGTTCGGACGTTCCGTACTCAAGGTCGAGAGCTATCCGTGGTCGGAGAAACTGTTCATACAGATGGAGCAACGCGGTTTTATGTACGTCTTCGTCTTGCGGCTCATCCCGCTCGTCAGCTTCGATTTGCTCAGTTACGCCGGCGGTATCGCCAAAGTCAAATTCAAGTCGTTTCTCCTTGCGACCGTGCTCGGCATGATTCCAGGGACGCTCGCCTACAGCTTTCTCGGTGCGAGTCTCGCCTCGGGGAGCATCACCTTGGTCGTCATCGCCTCCCTCGTCTTCGTCACGTTGATTGCTGTCACCTATTATTTCCGCGAACCGGTCAAACGGTGGCTCGGGCTCACGAACGACTAGAGAAGCACATCCGCTTCTCTTTTTTTGCGTCAATGTGTAAATTCGATAAAGATTCGGGTCAATCGGACGATAATCAAGTAGCTATATCGACTTATGACCAGGGGGAAACTGTATGAGTTTTGAAAAACGCAATCACTTGATGCTCGTCACCACGTTCATGATCGTTTTGACGTCTGTCATCGTCCATCTGCTCCATCGCTTCACCGATTTCGCCTATACGTACACCGTGCTCCGGAACGGTGTCGTCGGCTATGCGTATCCCATCGCGACATGGGTCCTGTTCGCCGTCCCAATCATGCTGTTGATGGCCATGGTCGTCAGCCAGCGCGTGAAACCGCATCTGTTCCCATACTTGATGATGCTGACGCTCACGTTCGCGAGCATCTCGACCGTCGCCGGCGGACAGGGGCTCGTCGAGTATCACTTCTCGATTTTCGTCGTCCTGGCGATATTATCGTTCATGCGCCGTATCGATTTGATTGTCTACAGTACCCTCATCTTCGCCGTGCAGCATTTTGCCGGCTACTTCTTCGTGCCTGAAATCATCTGTGGGACGACGGACTATCCGTTCAGTCTATTGCTCGTCCATGCGGTCTACCTCATCCTACTGAGCGCCGTGCTCGTCGCGCAGATTCACTTTCAGAACCTCGAGACGGCACGGGTCAACGCACAGGAAGACGAGACGCGCCGGTTGTTACAACAAGCCGTGTGCGATACGAGTCGACTCGTCATGACACTGAAAGACCATGCGACCGAGCTCGAGACCTCTGCCAACCAGTCGCTCGAGTCCGGTGAACAGATTGCCGTCACCGTCGATCCCATCGTCGCCCATGCGACCGAGCAAGAGACGTCGATGAACCACGGGGCTGACGAGATTCAGTCGATTCGCTCCCTCACCGCCCTCATCCAAGACCGGATGGCGCAGACGGCCGCCGCCTCGTCGAGGATTGCGGCTGACGCACGGGCCGGGGACGATGACATGCGACGGATGGAGGCGAAAGTCAATGAGATCATCAACGAGTCGGAACGGCTCGAACGTGTCGTCACGACGATGTCGAACCGGTCGACCGAGATTCAAGCCATCCTGCAGCACGTCGAGACGATCAGCGGCCAGACGAACATGCTCGCCTTGAACGCCTCGATTGAAGCGGCCCGGGCCGGGGACGCCGGGCGTGGTTTCGCCGTCGTCGCTTCCGAGGTCGGCAAGCTCGCCGTCCAGTCCCGAGATTATGCGGCCGAGATGACCCGTGTCCTCGGTGGACTGATGGATGATACGACCGTCGTCCGTGATTCGGCACAGTTGTTCAAACGCGCGACCGAGAACTGTCAAACCGTCACGGCTGACGTGACGGCCGTGTTCCACCGTTTAACCGGGGACGTTTCTGAGATCGACGGTCAAATCAGTTCGATTCAAGAGACGCGCCAACGCGTGACGTCACAGATGGAGACGCTCGAGACGCGCCTCGCGACGACGAAACGAGCGGCGAGCGAACTGCAGCAACAGATTCAACACGTCGCCGCCGCGACCGAGCAACAAGTCGCCATCCAAAAAGAGTTGAGCCACATGTCGGACCGCCTCGCTTCGACCGCGAATACGTTAGAAGACGTGACCGGTCAACTTCAGGCAAGAGCCAACTAAAAAGCAGACCGCGAATGTCGATTCGCGGTCTGCTTTTATAATGTGGCAATCAATTTTTGTAGCGCTTCTTTCAGCGGCGTCACCGGACGACCGAGCACCAACTCGAAATCGTTCGACTCGACCTCGAGCGAGCCGTTGCGGATGCTGTCTTGAATGCCGACGACAATCGGAATCGCTCCTTCTGGCACCCCGGCGCCGCGCATGACGCCGGCGTACGCCTCGGTACTCACTTCTTGGAGTGGCACTTCGCGGCCGAGCACTTCACCGAGCGCCTCGACGAGTTCGGCTTGCGTATGGAGCGGACCCGACAATTCGAAGGTATCCTGCTCGAAATCGTCGGCGAGGAGCACGTTCGCAGCGGCTTCCGCATAATCGTCCTGTAGCGCCCAACCGACTTTCCCGTCACGGGCCGCCGTCACCCACGGCGCACCGGCGAGCACGCCTTGAATGCTGCCGAGTTCGTTCTCTAAGTACCAGTTGTTGCGCAAGAACGCATGCGGGATCCCCGTCCGCTCGATTGCGCCTTCGGTCTCGACATGTGGCGGTGCCATCAAGTTTTGGCTTTCTGTCGCATCGGCGAGACTCGTATAGGCGATGAACGATACGCCTGCGCGTTCGGCCGCCTCGACGGCATTCGCATGTTGACGGATGCGCGTGTCGTTGTCCCCGTCCGCCGAGATGATGAGCAGTCGTTCGACACCTTTGAACGCTGCATCGAGCGTCTCGGGCTTGTCGAAGTCCCCATGTCGCACATCGACACCTTTCGCTTTCAGTGCTTCCGCTTTTTCCGGATTGCGGACGCTGACCGCGAGTTCACTTGCGGGTACCGACTTGAGTAACACATCGACAATTTTCGAACCGAGTTTCCCGGTTGCACCTGTGACTAAGTATTTCATAAATCATTTCCTCCTTTTAACCTGTAATTAAATCAGTTACATGTAATCATCATAGTTACAGCATCTTCGTTTGTCAATTGTTTGTTCCCTGTTATACTGAAGATGTAACCAATTCACTTACATGACTTGTGCAGAAAGGTGGTAGCCTATGTCCATCAGTAGCCGTTTCGCGGTCGGCATTCATATCTTGACGTTGATCGAGGTCAATCAGGACGGCGTCACCTCGTCTGACTTTTTGGCCGGCAGTGTCAACACGAACCCGGCCCTAATCCGAAAAATCATGGCCATGTTGAAGAAGGCCGACTTGATTGAAGTGAAGCCTGGCGTCGCCGGAGCCAAACTGACGAAAGACTTGACCGAGATTTCGCTCTATGATGTCTATCGCGCCGTCAGTGTCGTCGAGGAGAACGAGCTGTTCAGTATCCATGACAACCCGAACCCGGCGTGCCCCGTCGGCCAACATATCCAAGCGACGATCGAGCCGATCTTTATCCACGCCCAATTGGCGATGGAATCGGTATTGAAGCATGTGACCCTCGCCGATGTCGTGAACGATGTCGCGACGAAAAGCCAAGCAACCTGAAGAGAGGTTGCTTGGCTTTTTTTTCAGATGAGTCGATACTTTTTGAAGCTATTCGCAAGCCCGTCTTGGTCACAGGCGTCCGTCACATCGTCGGCGACACGCTTGACCTCGGGTTTGGCATTGCCCATGGCGACACCGACCTTGACGTATTCGAGCATCTCGATGTCGTTCAACCCGTCCCCGTAGGCGAACGTCTGCGCTCGCTCGAGACCTAGATGTTCGAGCAGCGTCGCAATCGCCGTCGCTTTGTTGACGCCCGGGATGGAGAGCTCCCCGCTGTTAGCCCCGAATACAGCGACCGTGCTCGGGATGACGGTGAAGCGGGATGCGAACTCTTGTTGGATGACGTCGAGCGGCACGGATGAGCCGAGGAACGAGATTTTGTTCACATCGGGACGGACGAGGTCGACCCCTTCCATCATTGCGTCATGGAACGGCTTCAAGCCGCGCTCGATCGTCGCACTCGCCTCCGGATTGTTCGCCATCAACTCGTCAATCATCGTCGCTACCCGTGCCTTGGCGTTGCCGCCGGCGAACAGGCCGTCGTTCGACTCAAGATAGAAATCGATGCCGTGTTCCGTGAAGAAGGAGATGAGGTGGCTCAAATCATCGACGGAGACTTGTTGATGGTACAACACTTCTTTCTCGAGTTCGATGTAGCCGCCGGCTGCCCCGATGATGCCGTCAAAGCCGACGTCGAGAATGTCCGAAAACAGCTCCGCCTTCGAGCGCCCGGTCGACAAGAAGACGAGATGACCGTTCTGTCGCGCCTGCCGGACAGCCTCTTTGGCCGATTCCGGGATGTTGCCGTGGTCATCGACGAGCGTGCCGTCGACGTCTAGAAAGATGATGTGTCGCATAATATCCTCCTTTTTTTGTCCTGAACACAAGAAAAACCTAAACCAGACGCAACACGTGCGCCCAGTTTAGGTTTTGCCTGGCAATCCAGTAACAATCCTGATGTATGTCGTTTTCCCCTCAAGCATACCGCTCGCGCATTTCCTTTGTCAAAGCTGTCGTTGTTGCCGCACGTCGGCCCGTGGCGACAGCCCGAACAACCGGGCATACTCGCGGCTGAACTGTGATTGACTCTCGTAGCCGACCTGGAACGCCGCCTCGCCCACGTCTGTCGCCTGCATGAGCAACAGCCGTCTCGCCTCTTGGAGCCGTAACTGTTTTTGGAATTGGAGCGGGCTCATCGCCGTTACTTCCTTAAAATGACGGTGGAGCGTCGAGACACTCATATTGGCGACTCGGGCCAATTCCTCACTTCGAATCGTCTCGTTGAAGTTCGCGATGATGTGGTCGATGACGCGTTTAATCCGGAACGCCTGACTTCCCTCGAACGCCAACTGACGCAACATCTCTCCGTTCGACCCTTGCGCCACCCAATATAGGAGCTCGCGCTTATAAAGCGGCGCGAGTGCCACGTGATCCGGTGTGTCGACGAGACGGGCGAGTCGGAGCGCGACATCGAACAACGCCTCGTCGGCATCGGCGATATACATGCCTCGTTTCGGTTCACGCGGCTCAGTCAGCTCGACGTGCCCGACGGCATCGATCAAGTCGTCAATCGTCAACTCGAGTTTCAACGCCACGTATGGGACGTCTGCGCTCGCTTTCGTCACTTGGCCCGTCACAGGCAAGTCGACCGAGGCGACGAGGTAATGCCCGCCCTCGTAGACGAGCCGTTCGTCACCGAACAACATCTCTTTCCCCCCCTGCAGGATTAGGCAAAATGACGGTTCATTGACGCGTGTGATCGGTTCGGTCACCATCGATTCATGAATGAACGTCATCGCCGGGACGATTGTCGGATGCACCCCGTCCCCCGGTATGTGTCGTGTGATGACGTCAATCAGTTGCAGTCGTGTCTCGATGTCGTTCACCCTCCTCGGTTTTCTCCCCTTCAGTATACGGCAGATTGTTTTCTTGGACGAGCCCTGTCCAACCTGTTGAGAGGATTAGGCAAAAACACGACATGAACGCGCTAACGCTCGCCCCACATCTCGCGTCATACTGGTGGCAAAGGAGGGGAATCGACATGGAAAAGACGTATCACGTGACGGTCGAACGTGGCTTCGCGACATTGCTCACCCGTTGTGCGCATTTCGCACTTGCCCATAACGTGGTGATTCGGCTCGATTCATTCCGACTCGAACCGACGCCAGAGGCACTTGTCGAGGCGCTAGCGCTTCCGATCGACACCCATACCGAATTACGATTGACCGTCAACGACGACAGCACCGTGGATGAGTTCGAACGGTTCCTCTCCACGTATCAACTTTGAAGGAGGCATTTTCATGGAATACGTAAAACTTGGCAATACGGGACTCGATGTCTCAAGGCTCTGTCTCGGCTGTATGGGCTTTGGCGACGCGAACCGATGGATTCATGACTGGGTACTCGATGAGGCGGCGACCCGTCCGATCATCAAACAAGCACTCGACCTCGGTATCAACTTCTTTGACACGGCAAACATCTACTCGAAAGGCACGAGCGAGGAATACGTCGGACGTGCGCTTCGGGATTATGCGAACCGAGACGAAATCGTTCTCGCGACAAAAGTTCACGGTCGAATGCACGACGGTCCGAACGGCGGCGGCTTGTCACGGAAGGCGATTCTGTCGGAAATCGATCATAGTTTGAAACGGCTCGGCACCGATTACGTCGACCTGTATATCATCCACCGCTGGGACTATGACACACCGATCGAAGAGACGATGGAGGCGCTCCATGACGTCGTCAAATCCGGGAAGGCCCGCTATATCGGTGCATCGGCAATGTACGCCTGGCAGTTCCAAAAAGCGCTCCACGTGGCGGAACGAAACAACTGGACCCGGTTCGTGTCGATGCAAAACCATTTGAACTTGATTTATCGGGAAGAAGAGCGTGAAATGATGCCGCTCTGCCGGGAAGAGAAAATTGGGGTCACACCGTACAGTCCGCTCGCCTCGGGACGCCTGACACGCGACGTGTCGACCGTGACCCACCGCTCTGAGACGGACGTGATTCAACGTTCGAAGTATGACGCGACGATGGACGCCGACCGGCTCATCATCGAGCGGGTCGCCGCAATCGCTGAGACACGGGGAATTACCCGGACACAGGTCGCCCTCGCCTGGCTCTTGCAACAAGACACGGTCACCTCGGCAATCATTGGGGCGACGAAAGCGCGTCATTTAGACGAGGCGGTCGGTGCGTTGGCCGTCACGTTGACAAAAGAAGAGATGGCTTCGCTCGAAGAACCGTACATCCCGCACGCGGTCATCGGCGCGATTTGAGTCGAAATTCAACCTCAAGTCGTATAGGCGTGCTCCTTGCCGTCGGGTAAAGTAGACAGAGATGTCATATACGCAAGGAGAACCGATTCATGGAACAATGGATTCAACAAATGATTGAGCAGTTCGGTTATTGGGGCGTGCTCTTCCTAATCTTTATCGAGAACGTCTTCCCGCCTATCCCGTCCGAGCTCATTTTAATATTCGGCGGTTTCTTCACGACGACGACGGGACTGTCCCCAATCGGGATGATTCTCGCGGCGACGGTCGGTGCCGTCATCGGGGCCATCGTCTTGTATAGCGTCGGTCTATTCTTCGACGAGGAACGTCTGGAGTCATGGGTCGCGCGTTATGGCAAACGTCTTTATTTGAAAGTCGACGACGTCCGTATGGCCGATCGCTGGTTCGACCGCTTCGGACCAAAACTCGTCTTCTTTGGTCGCTTCGTTCCCGTCGTCCGCAGCCTCATCTCGATTCCGGCCGGCATGTCGAACATGCCGTTCGTCAAATTTTTGATGCTGACGACACTCGGAACGCTAATTTGGAACACGGTGCTCATCTTTGTCGGCGTGTACGTCGGGGAGAATTGGCAAGTGTGGCTTGGCCATATCGAGACGTATTCGCATGTCATGTATGGCGTCCTCGCCGTCATCCTGCTCGGACTAGGCGCTTTCATCGTCCGGGTCATTTGGTCACGTCGCTCTGAAAAGCATTAAGTTTGCACACTCCGAAATCGATTCGGAGTGTTTTTTTGCGGAATCGCAGTTTATTCTCTTGACTTTGAGTTCTTATGACCTTAAATTTATTATATAGAGTTCACATGAACTTAAAAGGAGGAATTATTGTTGACCCTACTCATCGCCTTTTTGGCACTCGTCGTCTTCATGCTCGCGCTTGACCTCGGGGTGTTCCACCGCAAGGCACACGAAGTCTCGCTCCGTGAGGCATGGACATGGACGTTCGTCTGGATCGGGATCGCCATCGCGTTCGGCGGTTGGTTGTTCTACTCGCAAGGCAGCACGGTCGCGACAGAATATGCGAGCGTCTACTTCATCGAGAAAGCACTCGCCATCGATAACGTGTTCGTCTTCTCGCTCGTATTCGCCTACTTCGCGATTCCGCTCAAGTATCAGCATAAGGTATTGTTCTGGGGCATTCTCGGGGCAATCTTCTTCCGGGCCGTCTTCATCGTCGCCGGGGTGTCGTTGTTAGAGAACTTCGGTTGGGTCTATTACGTGTTCGGTGCCTTCCTCATCTATACCGGATGGATGATGTTCAAAAACATCGGCAAGGACGAATCGCTCGAAGAGAACAAGACAATCCGTTGGCTCGAGCGCCGCTTGCCGATCACGCAAGACATCTCGTCTGGTAAGTTCACGAAACGTATCAACGGCAAATTGTTCTTCACGCCGCTGTTCATCGCGCTCATCTTCATCGAGCTGTCGGATATCGTCTTCGCCGTCGACTCGGTCGCGGCCAGCTTCGCCTACTCGCGTGATCCGTATATCATCTTCTATGCAAACATCATGGCGATTCTTGGACTCCGTAGCCTCTACTTCGTCCTCGCCAACTTGATTGACCGCTTCTACTACTTGAAGCACGGGCTCAGCTTCATGCTCGTCTTCATCGGAGCGAAGATGGTATTGGGCGACGTATACAAAATGCCGATTTGGATGTCACTTGGCGCAATCGTCCTCGTCATCTTGATCAGTGTCGTCTATAGTTTCTATAAAACGAAACCTGGTCAGAAAAATCACGTATAACAAAAGGGAGACGTGCTAGCCTCCCAGGTGTATCACTTCTCAATTGTGGGTAAACCTTTAGTCTAGCAAACACAGAAAAGGTGGTTACAAATGTTTGACCGTATGGGTGATGTGAGTATTGGACTCGTCTTCGGGATCGTGTTGATGTTGTTGTTCAACAGTCTTTGGGGACTTGGAGTCGGCGTGATGTTAGGAATCTTCTTCCTCGTCGCACCGCGCTCGACAAACCGCCGTACTAGAAAATATATACCGCAAATACGCTAAGCCGGGGCCATCGCCTCGGTTTTTCTTATGTATACTGGAGGAAAACCATCTAGGAGGTCACATGGATTATTCAACAACAGAACTGACGGAGGCAAAGCGACAAATCGATTCGATTCTCCACAAACTGCAGGAAACCGTGAAAACGCTCGAGGCGAAAGATCACCCCGAACGTTACAAGTCACAACTGACACTCGCCAAACGGCGCATTCAAGCACTGACGATTGCCGTCGAATTGATCGAGGCCCAACTGCACCCTCACACATGACAACAGCGACCGCATCACTCGGTCGCTGTTGTTTTTGCTTCCTCTTCTTTTGCCGCTTCTTCTCGCTCTAACTCTTCAATCAACCGCTTCATCTCTTCGATTTCACGTCGTTGTGTCTCGATGATGTCTTCTGACAGCTGCTTCACGCGCGGGTCCTCGATCTCGGCCCGCTCGCTCGTCAAGATGGCGATCGAGTGGTGCGGAATCATCGCCTTCATCCAACTGACGTCATCGACCGTCGTCTGGCTCCGGACGAGCCATAGCGATAGTCCGAACACGAGCGCGCTCACGCCTAAAATGACGGCGTTCAACTTCTTGTTTTTATACATGCCCCACATGAACAGCAACATGACGAACGCCATGACCGATCCCATGATGAGCGCCATGTACAGACGCGTCTGACTGAAGAAGACGTGGTCGAGTTGGAACACGTTCAAAT
Organism: Exiguobacterium sp. E4787; assembly: GCF_018618375.1. Lineage (NCBI taxonomy): Bacteria > Bacillati > Bacillota > Bacilli > Caryophanales > Exiguobacterium > Exiguobacterium sp. E4787. Next base: position 108,111 of record NZ_JACSLY010000007.1, on the reverse strand, counting down.
ACATGAGCCAATACATGAGGAATGTCGATATGAGAATCATCACTCCAAATTTTGCGTAAGGTTTCATCGTCTACTCCTCCTTTTCTGATGGTCTGTTTTAATAATCGATTGCCTAATCCAATTTCGTTAAAACATTGAGGATTCGCTCGAGACATAGGCCTCGCTCTCATTTCACTTCTTTTTCACAAACGACGGTTATACTGTCAAAATGGACTTTGCCAATAAAGGAGAAATTAGAAGTGTTGAAAACCTTGCAAGACCTGTTGACAAAGCTGAAACAGCTCGTGACATGGACGTATTTAGACAATCCTGCCAAAACGATGATTGAGGGCATTTCCTTCTCTTCCAAAGAAATTAAACAAAATTTTTTATTCGTCTGTATCTCAGGCTACCGTCATGATGGCCATGACTACGTGAACGAGGCAATCCATAACGGAGCGGTCGCCATCGTCGCCGAACGTCCGATTGAGGCTCGGGTACCTGTCATCTATTGTAAGGACACGAAACAAGCGTTGGCGGAACTTGCCCACGCGTTTTACGATTACCCTTCAACGAGGCTACGCCTGCATGGCGTAACTGGGACGAACGGAAAAACAACGACGACGGCACTTGCTCATCAATTGTTTGGGCACATCGGGATGTCAGCCGGTCTCATCGGCACACTCGGCATCACGTACTGCGGACAGAAGTTTGGGACACCGAACACGACGCCTGACCCGTTGACGATCAATCGCCACCTTCACGCCATGGTCGAGGATGGTGTCACTGATTGTCTGATGGAAGTCTCATCTCAGGCCATTGCGGAGTCTCGGATTGCCGAGTTACAGTTCGAGACGACTTCGTTTCTCAATCTGTCCCACGACCACTTGGACTATCATGGGACGATGGTGACGTACGCCTACACGAAAGCCAAGTTGTTTGCCCAGTTGAGGGATTCAGGGTGTGGCATCGTCAATGCCGACGATTCGCATCATGCGCTCATGCTGTCGATGGCACCATCCGTCGCCGACTCCTTTTTATTCAGTCGTCACTCGACTACCGCAAACTTGATCGGGTATCAGAAAGACGAGCAGTTCATGCTCCAGTTAGGCGACGAGGAGGCGCAATCGCCCCTCCCGTTTTATGAGGACTATAATCTCGATAACACGTTATGCGCTATCAGCATCGTCCTGCACACCGGTATTCCGTTGGCAGAGATTCTTCCTCATCTGAAGAAGTTGACGTTACCGAGCGGACGCCTCGAACGAGTGACCGGAATCAATCAATCGGTCTATATCGACTATGGGCATACCCCGGACGCCATCAAACAAGTCGTGACGTCATTGACGGCCCGCTATCCGCGTGTACTCGTGTTACTCAGTGCTGCTGGCGAACGCGACCGCATGAAGCGCAGCAACATGATGGAGGTGGTCGTTGCTTCAGGAGCAGATGTCATCTTGACCGTCCATGACCCACGTCACGAACACCCCCGACACATCCTCGACGATTTGGCGGCCGGGTCATCTGTCGAACTGGTCCAATTCGCTGAACGCGAACCAGCCATCCGGTTCTTCTGTGACCAGATGGCGGACTATGACTGTGGGGTCATATTCGGAAAGGGGCATGACCGCGTCGAGCGCATCGGAGACGAAGCCGTACCATTCGACGAACCCGAACTCGTCCGACGGTTTCTTCAATTGCCCAAACTGCCCTGAGGGACAAGGAGAACGTTCCCCTTCTCTCGAAACCGTTATGTAGACGAGACGGCTCAGAATCATAGGAGGACCACATATGAAAGTTTTGATTGTCGATGACGAAATGAAAATGAGACGGTTGCTCCGCCTATTCCTCGAAGGCGACGGCTACACCTGTATCGAGGCCGCTGACGGACGAGAAGCGATGGAACGGATTTCCGAACGTCCGGACTTAGTGATGCTCGACATCATGATGCCCGGCGTCGATGGGATCACGTTGTGCCGCCAAATCAAGGCGCTCGATGCCGAACTGCCCGTCGTGTTGTTGACGGCCCGCTCGGACAGTGAGACAACGATCCGCGGGTTGGACGCGGGTGCCGACGATTATGTCACGAAGCCGTTCGAAGGAAATGTGCTCCTGGCCCGGATTCGTGCGGTGTTGCGACGGAGCCGTGTCACCAATGTGAACTACGGACAGCTGCGCTATGAGGAAGCGAGCGGACGAATCCTCTATCAAGAACAAGAAGTCGTCATGACGCCGAAAGCGACAGCCATCTTGAAACTGTTCTTGCAACATCCGAACCGGCTATACAACCGGATGGATTTATACGACTTGGTGTGGCCCTACTCGTCCGAGTCGGACCCGCGCACGGTCGATGCCCATATCCGCATGATTCGCGACAAACTCGGCGAGGCCGGCTTCCCGATTGACGATTATTTGAAAACGGTATGGGGTCGCGGCTATCGCTGGACCGAAGAGCGGTCGGACTCATGACATTCCGACGTAATAGCCTCCCATTCCGAATCAGCCTGATCTTTTTATTGACGACGTTATTGATTGAAGGCGTCTTGTTCTTATTGCTCTACCATACGCTCCTCGGTGAACGTGTTGTCGAAGAAATCGACCGGCTCGAATCGAGAGCGGAAAGCCATGCGAGCGTACTAGCGATGAGTTTTGATGAGGAGACGATTGACCACGTCGCGACGATGGAGAGCGAGACCGATACGAAAGTTGCCATCACCGCTCCCGACCACTCGATTCTACAGACATCCAACCGCTTCCCCGACCCGCTCTCGGTGCTCATCCAAACGGAAGCGAACCGAGGCGATGACAATATGACGACCATCCTCGAAGACGATTGGGAGAACGAACCGTATCTCGCGGTACGGACCCCGATTGATGCGATGGAAAATGACAACCGCTACGGGTATGTGTATATGTTTCTACCGACCGAGATTATCCATGGCATCAGCCATCGGCTCCAACTCCGGTTTCTTTATATCACCGGCATCGCCCTCGTCATCACCATCATGACGTTCGTCTTGCTGAGCCGGTTGATTTCAAATCCGATTCAGCTGTTGCGCCGAGCGACCGAGGATGTGTTGACGAATCCCGAAACGTTGACCCTTCCGACGTCCCGAGAGGATGAAATCGGCGAATTGGCCCGCTCAATTGAAGCGATGTCGCTTGAACTGGCTCGTCTCCGGAAAGAACGGAATCAGTTCTTGTCGGACCTCGCCCACGAGATTAAAACGCCGCTCACGTATCTGCAAGGATATGCCGAAATCGCATCCAAACCACAGACGCCAGAGTCGTTAAAAGAACAGTCGATTCAGACGATTCTCGAGGAGAGCCAAGCGTTGACCGAGCTCGTCGAGAACGCGTTCCAGCTCGCCCAGTTGGACGAGAACACGTTCACGTTGCATCGCGAACCCGTGGCCGTCGATGCGCTCTGCGACGATTTGCAACGCGTGCTAGCCACAATGTTCCGAGTGACTTCGATCGCGTTTGCTAGCAGCACCGACTGCTCCTCCAAAGACGTCGTCTTACAGTTAGATCGACATCGCATCTTACAAGTGTTCCGCTCCATCGCCCACAACGCGATTCAACATAGCGAGGCACGCCATATCCAATTCGATATGCAACTTACGGATGAAGCACTCCGCTTCACGATTCAAGACGACGGGAAAGGTATCCCTCAAGACGATCTGCCTTACATCTTCGATCGCCTGTACCGGGTCGAAAAATCACGTTCCCGTCGTACGGGTGGCAGTGGACTCGGGCTTGCCATCGCCCATCAAATCATCCGGTTGCATGATGGTACGTTGACCGTCGCCTCTGATTCATCTGGGACGATGTTCACCATCACGCTTCCGCCCCACTAAAAAAATCCGGCACCTGAGCTCAGGCGCCGGATTTTTTTCATTTCACTTTCCCTGCTTGCAACAGTTGCGTCCATTCCTCGTCTTCAAAGACGTACACACTGTTATCCGATGTCGCTAGCAACAATCGCCCGTTTTGGCTGACCAGTTCGATCGGGACGCTGTCCGCGTTCAGCGAGGGCAGCTCAACGGTCGTCTCCGTCTCGTCGGTCAAATCCGAGACCACCAGATCGAACGAGGCACCGTCTTTCGTGATTGACGCCAATTTCCCTTTCGTCGATGCCATCGTGACGATATTCTTCTGTTCCAGGAACGGCTCGAACGTGTCTCCCCCGTCGTCTGAGACGAGGATGCCGTCCGGACCATAGACGAAGACGCGTTTCGGTTCGCTTGCATCGGCCGTGATGCCGGCGATGCCTCGACCTTCGATGCCATCCATCTCCATCGGCTCAAACGACGTACCGCCGTCGAGCGATCGATAAAAACCTGGTTCGAGTTCACTGGTCGCCGTTTCTAAATACACGTAGAGGCTCTCGGATTCGAAACCCGCACTCATATAGTGAAAATCGGCCTCGCCCTCTAGCGAACGAATCTCGAGCGTCTCCCCTTTATCGGTCCCGCGGACGACACCAAGCGGATTTTTATACGGTGAATCCTGTGCCGGGTGACCGCTCGCATAGAATCCGTCTTTGACGAGCTCGAAGCCCATATAGTCGTGACGGTTCGAGGACAATTCGTACCAGCCGTCTTCTCTGAATTCCATCAGTCCCGTATGCGTCGCGATGACCGGACGCCCGTCTGGCCAAAAGCCGGCACCGTGGATATGCGAGACCACGATGCCTGTTTTTGTCGCTGTCCAGCGGTCCGGCACCTGTTCCGTCGACGTCTCTTTTTCTTCCGTGACCGGTTCCTTCGACTCGCTCGCTGGTGTCGCACCCCCACACGAGGCAAGAAATACAGTCGTCAAAAACATCGGTACGAGTAGCTTTCGTTTCATAATAGTTCCCTCCATCTTTAGCATCCTCCTCATTATAGAGACCAAAGATGAAAGAATTGTTAAAGCTTGAGCGTCCGGGCATTGAGCGCGACGATGACGGTACTGAGACTCATGAGCACGGCACCGACGGCCGGTGACAAGATGATGCCGATTGGGGCCAACACACCGGCCGCGAGCGGGATGGCGACGATGTTATAGCCGGCGGCCCACCACAGATTCTGAATCATCTTGTTGTATGTGTTGCGAGACAAGTCGAGAATCGACAGCACGTCTTTCGGGTTGCTCCGGACGAGAACGATATCGGCCGTTTCGACGGCGACGTCGGTGCCGCTCCCGATGGCAATGCCGACGTCCGCTTGGGCCAAAGCCGGTGCATCATTAATGCCGTCCCCGACCATCGCCACTTTGCTGCCGTCGGCTTGGACGGTTTGCACTTGCCGTGATTTATCATCCGGCAACACTTCGGCGTACACTTCCTCGATATGAAGTTGCGACGCCACCCAGTCGGCCACTTTTCGGTTGTCACCAGTGAGCATGATCGAACGGACGCCCCGGTCTTTCAACGCTCGGACCGTCTCTTTCGCTTCATCGCGAACCATGTCCGCCAAGGCGATCATACCGACCAAGTCCCCGTCTCGAACCGTGAAGACGACGGTCTTCCCGGCGGCCGATAATCGGTCGAACGCCATTTCGTCAATTGAGAGCTCATGCTCCCGAATATAGCGGGGGCTGACGACTTGAACGTGACCTCCCTCTACCTGTCCTTCTAATCCAACCCCCGTGATCGAAGCGAAATCGACGACTTCAGGCAACGTCAACTTGCGTGCTTCCGCTTCCCGAAGAATACCTCGTGCGAGCGGATGCTGCGAGGCCGTCTCGACCGCGGCGGCCAGACGTAACACTTCCTCTTCTGTATGAGCAGATGCGGCTTCAATGTCCGTCACCCCGAAATCGCCTTTCGTCAACGTTCCCGTCTTATCGAAAATGACCGCATCGAGATGACGCGCCTCTTCGAATTGAGTCCGATTCCGAATCAACAGTCCGCGTTTCGCCGACAGGGCTGTCGAGACCGCCACGACGAGCGGAGACGCGAGACCGAGCGCGTGCGGACATGAGATGACCATGACGGTGACCATTCGTTCGACAGCCATACTGACCGGATATCCGAGGGCGACCCAAATGGCGAACGTCAGCACTCCCGATCCGACGGCGACATAAAACAAGAGCTTGGCGGCCCGATTGGCTAGGTTTTGCGTTTTCGATTTGGATTCCTGCGCTTCTTTGACCAAGTCGATGACTTTCGCCAAGTATGTGCTCTCTCCCGTGCTTGTCGTCGAAATCGTCATGCTACCTTCTTGGTTGATTGATCCTGCGATGACGACATCCCCGGTCTCTTTTTCGACAGGCATCGATTCACCGGTCAACATCGACTCATCGACCGTCGTCCGCCCTTTCAGCAGTTCCCCGTCAACAGGAATCTGCTCGCCCGGTTTGACGAGAATCAAATCCCCAGCAGCGAGCGCCGAGACGGGAACGTCCTCGATGTCACTCCCGTTGATGCGGTGTGCCACGCTCGGTAATAGACGAACGAGCTGTTGCAACGCGTTCGAAGCACCCATGATCGAGCGCATCTCAATCCAGTGCCCGAGCAACATGATGACGATTAACGTCGCCAACTCCCAAAAGAAGTCATGCCCATGCCCGTATCCGAACACGATGGCAACACTATAGAAGTACGCGACGCTGATGGCAAGTCCAATCAGCATCATCATCCCCGGATTTCGTTGACGCAATTCATCGATGCTCCCTTTCAAAAACGGCCACCCTCCGTAGACGTACACAATCGTCGCCAACACGAACAGCGTCTCCTTTTCATAAGGAAACGTGAGTTCGAAACCGGCCCACTCTTGAATCATATCTGACAATATGAGAATCGGGATCGTCAGCCCTAACGAGACGAAAAATCGACGCTTATACTCTTCAATCATCCCTTCATGTCCGCCGGTATGCGAGTCATGCGCTTCCCCGTGTTCATGATGAGATGACGCGTGGTGTGAATGTTCCACGTTGACCACCTCCTATGTATACCATATACCCCTATATAGTATATAAAAACTTATTTTCCGTTTAACAAATATTTCATAACTTGTTGGTATAACTAAATAGGCTCTCGCTTTTAACCGAAAGGATGATGCCTTATGAACCGCGTAACGAAATGGGTCATTGGGATGGGTATAGTCAGTATCGTGATTGGATTGTTCTTGCTTTTGTTCACGTTTGCTCCTGGAAACTGGATGATGGGCAACGGTTCATTCATGGGAGATCGAAACGATGGTGGCATGATGCATGGCAACGGCGGGATGGGACGTGGGGGTACCGTCGAGCTCGTCGCGTCGAACGAACCGAATCAACGACTCCCCATCCCGGAACGGCTACGACCTGACCGTGTCACGGACGAGGCGCTCTATTATACGGTTCGTACCGAACGTGGCGAGCACCGATTTTTCAATCAAGGTGTCAGTACCGAGACGCTCGGCTATAACGGGAATTTGCTCGGACCGATGATTGAATTACCAGCTGGAAAGACCGTCTATATCAATACAATCAATCAGCTCGATGAACCGACCTCGTTCCATTGGCACGGTCTCGTCATCCCGGGAGCCGAAGACGGCGGACCCCATCAATCGATTGCCCCGGGTGAACAAAGACAAGTTCGTCTCGATATCGACCAAGAACCGGGCACACTCTGGTTTCACCCGCATCCGATGGGCGCGACGGCCGAACAAGTATACCTTGGTTTGGCCGGACTCTTGTACGTGACGAACCAAGCGGAGACCGGGTTGCCGAATGAATACGGTGTTGATGACATCCCGCTCATCGTTCAAGACCGTCTCTTCACAGCCGACGGACAACTCGATTACGACCGCCAGATGAACGTCGATGGGACGGTCGGTGATACGTTGATTGCGAACGGAGCAATCAATACAACGTTCGACGTGACGACGAACACGTTACGCGTCCGTCTCGTCAACGGCTCTAACGCCCGGAATCTCGACTTCTCCCTATCGAACGGGGAGGCGTTCACTCAAATCGCGACTGACGGCGGGTTGCTCGACCAACCGGTTTCGCTTGAGACGTTGACGCTCACACCTAGTGAACGGGCCGAGATTTTAATCGACTTTTCCGACTTGTCGCTCGAGGACGACCTCGCTCTTCAAGCGGACGGAATCCCGTTCACGACGTTCACGGTGCGTGACCACATCGAGCAAGATGGCGACTGGACGGATGCTTTCACGGAAGCCCCTGTCGCTAACGAGGCGAGCGCGGCCGATCGCCGGCTCACGTTGTTCGGGATGGGCAATATGGTGACGATTGACGGCAAACAGTTCGACCCTGACCGGATTGACATTAACGTCCGGCAAGGCTCGACCGAGGTGTGGGAAATTTATAACAGAGAAGACATGATGGGCGGGATGACCCACCCGTTCCACGTCCATGGCGTCCAATTCCGGATACTTGAACGGGACGGCAAGCCTCCGCCTGACAACGAACGTGGCTGGAAAGATACGGTCGCCGTCGCACCGGGCGAGAAAGTGAACATTGAAATGACGTTTCAAGAGACAGGGACGTTTATGTATCACTGCCACATCCTGGAGCATGAAGAAAACGGGATGATGGGACAATTGAAAGTAGACTAATCACACTTTACTTGGAGGGAATATGAATGAAATGGAATAAGAAACTCGGAATGATGACGATGGCACTCTCACTGAGCGGTTTACTCGTTGCTTGTGGTGAAGACGACACGACGAATAATGATACGAACATGAATGATCAAATGGAAGAGACGATGGACGGGAACGACCATTCAGGAATGGACATGTCCGGGTCTGGTGACGTCCCCGAAGGCTTGAAGTCAGCAGAGAACCCGACGTTCGCGGTCGGCGACACGGCCGTCATCACAGAGGCCCATATGCCTGGCATGGAAGGCGCGGAAGCGACCATCGTCGGCGCCTACGATACGGTCGCCTACAGTATCTCGTACGACCCGATGCACGGAGGCGAGCGCGTCAAAGACCATAAATGGATCATTCATGAAGAGATTGAAGGTGCACAGGACGACCCGTACGAGGTCGGCGATGAGGTTGAAGTCAATGCCGAGCATATGAGCGGTATGGGCGGCACGACTGCTACCATCGATTCTGTCGAAGAGACGACGGTCTATATGGTCGACTTCACGTTAGAATCCGGCGAAGAAGTGACCAACCATAAATGGGTCACCGAGGAAGAACTGTCGGCACTTTAATCAAAACGTTTGTCGGAACGTGGTCACACCTTCTCAGTAAGAGCAGGCAAGTGAAACCGGGGCACATGCCTCGGTTTTTCTTATGTATGGGACGAAGCATTTCAAGGAAGCAACTGACAAAAGGGATTGATTCTCATCGGCCCTTTTTTATTTAGGCTAAACTAATTAAAATTACCCTGTTTTTCAAAAGCTAAACTACGAGAAATCGGAGTTTTTTTGAATTTTAGGCATATATTCTTTTACCAACAAAACGTTGCATGTCTCATTTTCGTTGATATGACTGGACTTTCTCTAATACACAATCGTTTTCATAACGATTATACTTTTTTGAAATATAAATGACATATTAGAATCTATTTTTTGATGGTAAAATTTTTTATAAGGTAATTATCATTGTTCTGTCGCATTGTTCCATAATTGAAAGGATTTACCATACTATGAAAAAACAACTGATGACGATCACATTAGGCGCCCTTCTTGTTTCCGGCTTGACACTTCCCGCTTCGACACCGGTAGAGGCAGCTACATCGTATAAAGTCAAAGTCACGACGAATGTTTTGAACGTGCGGAGCGGCCCATCGACGTCTTATCAAAAAGTCGGCAGTGCCAAACTCGGCCAAACGTTCACCTATCTCGGCGCGACCGGTTCATGGACAAAAATCAATTATAACGGCAGTACAAAATACGTCTCGAGTACATATGTTAAAAAATATAGCAGCACGTCACTCCAAACAGCGACAGCGGGCAAGTTCTTGATTCCTGCGAAAGGCACGTTGACGCAAGGGTATGGCCCGGCGAGCGGCAAATACGGCTACACGTTCCATAACGGCATCGACTTGGCGGCCGCGAAAGGCACGACAGTCCAAGCTGGAGCATACGGTGAAGTCATCGTCGCCCGTAACTATGGAGCGTACGGTAACCACGTCATGATTTCGCACACGATCAACGGTCAAGCGTACACGAGCGTCTACGCCCATATGGATCGTTTGAACGTCGTCAAAGGACAAAAAGTCGCCAAAGGCGCGAAAATTGGAACGGTCGGCAACACCGGCAACTCGTTCGGAAGCCACCTTCATTTCGAAATCCATAAAAATAAATACGTCTACAGCAGCTCGACGGCTGCCAATAGTGTCAACCCGTATACGTTGTTCTAATCCTACCACCTTCCTCTAACATACGAGGAAGGTGTTTTTTCCTAGAATCGTGCGCATTCCGTCCGACTATCCCGGTTGTGACCCATTTCTAGCTAGGTCTATGGGGGGTATAGGGAATCATCGGCGAATATCGTATAATAAAGGAGTATGTCGATATTACTTTACGTATATATATAGCTTTATATCGAAGGGAGGTTCGCGCGATGACTCGAAAGTCATTCTATCCGGCTCGCCGGTACCATGGGCGCTCGACGGCTAAACGAATGAACCAGATTCACGCACCCCAGTCGTTACCGATTCATTCACTTGTCGAAGAAGTTCAAGATGCGGTCTGTTATATCGACTTCACACGGAACCATCTGTATTCGAACGAACAGCTTCGCGCCATCTGTCCTTCGATGGTCAACCAGCGTTTCTCGCGCCCAGAAGACATGACCCGGTTCTTCCACGAAGCGTTCGAGCGGAACGGCGCAGATATGAACGATGTAACGCTGATTTGGGAAGAACTCATGACGAACCGGTTCGGCTGTTGCCCGAGCATGGATGCGAAGTCGCTCCGCATCGGCGAGCGCACGATGCAAGTCATTGTGAACTTCACACATACGCCGCGCGGCGCATTCCTCATGTGGCGAGACATCACCGACTCGATCCGCTTCGAGGAGCAGAAAGACGCCTTCTTGGCCGAACTGTCCCACGAGTTCCGTTCCCCGCTCACGGCCATCAACGGTTACGCGGAGTTGCTCATGTACCAACATGGCGATGACGAGAAGACGCATGGGATGTTGACGCTCGTCAAACGGGAGGCCGAGCGGCTCGAGCGGCTCGTCGATAATTTCCTCGACTACCAGCGTGTGAACTATTCCGTGGAGTTATTGTCGTTGTCGACGTTCGACTTGCGACCATTGCTCGAGGACATCGTCGTGCACTATCAAGCGACGGCCCCCCAGCATGACGTCATCTTGTCCGCGGATGACATGACCCTCGAGGCCGATCAGGAGAAGCTGTTGCAACTGCTCCATAACTTGATCGGCAACGCGATCAAGTATTCGCCGAACGGCGGCACGGTCTACGTCGAGCTGACGAACGAAGACGACACGTATGTCCTGTCGGTCCGTGACACCGGAATCGGCATCCCGAGTGACGCCATCCCGTATGTGTTCGATGAGTATTACCGGGTCGACTCGGATGCACACCGCCCGATCAAAGGGACCGGTCTCGGCCTTCGCATCTGTAAACGGATCGCCGAAGCGCACGGCTGGGGCATCCATGCCGACTCCGTGTACGGGGAAGGCACGATGTTCTCCATCTACTTATATCCCAATAGCTCAACGCATGCGACATCACTCACCGAACGAGAGACGTCCGACTGACAGGACCGTCTTTTTTGAATGAATCACCTTTAAAGCGGGAACAGACGAGAAGAGAGACGTAGAAAGGATGATTCGCATGAAACGTCAACGTGGCTTTTTGGCACTCCCGGTCGCCGTCGCCTTTATTCTCATTTTCGGGCTGTTGTTCGACAACTGGTGGCTCGGACTCGGGATTGGCATCGCGATGTTCTTCGCGTTCCAAGGGACGAAGAAGAAGGCTTGAAACTTTTTGAGGCGGCGCCCGTAGTAACTGGACAAAGGAGGCATGCTCCATGTCCAATAAACAAACGACCGGCAGCTACGCCTTTCCGATCGCCCTCGGCGTCGGTGTCTCGACTGCCATCGCGCTCGATCACTACTTGATTGGACTCGCAATTGGCGTCGGGTTGTATTTTGCTTTTAGTGCTTCGCCGAAGAAGACATGACAAAGACCGCTTCATTGAGCGGTCTTTGTCATATTTACTCGGTAGCAGTTGATTAATCTCATTTAAGGAAGGCTGATGTAGATGGCATCTAACAAACCTACACCCAAGTCTCAACTCGCTTTTGCGTTACTCCTGTTAGGAGGTATCTTTTTCCTTCTTCATGAGGTAGATCAGCGAGAAACTTTTTTGAACGAAACGTTAACTGAGCATTTTTCAATCGATCAGAGCGCCTATGATGTCGAGTTCAGCATGAATCAATTTGGGTACTTATATCGCTTGAATTTCGAGGACGAAAACAGAGTCGAGTATGAATTTTTCGTCAAAACCAATCAAGAGAAAGAGTACGTCGTCACCTATTATGGACATAATTCAAAAGGCGATTCACCTTTGAAAGAAGATGAATTTACCACGTTGAACAAAGAATACTAAATTTAGAGAATTGCCATGAGAAGAGGCCAGCTGATGCGAACACGTCGCGCCAGCTGGCCTCTTTCTTACATATCGATTGAGTTATATCCAGCCTCACTTCAATGACGCAACCTCGATTGGAACCGCTCGACCTCGTCCGTCATGATGGCGTCGACACCAGTCATGTCCGGCAACTCGCTCGGATTGTTGATTGTGTAGAGGCGAAGCAACCGATTCTGTTCGCGAATCGTCGCCGCGTCCCTCGTCCCGATAAACTTCGGTTGGGCATGGACCGCCTCGGCTCCGACCCGTTCGACGAGCTCAATCAAGTGCGGATGACCGTCCCCAGTTAAGACGGCGATTCGCGCCTCGCGGGCGACGTCCCGCAACCGGACGAGCGTGTCCGGGTTGAACGAGGAGAAGACGACACGCTGCTCGAGCTTGAACTCGGTGACGGCGAGCCACGTCAAATACTCGATTCCTTCATAATCAAATTGATCTGTCTTCAGCTCGATATTGAGCGTGACGTCGGACGGTTCAATCAAGACGAGTACTTCCTCGAGCGTCGGGATCCGTTCCCCGCTCTCCGTCCGGAGCAAGCGAAGCTGTCGAAGCGTCATATCTTTGACGAAGCCGCTGCCGTTCGTTGTCCGGTCGACTGTCTCGTCATGGATAACGACGAGGCGTCCGTCGCGCGTCAATTGGACATCGAGCTCAATGCCGTCGACGTGAGGTAACGCCGCCTTGAACGCACTGATCGTGTTCTCCGGATACTTGGCGCTATAGCCGCGATGTGCGTAAATCAACATATCATTGCCCCAAGGTGGAAGTCGTCTCATCGGCCGCACGCTTCAACGCGTCCTTGACCGAAACACCTTGATACAGGCTCTCCATGGCATTGACGACGCTTTGGCGGGACTGCGGGAACGTCGAGATGAGTGCGCCTTGTGTCGCCGGTGAAGCTTTCGTCTCGCTCAATTGATCGACTGTCACTTTCAATTGCGGATACTCAGCCCACATCTCTTTGACGACCGGCTCGTCATATGCTTCCGGGTTGATGGCGAAGTAGCCCGTCTCGACGTGCCACTTGGCCTGTGCTTCTTTCGATGCCGCAAACTTCATGAACTCCCATGCACCCTGTTTCGTCTCATCAGCGATGCCGTCACCCATCCAGAGTGAGGCTCCGCCAATGATGACACCTTCCCGATCAGCTTCGTTCGGGACCGGTAAGTATGACGCCCCGACCTCGAAGTCGGCGTTGTCCGCGACGGTGCGAATGCCGGCCGACGAGTCGAGATACATGGCAACTTTCCCTGATTGGAAAGCGGCACGCATGTCGTCCCAGTTTTGACCGACGTTCATAAACGTCTTCTCGTCATACATCTCTTTAATCAAGTTGAAGGCGTTCTGCCCCTCTTCCCCATCGAAGACAGCTTTCGTCGGTGCCCCGCTACGGCCATTGTCATTGTCGACATAGAGCCCGCCTTGCGCGGCGACGAGTTGCTCGAAGAACCAACCGTAGTTGAGCATCGTGAAGCCGGTCTGCCCGTCGGTCGTCAGTGCCTTCGCAGCTTGCTTCAGTTCGTCATACGTGCGCGGCGCTTTCTCTGGGTCGAGACCCGCTTTTTCAAACGCGTCTTTGTTGTAGATGAGCACCGGTGTCGAAGAGTTGAACGGCATCGAATACTGCTTGCCGTCGACTTGGTAATAGCTCAAGATGTTCTCTTCCCAGACGCCCGTATCGAAGTCCTCTTTGTCGATGAACTCCTGAACCGGCGTGATTTTGTTCGAGTCAATCATATATTTCGTGCCGACCTCGAACGTCTGCATGATGGCCGGTGCGTCCGGTGACCCTGCGACGGCGTTGAACTTCGTGAGCGCCTCTTCATACGTGCCTTGGAACACCGGTTTCACTTCATAGTCGTCCTGTGACTCGTTGAAAGCGTCGACTTGGTTGTTGAGTGCGGTCTCTAAGTCCCCGCTCATCGCGTGCCAAAACACGACTTCTGTCTTCCCATCCGTCGTCGTGGTCGCCGCTGCCTCTTCCGCTTCTTGACTGCCACATGCCCCGAGCAATAACACCGAACTGGCCAACCCTGCGAATAATGCTTTCTTTTTCATGAACGTTTCCCCCTATTATTTGATCGCACCTTGCGTCAAGCCTTCCTGTAACTGCTTTTGTCCTGCGAATAACAGCATCAGCGTCGGGATGATGATCAAGATGACCGCCGCCATGACGACACCCCAATCCGAGGCGACCTCGTTCGACTGCATCTGCTTAATCCCGATTTGCACCGTGCGGGCCTGCTCCGTGTTTGTCACGAGGAGCGGCCATAAGTACATGTTCCATGTCGTCAAAAAGCTGTATACCGACAGGGTGACGAGCGGCGTCTTCGACACCGGCAAGACGACGTTCCAAAAGAAGCGGAAGCGGCTGATGCCGGCGATTTGTGACGCCTCATACATCTCGTATGGAATCGTCTTGAACTGTTGCCGGAGCAAAAACGTCCCGAACGCGAGCGCGAAGAACGGCACCGACAGCCCCCAAACCGAGTTGAGCCAACCGAGCGACTGGATTGTCAAGAAGTTCGGTACCATCGTCGCTTCCCAAGGCACCATCATCGTCGCGAGGAAGAGCATGAAGATGAGCCCTTTCCCTTTGAAATCGATGAAGACGAACGCGAAGGCGGCAAGACTCGATAAGACGACTTGGCCAACCATGACGATGAGTGCGACGACGAGACTGTTCCATAAATACGTTATGAGCGGGATGCGCTCGAACGCAGCGACATAGTTGTCGAACGTGACGTCACGCGGGATGAGGTTTCCTTTTAACACCTCACTCCCGTCCATCAGACTGATTGAGAACGCGTAGGCGATCGGGAACAGCATGACGACGGCGCTCAAGACGAGGAGCGTATACGTGACTACTTTCCGGAGTGTCATTGGTAATGCACCTTCCTTTCGACGAGCTTGAACTGGAGCCACGTCAATGTCAGGACCGCGAGGAACAAGAGCACGGCCTGCGCACTCGCCCCGCCGACGTTATAGTTGATGAACGCATCTTTGTAAATGGCGTAGACGATGACGTTCGTCGAGTTCGTCGGCCCGCCTTTCGTGAGTAAATCAATCTGCCCGAACGTCTGGAACGCGTTGATGAGCGAGATGATGCCGACGAAGAAGAGCGTCGGAGACAGCATCGGAATCGTGATGGCCCGAAGCTGGGTCCAATATCCTGTCCCGGCGATGTCCGCACTCTCGTAAAGCGTCCGGTCGATGTTTTGTAGGCCGCCGAGGAGAATCAAGAACGTGAATCCGATGTTCATCCAGACGGTTGCGAGCGACACCGACAGGAGCGCGTACTGCGGGTCGAGGAGCCACTGCACCCCGCTTGCCCCGACCGCTTCCAAGAAACGATTGAAGATGCCGATCGACGGGTTGTACATAAACATCCAGATGACCGACGAGGCAGCGACGCTCATCCCCATCGTCGCCGAGAACGCCGTCCGGAAGATGCCGATGCCGCGTAACTTCTCATTGGCGAGCAGCGCGAGTCCGAGCGCGATGACGATTGTGAGCGGCACGGTCAACAGGACGAAGCCGACCGTCGCCTGAATGCTCTGCCAAAACGAGGCGCTCGTGAACAGTTTGGCGTAATGCTCGCCCCCGACATAACTGAGCGGCGTTCCTTGTGTATCCGTTTGAAAGAAACTCAAGTAAATCGTCCGGAACAGCGGATAGACGAGGAAAATCCCGAATAGCGCGATCGACGGGGATAAGTAGAGTAGCCCGCTCGTCGCGTCCGATAATCGAGTCCGGACGCGTTGTCTCGGAAGGGCAACCGTCATTGGAACACCTCCAACGCCTCGAACAGTTTCGGTTGCCGCGGTTCAATACGATTGCCGTTCGTATCAAACAAAGATATCTGTTTCGGGTCGACGTGACAGGCGATTTTCTCCCCGATCGACAGCGGCCATTGTCCCGGCCATTTGGCGAGCCATTCGACGCCGCCCATATCGAAGGCGAGAATCGTCTCCGTGCCGAGCACCTCGACGTTCTTCAGCTCGGCATAGAACGTGACATCCTCTTGCGCAGGCGTGATTTGTTCCGGGCGGATACCGAGCGTCGCCGTGTCTTCTCGCGTCAGCGTGTTCGGATGGAACAGGCGTCCGTCCGAGGCGGCCCAACCGTTGTCCGTCCGTTGTACCGGTGTGAGATTCATCGGCGGTGACCCGATGAACGAGGCGACGAACGTATTCGCCGGCTTATTGTACAAATCGAGCGGTTGACCGACTTGTTGGACTTCACCATCGTTCAACAGCATCATCCGGTCGGCCATCGTCATCGCCTCGACTTGGTCATGGGTGACGTAAATCATCGTCAGCTTGAGCTTCCGTTGCAGCTGTCGGATCTCCGAGCGCATTTTGGCCCGAAGTTTCGCGTCCAAGTTCGAGAGCGGCTCGTCCATGAGGCAGATCGGTGACTCGGTCACGATGGCTCGGGCCAAGGCGACACGCTGGCGCTGTCCGCCTGAGAGCTCGCGCGGCTTCCGCATCAAATAGTCGGTCAGTCCGAGCGCCTCGGCCGCCGCTAGGCATCGTTCGCGTTGCTCGAGCTTCGTCAGTCCTTTCGTATGTAAGCCGAACGTGATGTTCTTCTCGACGGTCATATGCGGATAGAGCGCATAGTTTTGGAACACCATCGACAGCTGTCGTTCGCTCGGTTTCAAGTCGTTCGCGGCGACGCCGTCGATGCGGAGCGTCCCGCTTGTGATGGACTCAAGCCCGGCGATCATTCGCAACATCGTGCTCTTGCCGCAGCCCGACGGTCCGACGAGGGCGAAGAATTCACCGGCCTCGATGGTGACGTCGATACCGCGGATGACTTCTGTCTCGTCATATGCTTTTTTGATGTTCTGCAGTTGAATCGATTTCATATGATTTCCTCCTTCATTCCTTGCGACGCCCAGAGCCGCTCGTCCCCGGTCGAGACGGCGAACGCCCCATGAGACAGTGCTTCATGCACGTGAATCGGCTTCCGGATCATCCCGCCCGTC
Organism: Exiguobacterium sp. E4787; assembly: GCF_018618375.1. Taxonomy (NCBI): domain Bacteria; kingdom Bacillati; phylum Bacillota; class Bacilli; order Caryophanales; genus Exiguobacterium; species Exiguobacterium sp. E4787. The sequence goes on along the minus strand of NZ_JACSLY010000007.1, from coordinate 90,559 downwards.
ACGATCGGCAGCGAGACGTGTTCGGCGACATGTTCGATGACGCTCGGGATCAGGCCCGGCATCAATTCGAGCGCGTCCGGCTGTTGGTCTTTCGCCATCTTGATGCCTGACGAGATGGCGTCCGAGTCGACGAGAAACAGACGCTGCACCGTCATCAGTCCGGCCCGTTTGGCATGTTGGATGACAGATGCCTTCGTCGTCACAATCCCATCGGCCCCGACCCGTTTTGCCAAATAGTCGATGCCGTCCCGGTCGAGGCTGATGCCGTTGATGCGTTCGGCGTGCAGGAACACGGTCCGATTCTCCTGTTTCAAATGGGCGACGTAGCGGTCGAGTGTGCTGAGCGTCCCCATCATGAGGAACGTCGTCGTCACGTCCGATTGCAGGAACTTCTCGAGTTGTTTCGGTGATTTGATGGATGCGATCATCTTCTCTTGTCCGATCGTGCGCAGCGCTTCATTCACTTGAATCATCCTTCCCTAGAAAAAAGGACCAACAGAAACATGACGTCACGGACGTATGGGCTTCTGTTGGTCTCTCGAATGTTCTACCAGTTGCTATTCACTTGGCATGTGGGGTCTCACAAGTCATATCGTACCGGATGAATGTAAAGCGGTCGTGAAGGACGTGCAAAAGTTTGTGAAGACGACGTAAAAAAAACGACTCATCATGAGTCGGTTTTGTAAATTCATTCGACGATACAAGCTCATCCTTCAGGCGCCTCCGTTTATAAAGAGTCAGTCTGGGCGAGCGTCTGTCTCGCCTTCGCCAAAATGTCGGCTTTGACGGCATCATCGCGGCCTTGCCAGTTGCGAACCATCATCTTCATGCGCTGGTTCTTCGCGAACCGCTCCTCGTGCTTGTCGATGAAGTTCCAATAGAGCGCGTTGAACGGACAGGCATATTCTTCCGTCGTGTGTTTTGGGTTGTACATGCAGCCTTTGCAGTAGTCGCTCATCTTGTCGATATACTTGCCCGAGGCGATATACGGCTTCGTCGCCAACTTCCCGCCGTCGGCATGGAGCGCCATCCCGAGCACGTTCGGCAACACGACCCAATCGTAGGCGTCGATATACATCTCGTTGAACCAGTCGCTCGTCTGCTGCGGTGACACCTCGAACAGCGTCGCGAAGTTCCCGAGCACCATGAGCCGCTGGATATGATGGTTGTGTGAACGCTCGATGACCGGCTTTACGCTCTGATGGACGCAGTGCATGTCTGTCTCGGCGTCCCAGAAGTAATGCGGCAAGTCGCGCTTATGCTTGAACGTGTTGACCGACTCGTACCCCGGCATCGATGCCACATAGACGGCGCGCATATACTCTCGCCAACCGAGGATTTGACGGACGAACCCTTCGACCGAGGCGAGCGGTGCGTCCGACTCCACCGCCGCTTGGACGACCTCATCCGGAGTCAGCAGTCCGACGTTGATGGCTGCGGACAACAGGCTGTGTGACATCTCTTGATTGTCCGACAACATCGCGTCTTGATACGGACCGAACGTCTCGAGTCGCTCCTCAACGAACCGTTTCAATGCCCGTCGTGCCTCACTGCGCGTCACCGGCCAAACGAACGGCGTGATGTCCCCCGGATGGTCAGCGAAATCACGATTCACTTTTTCGATGACGTCTTTTGTGATCGCGTCTGGTCGGAAATGAATTGGTGCTGGGAATGTCAGCCCGTCTTTCGGTGGCTGGCGGTTGTCCGCATCGAACGACCATTTTCCACCGCGCGGTTTCCCATCCTCGAGCAATATCTCAAACCGCTTCCGCATTTGGCGATAGAACCTGTTCATCCGCCATGGCCCGCTGCCGAGCGTGTCGACCGCTTCCTGTTTCGTTAAATAGAAGAGTGGTACGTCCGAATGTTCGACGAGCTTGTGTTTTTGACCGAACTGTTTCAGTTTTTTCTCCATCGCGGCGTCGGTGACGGCCGTGTAATGGATTTCTTCCGGTTCATATCGTGTGAAGTGGTCGTCCCATGAGCCCTGGAACGAGTCAGCCTCGTGATAGTCGACCGTATAGCCTTTGTCGCGCAACTCCTCGGCGAAATGACGCATCGCCGAGAAGATGAGGACGAGCTTCTGTTTATGGTACGGCCGCCACATCGCCCGGGATGTCGCCTCGATCATCACGATGACATCATCCTCCTCGATGTGTCTGACTAGCTCAAGCTCGTGTGACAACTGATTGCCGAAAATCCAAAAGGAACGCATCGATTCAACTCCCCTCTTAAAATGGTTATGCTACACTCAATTTACAACTGCTTCATTCAGAAAGGAATGGTTTGATGCGCTTCACACGTCTTCAAACATGGATTGACAGTCAATACGAGAACCCACGCGGTATCGTCGGGACATACATCGGCGAGAAGATGGTGCGTCAACACCGGGTCGAAGTCGATTGGACGATTGAGCAACTTCTGATTCAACCTGACAATCGCGTGCTCGACCTCGGTTGTGGGGCCGGCGACGCGTTGGCACAAATGCTACGTCGCTATGCTCATGTGCATGTGACCGGACTCGACCGTTCCCCGACGATCGTCCGCTCGGCGTTGAAACGAAATCGAGCAGACGTACATTCCGGACGAGCCGAAGTCGTCGAGGGCGATCTCGGGACGCTCCCGTTTCCGGACGCACAATTCGACCGCGTCTTCAGCATCCATACGATTTACTTTTGGGAAGACGTACCCGCGGTGCTTGCCGCCATCGACCGTATCCTCAAACCAGGCGGGTCATTCGTCATCACGTACTGTGATGGGAAAGGTGGCGTGAACTGGGACGGTATCACGGCAATCGTGCGTGAACAGTTGATTCCTGCTGCTTCTGTGCTCGGGTTCATTGATGTCCATGAACGCCGAGGACCTGACTCGCGAGATTATCATACGGTCGCCGTGACGGGACAAAAGCCAGTCTAACGTCATCCCCGGCTCTTCCGTGTCACGGCTACCCCGCCAAATCCGCTGATGATGGCGATATAGAACCCTAAATCATAGAACCAGCCAGTGTTGTTCACCTCATAGACGCGATACGTGTCATTGAACAATCCTAAAATGAGTGACACCGGGGCAATCCAGCCGTGCCAGACGCCCCAAAAGAATCCGGCCGGGTCGGTCGTGTACGTCCCGTCGCCCGGCACACAGCCGCCGAGGACGACAATCAAACTGAACATGATGGCTAATAATCCGATTCGTTTCATCTGAATCCCTCCTGCTATGAGTATTCCCGCTTTTACGGAAAACAGTGCCGTTCAACACGCTGAAGGAGCTGAGGACATGACGATTTATAGGATTCAACGAATTCACGATTTAGAGGAACTTGACTTGACTCAATTGCTTTTAGCTAGTCGTCAGGAAGGCTTTCGCATGCTCGACCGGTTGATCGATGACTTTCGAAATGGACACAACGGGTTCAATCACCCCGGCGAGTGTCTACTTGGTGTGTTTGACACCTCTGGTAATCTAGTCGGCATCGGAGGATTGAATCAAGATCCATATTCTCTGGGACTTCCGCTCGGTCGATTGAGACGATTTTATATTTTGCCGGCTTGTCGCAGACAAGGTATCGGGAGACGTCTCGCGAACGCATTGTTGCTCGAAGCGAAGCGAACCTTCCTCACCGTCGTTCTCCGGACCTATACGATACAAGGGGCACAGTTCTATGAATCGCTTGGCTTCACCCCATACGATACCTCGACTACAAGTCACATAATCCGCTTCAACGAAACAAGCAGCGACTCGTCATGAGCCGCTGCCTGTTTGTGTTATCGCCATAGTTGAACCGTGTTCGCAAACTCGATATCGGTCGCGATTTCCCCATCGAGGGCATGCAAATCGAAATCCTTACCGTCGAGCCACTCCTGAAAATCGAAGATGACCGGGTCGCGGTCGCCACCGAGGGCGAACCACGTCTCGAGCGTCTCCGGGAAATAGGCGGCCGTGTGAATCGTGCCGGCCCAGCTCTTATACAGCTCGGAGAAGACACCCTTGTCCGAGTCGTTCATGAGTCGGAACGCGCTCTCGGCGTCTTGGACGATATGTTGATACATTTTAATCTCCATCATCCGACGTGTCGAGTCGTCGAGATGGTAGCGGTTCTCGTGCTGCAGGAGCTCGAAGTGGTTCGTGCAGATGTTGGATTCACGGACACGGATGTCGCGCGGTGTCGCTTCGATGACGCGCGTCTTCGACGACTTGTCGTGGACGACATACGTGAACGAGCCCCGATGTGGAATCTCTCTTAATAAATCGACCGCCTCTTCGACCGTCGCGCACGTCTCGAGGATCATCCGCCCGATCATCTGGCAGACGAAACCATCCCCGGGACGACGACGGTTGATAAAGTTATAGCCCATGGCGAGCCCTTTCTCGTTCATTCCGTCCATTCGGCCCGTGACTCGTGAGACGGGACCGATGACGGCGTAACCCTCGTCCGGCTGGAACACGTTGTAGCGCCCATCGTACGTCATCGGGTGATAGTCATAGTTGCGGACGAGGAAGTTGTCCCCCGTCAAAATCGAACAGCCGCTGACCGGGTTATTGACCCGGAAATGACCGAAGTGAAGGAGCGTGTCGGCGAGCGTCAATTCGAGCTCATCCTGCAGGCCGAGCAGTTCTTCCCAAATCTTCGGAGCGAACCGGTCGAACGCCTGCTTCGCCTCGCGCTCGTCAATCTCAAAGCGCGGGACGCGGAGCTTCCACTGGTCGGTCCGGTTCTCGAGCAGTTTGCTGCGCTTGATGTATTGTCCTTGAAAGCGGCCAAAGTCATAGTGACTGCCGCGGAATTGTGTGAGTTCACTTGAGACGCGTTGCATGAAAAAACCTCCCTTGCGCCTAGTATAACGGACGCAACGGAGGTATGTCTGACTTGAGACTGTTTACAACTTGAACTGTCGGCTCATGCGTTGCATGTCCTCGGCCGTGTGCGACAAATCTTTAACGAGCCGGTTCATCGTCTCGCTCGTCGCCGACATCTGTTCGGTCGAGGCGGCCACTTCCTCGTTACCAGCCGTACTCTCTTCAGAAATCGACGCGATGTCAGAAAGACCACGTTTGATGTCGTCTTGGTTCGTCTTGACGCGTCCGAGCTGCCCTTGCATCGAGTTCGTCAGGCGCTGCATCTCCCGCACACTCTGTTCAATCTCATTGAAGGCGCGCTTCGTCTCCTCGAGCGTCCGCTTGCCGTCCTCGGCAGCGTGCATGCTGTCCGTGAACGTCTCGCCGAGCGCGATCGAGTTTCGTTTGACGCTGCCAACGATTTCCGAAATCTCACTGACCGACCGCGCAACGCTGTCGGATAACTTGCGAATCTCAGAAGCGACGACGGCGAAGCCTTTTCCATGCTCCCCGGCACGAGCCGCCTCGATGGCCGCGTTCAAGGCGAGCAAGTTCGTCTGCTCAGAGATTTGACGGATCATCGTGACGAGCGCCGTCACTTCGTCCGCCTGTTGCTCGAAGTCCTTCACCTGGCCTTGCGACTCGCGCACTTGCAGATGGATGTTCGTCATCTTGCCGACGGCATCCTCCATCAGTTCGAGCCCTTCTGCCGTCACACGACTGACGACTTCCGCTTGTTCGCTCACGCCGTTCCCGTCGTGCGCCGTCTGGTCGACGAGTCCCGAGAACTCATTCATATGTCCGTACAGTTTCATCGTGAGCACGCTCTGATTCTCGACACCGCCCGCGATTTCTTCCATCGTGAACGCGATTTGACGCGAGGCATCGTTCACTTCTTCCGAGATGCTCGCCACGTTGCCGCTCTCGTCACGCACCGTCTGGGCGGACGTTTGTAATCCGGAGATCAAGTCGCGGAGCATTTTCGTCATCTGATCCATCGAGGCGGTGAGCCGCTTGATTTCGTCATTCGCCTTCAACTGGATGTTGTCCATCTCACGAGCCGCCGTCGCCAAGTCCCCGCTCGCGATATGGGTCGCGACACGCTCGAGCTCCCGGAGCGGACGAAGTTTCCAGCCAAGGTAGCGCCAGATGATGACTGAGGCGACCCCGAGCAAGACGACGAGTCCGATAAGAATCGGCGGCAAACTCTCTTGCAACACGTCTTCCGTCACCGCGGCGACGTCACTCGCCCCTTTATCGATGCCGAGGACACCGATGACGTCCCCGCCTTGTTTGATTGGAACGAGTACCGTCATATAGTCCCCGTACTCTTGGTCCTCGACAATCGGTGTCGTGACGGCCCCACCGTCGAACGCCGCTTTCGCATCTTCGAACGACGTCGCCGTCGTCGGCGTGCCAATCTCAACCGCATCGGCCGCGCTCATGCCATCGACGATGATTTGAAGCTCTTCGCCGTCAGCTGCGAGCGTATAGACGTACATCGCCCCGATTTGCGTCCGATATGTGTCGAGCTGTTCCCGAAACTGCTCGAACCGTTCATCTTTGGTCGGATTTTGCATAAAGGCCGCATACGCCTCCGCATCAATCGCCTCGCTGATGCGGGCCCCGTCCTCCAATAGAACGGCTTGCATCGAACTCTGTACCGTGTGCTTTGTGCTAACATATTGCAACACGCCGAACGTGACGATGAGCAGCGTGATGAACGCCAACATCATCGCCAAAATTCGCGTCTGCAGTAACTGTGGTTTATTTCGTTTCATGTGATTCCCTCCATTCGTCCTTACTGTGTGTATCGGACGATTCCCGAAAAAACTGCACAAAAAAACGGATGATTTTCGACAAAAATCATCCGTTCGTTCATTCATTTGTCGAATCTACAACCTCGAGCGGCATCGACACCTCAGCCTCGCCCTCTTCTCCGACATGGAAGAGAGGCAGCGTCTCGGTGACGAATAGGTCGGGGTTCAAATCCGCTTGATAGACGTACGTGCGCACATCCCCTTCGCGTTCCGCGACGAGTTCACCGAACGGAATCGGGACACGCGTGCCGTCGACTTCATAACTAATGATCGTCGTCGGATCGAGGCGACGGTCTTCGAGCATCCGAATCGTGAACAACATCGTTGAGCTGTTCGTCCGCTCGAGCGAGACTGCAATCGATTCTGATTGACCGGCTCGCTTGTCGATCATCGCATCATCGACGTCCTGTTCGAACACGACGTTCTCCTCGACCGGATCATCTTGCACTTGTTGGCAACCGACGATGGTCGCCAATCCGAGAATCAAGGCAATCACCAATACGCGCATCTCGTTCTCTCCTCACTTCAAGGCGAAAGTGAGTTCCGCTTCACAAGCAACTTCTCCATCGACTGTCGCCACGGCGCGTCCTTTACCGATTGGTCCGCGCACTTTCAAGATTTCGACCTCGAGGCGCAATTGATCGCCTGGGACGACTTGACGTTTGAAGCGACATCCGTCGATGCCTGCGAAGAACGCGAGCTTGCCGCGGTTCGACTCTTGCTTGAGCATCGCGAACGCGCCGACTTGCGCGAGCGCTTCGACGATCAAGACGCCAGGCATGACGTTATAGTCCGGGAAATGTCCGTTGAAGAATTCCTCATTCGCCGTCACATTCTTTAACCCAACGGCCCGCTTGCCTTCATTGACCTCGAGAATTCGGTCGATGAGCAAGAACGGGTACCGATGCGGGATCACTTCTTTAATCTGTTCAATCGTGTACATGGTTCCACCACCCTTATGATGTTAGCCAAAAATCGGTGATATGGCGCCACGTGTCGATGTTGAACACGTCCTTCCACTCGCCTCCGCCAATCACGCTGTACCCGATGATGGCCCCAATCGCAAGCATCACGAAAGCCAACAGCAGGACAACGATGACGCGTAACAAGATCGGGAAACGTCGATGGTTCGATAATCGCTTCCGCTCCGTCCGCTCTTTGGACTCGGTCTGTTCCGAGCCGTTCTGTTCTTCGTTCGCCACGTCCATACATCCTTTCAGCTGAATTAATCATAACATATTAGTACCTGGTAATAAAACAATTGCATGAGTTCTATATAAGTGTAACGTATCTACTATCGGTCGAACAAGCGCCCGGCCTAGGACACGAACGACGCTTCTGTGAAAATACTGCCCACTCCCACCTATGCTGTGCTACCATAAGAGTATTCATCGTTTAGGAGGTATTATTTCTATGTGGAAAGAATTCAAAGAGTTTGCGATTAAAGGCAATGTGATTGACCTGGCCGTCGCCTTCATCCTCGGGGCTGCCTTCACGGCCATCGTCACGTCGCTTGTCAATGACATCTTCATGCCGTTCCTCGGCATCCTCATCGGCGGCATCGACTTCTCGACGCTCGCGGTATCGGTGCTCGGCGTGAACGTGACGTACGGCAACTTCCTGCAAGAAATCGTCAAGTTCTTCCTCATCGCCTTCGCGTTGTTCATGATGGTCAAAGTATTGAACCGTCTGAAGCGAGAAAAAGCGGTCGAAGAGACACCGGAGCCGGAATTGTCGCGTGAAGAACAGCTCCTTTCGGAGATTCGTGACCTATTAAAAGAACGTTCGTGACCAAAAGACGCCTGAACCGAAGTTGGTTCAGGCGTCTTTGTCGATTAACCGGAACGCTCGGCTGACGGCGTCCGTCAAGAGCGGCGCCGCTTGCTGCATCGACTCTTCGAGCGTCATCACCCGGCAAACGATTGGGAACACGGCTTCGATGCCGACGTCCGGAACGGCAATCAGTTCCGATTGTCCCGCGAAGACGAGCGTCGGGACCCCGTGTGCATATGCGATTCGGGCCAATCCATAAGGTGCTTTTCCGTGGAGCGATTGCTCATCGAACCGGCCTTCCCCGGTGATCAACCAGTCGGCCATTTGCAACGTTTCCTCTAGTTTCGACCACCGTACTACCTCGTCAATCCCGCTCCCATATACGGCTCCGAGCTGATAGAGCGCGAAGCCGATCCCGCCGGCCGCGCCCGCCCCCGGTTGTCCCGTCACATCACGCTCGAAGCAACGGGCATACGCGGCGAGCTGTTCGTCATAACGGTCGACGTCCGTTAGCGCCAATCCTTTCTGCGGACCGAATACGGCGGCCGCCCCAGATAGACCGAGTAACGGATTCGTCACATCCGAGGCCATCCGCCACTCGACATGACGCGCTTCCGGTAGGAGTCCGGTCCAATCGACTTGCGCGACGCGCTCGAGTTGATGCGGGAACGAATCAATGACATGCCCTGTCTCATCAAGAAAGCGGACGCCGAGCGCCTCGAGCAAGCCTTTCCCTCCATCGACGGTCGCGCTCCCGCCGAGACCGACCGTGATGCGTGTCGCCCCGTGCCCGAGTGCATCTTTAATCTGCAGTCCAGTCCCATAAGAACTGTAGCGCCACGGGTCGAGCACGTCGATGAGAGTAAGACCGGACGCCTCAGCGACTTCAATCACTGCCTCGCGCGTTCGTTCCGACCAGCCATACCGGGCTTGCCGCACCGTCCCGTCAAGCGACATCACGTCTTGCGTGACCACCTCGGCATGCGGGTGCGTCAAGAACCATGCATTCAAAAAACCTTCCCCGCCGTCTGAGATTGGTACCTCGACGACGTCATGCCCAGCGAGCGCTGCACGCACCGCCCGATTGGCTTCCACGCTCGTGAGTGACCCTTTGAACGAATCCATTGCCACGACAATCCGCATGTCCATCCCTCCTCCTATTTTTAGTGTAACGCAAAAACCGCCCTTCCGAAGAAGAACGGTAAGTGATTACCGAAGTGACGTGACGAGTCCCATCATCTGGTCACTCATCGACAACGCTCGTGAATTCATCTGATACGCGCGTTGCGTGATCGTCATGTCGGTCATCTCTTTCGTCAAATCGACGTTCGATGACTCGAGCGTCCCTTCAATCAACAGATTGCCGAGCGGGCGATCGATGTCCGCCGCCAAGTCGGCCGCATAGACGTTGTCACCGAGAGGTCGTAGCGCCGATGTGTTACGTACCTCAACGATGTCGAGACGACCAAACTCTTGCTCGACGCCGTTCACGCTGGCGACGACCATCCCATCTTGACGGACACGGTGCGCCGTCGCTTCGTTCGGCATGACGATCGGGTTCCCGTCCGCACCAAGAAGGGCGTTACCGTTCACGTCGACGAGCGTCGTCGTGTCGCCGACCGAGAGCTGCATGTTCCCACTCCGGGTCAATCCGACACCGTTTTCCGTCTCGATGGCGAAGAACTGACGGCTCGCTTTCAAGAACACGTCAAGGGCCCGGTCGGTCTTTCGGATTTGGCCGATATTGAACTGTTGGCTAATATCGGCGACGTGGCCGCCGACACCGATGCGAATCCCGTTCGGCGTATCGCGTCCGATTTCGAGCTCGGCGCGCGGTTGATTGTCATACGCCTGCGACAAGAGCGAGGCGAAGTGGGTTTGTTCCCGCTTATAGCCAGCCGTGTCGACGTTGGCTATATTGTGACCGGTCACATCGAGCTGGCGTTGAAGCTGCGTGAGCGACGAGACCGAGTTATAAATCGATTGCATAAGCTTCCTCCTTAACGAATCCGAGCGATTTCAATGGCCCGCTCGGCACTCTTGTCATACGCTTGGACAACTTTTTGGTTCGCCTCGAACTGACGGTACGTCGTCATCAAGTCGGCCATCGTCCGATCGAGATCGACGTTCGCCTCTTCAATGAATCCTTGTTGGAACTGAACATTCGCAGCAGGCGGGGCGTCTCCGTTGACCCGATAGTCGTTCCCGACTTGCTCGAGTGTAGCCAAGTCATCGATTTGGACGGCACCGAGCGTCGCCACATTCTGCCCGAGTGACGTGATTTGTCCGTCACCTGACAACGTGAACTCACTTGACGGCAATTGAATCCGTTCGCCGGCGTCCGAGAGGATATACCCGCCATCTGCTGAACGCAAGAAGCGTTCTTCATCGACCGCGAAGCGCCCGTTCGTCGTATAGAGCGTCTCACCGTTCTGTTCGACTGCGAACATGGCCGCACCCGTCGCGTCAGCCGGTACCTTCATATATACGTCGGTCGGGCTGCCCGTCTCGGAGATGCTTCCCGTCGAGAAACGCGGCATCGTCTCTTGTAGATATACGCCCGTCGACAACGTGCCGACTTCGCCTTGCACGCGTGAGCGCGCATTCCCAGGGTGGCTCACTTGGGCAAGCAACATTTCTGGGAACGAGCGGACGACGCCGTTTGATGCTTTGAATCCAGGGGTCCGGACGTTACCGAGGTTATTGCTCAAAATCTCTTGTTGACGCTGGAGCGCGTTCATCGCGCCCGCCGCCGTATATAATCCGCGTAGCATGCTTCGTCTTCCTTTCGTCGTTCAAAGTCTTCACTTTCTATATCGTACCAAAGGAACGTTTCATTCACCGTTTTTTGAAAAAAACTAAAAAAACCACTTCGCAATGAAGTGGTTTTCGTCAATCGACAATCGGGAGTTCGACCGTCATGGTCGTCCCATTCCCCAGTTCCGAACTGACGCTGATTGTACCGCCGTGCGATTCGATGATTTCCTTACAGATTGCAAGCCCAAGGCCGGTGCCTCCAATATTGCGACTCTGCTCGTTCTGCACACGGTAGAACTTCTCAAACAGCTGTTCGGCATCTGCGGGTGCTACACCCATGCCTTCGTCTTCGATGGCGATCCGGATGACATCGTCATCACACGAGACGTTAACGGCGATATTACCGCCGTCGGGTGAATATTTAATGGCGTTATTCAAGATGTTCGAGAACACTTGACGTAGTTGCGCCGGGTCTCCGGAAATGCGAATCGTTTCATCACAATCGAAATGGAACGCATGCAATTCAGTTGAGCCGGCATGAATTTCAAGAACATCAGACAATAGTTCAAACAAATTCTCGACTTTGAAGTCTTGTTCCGTTTTACCGGCTTCCATCTTCTGAACATCCAGTAAGTTACTGACGAGCCGCTCGAGCCGGGTCGTCTCACTGTGAATCATGCTCAAGTAGCGTTTTCGCTTCTCTTCATCGACATGCCGATGTTCAAGCAATTCAGTAAATCCAAGAATGGATGTGAGCGGGGTCCGAAGTTCGTGAGAGACCGTCGCGACGAGTTCCGTCTTCAAGCGGTCGATCTCGATTTCTTTCGTAATATCCCGCGACACAAACATCACACCGAAACGTTCGTCCTGCATTTCAATCGGTTCGGCGTACATCCGTACGGTACGTGTTCCCCCTTGCATCGAGTACGTAAACGTTTCGTCGAAGATTCCGAGCCGTTTGGCCCGGTCGGTGAAGCGGTTCAATCCTTCTTGATTGTCGATTTGCTCCATGAACGGTGCATAGAAGGCATCAATCGGATAGAGGCTCTGACGGTCGCCGAACGGGAATGGTTGGTCATACAGTTCGAACAGCGCCTCGTTCCCGAAGCGTTGGTTCGTCTCGAGCTCGACAAAGACGATGGCGTCCCGCATAGTGTGTACCATCTGCGCGGTTTTTTCGCGCTCACGCTCGAGTTCATCGTGTTGTCGAATCAATGACGTCGACATTTCGGAAAAAGACTTGGACAATTGTCCGACCTCGTTTTTCAACGGTTGAATCGGGATGAGCGTCGCATGCGGGTCGACCGCCAGTCGTTCACTGTTCGTGATGAGCGATTGAAGTTGATTCGTCAAACGCACGATGTACGGCTGCAGGCTGACGAAGAGGATGAACAATGCACCGAGCAAGATGAGCAACCACATCCATTGAGCTTTGGCGAGCTGTTCCGACAGTTCCTCCCGAAGACCCGTCTCTTGGAAGTCAAGGTCGGCCCGGTAGTCGGTGAATACCGATTCCATATCGACGATGCTCGCACTCATATCGGCCGCACTCTTCGTATTCAGTTTGAAGCGGGTCTGGGTCGAGCCCGCATTTTTCGGCATAAGTTGTCCGACGGTCGCCATCTGTAAGAATGGCTCATCGATTTCTCCGTTCGCCTTGGCGATGACGTACCGTTCAAGACCCGGCATGACGCGTGACGTATAAATGCTGAACAGAAGGCGCGCATCTTCTGCGAACGTCGTCTCTTCCTTGCTCGCAGCGTTTTCTTCAAACCAGCTCGTCTGGTCGTCAATCCGTTCTTGCGCTCGTCTCACTTCCGCAAGCAAGGCGTCCTCCCCGAGCAACACGTGACCGCGCATCTCATATTGCATCGACTGCCATGTCTCGAACAAGTCGGTCGCCCGTGATCGTTGTTCACTGATACGTTCAAGTTCGACCGTCGTGTCTCGGATTGCCTGCTGGGTATAAAAATATGTGCCGAGTGACGTCAACGTGATTAAGGCGATTAATACATAAAACACGGTGAGGACTTGGCGGCTAATTCGTTGTTCAATCCAGCGTTTCATATATAGCCTTCTTTCATATTGATGATTAATCGGATTGGGTAGTTTCGTATGTTCGGCTATTCAAAAAAGTCAGTTTCGTGTACGATAAGAAAACATTGGTCACTTCTAAAAGTGAACGACTAGTGTCAGTATATCGTCCGTTTCTCACAAGAAACTCACAAATCACGAAGGGAATATGCAGATGACCCCTAAATCGATTGGGCTGGTCGTATTGATGATTGTCTTTGCACTCGCAGGCGGGCTCGCCTTGACACGAGGACAAACCATCGACGACGCAGTCACCGTCACACAAGGAACGGCCGATTTGACCGATTCCCGCGTGACCGAACACATCATGCGTCTGGATGGGACATGGCGCTTCCAATCGAGCTTTCTCGATCAAGTAGACCGTGAATCCTATCGAAGCGTTCCGCATATGACGCCACACAAAACGGCGACCTATGAGGCTGACATTAGCCTACCTCCGGGACAATATGCACTACGCGTCCCGCGCAACCACCCACATGTCAATCTCCTCATTGATGGAAAAAACGTCTCGCCCGTCTACGCATCGACAGTTGAAGACCCTCGGCATGCTTACCTCGTTCTCCTGGATACGCATACCCCGACGTTTCGTTTGACGATTCAAACAGCCGAGACGGAGGAGCTCGCAACTGGCGTTTCCGACAGTTTGCTCATCGGACCGACGAGCAATATGATGACGTACCATAATAAATATTTCAGTTATGAGTTTGTCATCGTCCTCATCTCGCTACTTTTTCTCGTTCTATGCGATCGTTTGGCTATTTCATCGCAAAGAAGCGCTTTATTTGTATGGAGCCGCTTTCTTTTTCCTTGTCAGTATTTCACTGTTGATGAGCGATCAAATGATTGTCTTCGAACTTATCCCACTGATGACTTATGTCTTGGCCCATAAATTGAATTTGATTACAGCGCTCTTAAGTGTTGCCATGCTCATTAACTTTGCGCTTCAGCTCGAACGCGTTCCATTCCGTCACTTTTTGAAGTATGTGGCGTATCCATTTTATGCACTTAGCCTGATTGCCTTGGTGCTACCTTACACTGCACATACTATGTTTGATCAATTTGCATGGTTTTACGTTCTGTTCATCACGTTCTTTTGGACCGGTCTGAATATCAACTGGTTGTTCGAGCGGAAAGATAACGGCTATCCGTTTGAATTTTTAGTGTTCACGGTGGCACTCATTATCGGGTACATCGGGCAGTTGTTAAACGCCTTGATTGATCACCCGAATCAGGAACTGTATACGAGTGTCATGTCACTCATTTATTTCTTGCTCATGTTCACGTTACTTCCGATTCACTTGTCGACCGATAAGCGACAAAAACGGGAAGTTCAAACATTCGCCAATCAAAGTGAAATCTCATTTTTCAACGCCCAAATCAAACCACACTTCTTATATAACACGTTCGGGAACGTCATTGCGCTCTGTTATACAGCACCGATTGAAGCAGCACGGTTACTCAGTCACTTGAGCACATACGTCCGCTTCATCTTTGAGAACGGCCGCACTGAGAATGACATCTCACTTGGTCAAGAACTTGAGGTTATCGATTCGTACTTAATGATCGAGCAAACTCGTTTCAATGACGCCTTCACCATCACGAAGGATATCGATGAATCTGTGCTCAACGCTTCAATCCCACCGCTGTTATTGCAACCGCTCGTCGAGAACGCGGTTCAACACGGGTTGATGAAGCAAGAAGGTGTGAAACGGCTCATGTTATCGGTCCAGGAATCGGATGATTCAATCGATATCCGGATTGCCGACAACGGCATCGGTTTCGATCCAACACCGCATTTGAAACAATCAAATGGAATCGGTATCCCGAATGTCAGAAATCGGATCGGTTTCTTGCCAGGTGCCACGTTTAAATTAAATTCTGAGCCTGGGGTCGGTACGCATGTGCATATTCGACTTCCAAAACGAGAAAGGATGAATTCGCAACATGCGCACGATTTTGATTGAAGATGAACACCATATTTTGAGGATGATGGAACGCCTCATCCAAGCCGAACCGAACTTAAAATGGATGGGCTCGTTCCACGATCCGTTCCAAGCGCTTGATTTTTTAGCAAACCAGGAAGTCGACCTCGTGTTTCTCGATATCGAGATGCCACAGATGAGCGGCCTTGATTTCGCCAAACGTTTACCCGAAACAACGCAAGTCGTCTTTACGACGGCACACAGCCAATATGCGGTCGAAGCGTTCAACTTACAAGCGACACACTACCTGCTTAAACCAATCACCGAACAGATGATTCACGACCTGATCCCGCGCGTCTCGAAGCGATACGCGGAGACACTATCGACCGATCATCACCGGACGTGTACGATTCAATGTCTTGACCACTTCTCAGTCAAGACACAAGACAGCGACCTCGTCAAATGGCCGACGCAAAAAACCGAGGAACTGTTCGCCTACTTGATTTTCCACCGCGATAAAGTCGTCAACAAATGGCTCATTGCCGAGACGCTTTATCCAGATATCGACGAGCCGCAGCGGGCGCTCCATAACGTCTATAACCTTGTCTATCGGTTGAAAAAGACGCTCGCCGAGTATGATTTGAGCATCACGGTTCAGACGATTAACAACGGTTACTCGCTCCATTTGGATGACGCCTGTCTTTGCGATTACCATGACTGGTTAGATGCAAAAGAAAAGCCGTTCCCGCAAACAGATTTGTCCACTCGACTCTTTGTCGACAAAGATTATACATGGCATTAAAAAGAGCTTCTCCCAATTCAAGGGAGAAGCTCTTTTCAGCGTCCGACGAAGCCACCGTCGACGTGAAGATGTTGGCCGTTGACCCACGCCCCGTCCGGCCCCATGAGAAAAGCGATATAGCGGGCCGTGTCCTCAGGTGTCCCGACGCGTCCATACGGGAACAGCGGTACGAGTTGTTCGCGGAGCACGTCATCAATCCAACCCGAATCGGTCGGGCCCGGGTCAAGCGCGTTCACGGAGATTCCATACTGACCTGCCCCGTTAGCGAGCGCCGGCGTGATCGCGATCAACATGCCTTTCGTGGCGATATAGGCCAAATTGGACGCATCCGCCCCACCGGATACCATGAACAGAATTCGTCCGTCCGTATGCCCAGCCTATTTGTATCGCTCGATGAATGCAAACGTCAGACCGAGCGTCCCTTCGTTATTGACGAGATAATGCCGGCGGAGTGTCTCGGTCGTGAACGTATCGACGCCCACGTGCCGCTCATACGTCGCGTTGTTGATGAGGCGGCTTGGAGTACCGAGCGCCGCTTCGACGCGGTTGAGCAACCCTTCTACGTCTCCAGACGATAAGTCGTACGACTCATGGGCCACGCGAGCCCCCAATGCCCGTAATTCGTCGACGAAGCCGTCGATGAAGTCCGGTTCCGCTCCGACACCTTCCGTGCCGTCAAACGGGCTCCAGTGCGTGATATACAAGTCATGACCTGACGTAGCGAGTTTTCGCGCGATGGCCGCCCCAATGCCTTGCGTCCGGCTGACGCCGGTAATGAGTGTGAGTGGTCGTGTCATTTAATGATCCCCTTTAGTCCCAAATTTGGTGAGAAAATATGGTCCCCAGTCCGCTTCGTGCGGGATGACATACGTCCACGTGTAAGCTGGGTCTACGATATAGACATCCGCATAGTCCATTGTTTCAACAATCAAGTCTCTCCTAGTGAGTGGTTTTGCTTGCGTCAAATCGAGCTCGAGCACATCGTTCGAGTGTTGAAAAAAGAGTATCGCTTTCCACTTCCTGACCCGTTCGAACGCGCGATCAGCGGCTGTTCTGACGAGACAGCCGTCAGTCCCTGCCACGATATCCTCCCATAGATGAGGAGAAAGTCGTGTCGGCTGTTCAGGTCGTATGAAGTGCGTCAACCATTTTTGACGCGCTTCTTGGCCTCGGTCTTCAATCTCTGTGACCTCGACTCCTTTTGCCGTCAATCGCTCAATCAATGGATTCATCTACAACCCTCCCTCCCTTATTTTATCCATTTACAGGAAAATCGGACAGTGTTGAACGCAAAAAAGGTACGACGCCTATTGACGTCGTACCTTTAGATGATCTTACTTCAAACGATCCAAGTGCTCGAGCATGATGCCCGTGCCGTGCGCGACGCTGAGCGTCGGCTCTTCGGCGATCATGACCGGCAACCCGACACGCTCGGCGACGAGCTGGTCGATCCCGTGGAGGAGCGAGCCGCCACCTGTCATGATGATGCCGCGGTCGATGATATCGGCCGCAAGTTCCGGAGGCGTCTGTTCGAGCACGCGCTTCGTTGCTTCGACGATCTCATTTGCCGATTCGGCCATCGCTTCACGGAGTTCTTCCGACGTGATGGTTACCGTACGCGGAAGCCCACGCACCATGTCACGACCTCGGATATCCATCGTCTCGTTACGGCCGCCTGGGAAGACCGTCGCAATCTCTTTCTTGATTTGCTCGGCCGTCCGCTCACCGATGACGAGCTTATGCTTGTCTTTGATGGCGCGGAGGATGTCCGTATCGAACCGGTCCCCGGCGATTTTAATCGTTTCGCCGCAGACGATATCGCCCATCGAGAGGATGGCAACGTCTGTCGTTCCGCCACCGATGTCGACGATCATATGACCGACCGGCTTCCAGATGTCCATGCCCGAACCGACGGCTGCCGCTTTCGGTTCTACGGCGAGGAAGACCTCTTTTGCGCCGGCCTTCTCGGCCGCCTCACGGATGGCTTTCGCTTCGACCGGTGTCACGTTCGCCGGCGTACAGATGAGCATGCGGATGCCGCCAAAGAAACCGCGGACTTGAATCTTCTCGACGAAGTGACGAAGCATCTCTTCGGTTGTCGCGAAGTCGGCGATGACGCCGTCACGGAGTGGACGGATGGCGACGATGTCACCAGGTGTACGTCCGACCATCTGATACGCTTCTGTCCCGACAGCGAGTACTTTCCCTGTCGAACGTTTAATGGCAACGACCGATGGCTCGTCGAGGACGATGCCTCGACCTTTGACGTGGATGACGACGTTTGCTGTTCCTAAATCAATCCCGATATCTTTTGAAAACATGGTGTGTAGGTTCCTCCGTTCATTACTTCATTGAAAAGAGCGAGAAGAGTCTCTCCTCGCTCCTATGAGTCTATTAATTAGTTCTTAACCATTTCTTCGGCAACTTCGACGTTCCCTTGGATGCGCTCGATGTCAGCACCGAGAGCTTGCAATTTCTTGTGGAAGTCGACGTATCCACGGTCGATGTGGTAGAGATCGCCAACGCGTGTCTCTTCGTCCGCAATGAGTCCAGCGAGGACAAGGGCAGCACCAGCACGAAGGTCAGTCGAGACGACTTCAGCACCTTGGAGGCGAACGCCACCTTTGATGATGGCCGAACGGCCTTCGATTTTAATGTCTGCGTTCATGCGGCGGAACTCTTCCACGTGCATGAAGCGATTCTCAAACACTGTTTCTGTGATGACCGATGTACCGCCTGCTTTCAAGACGAGTGCCATCATTTGAGCTTGGATGTCAGTCGGGAAACCAGGGTGTGGCATTGTCTTCACGTCGACCGGCTTCAACTCATCCGGTGCCATGACACGCATGCCTTCTGCTGTATCCTCAAACTTGACGCCCATTTCTTCCATCTTCGAGATGAGCGGACGAAGGTGCTCGCGCTCAGCACCGATGACTTCGATGTCGCCGCCTGTGATGGCTCCAGCGACGAGGAACGTACCTGCTTCAATGCGGTCAGGAATGATTGAATGCTCAGCGCCGTGAAGCTTATCGACACCTTCGATGCGAATCGTTTCTGTACCGGCACCGCGCACGTGTGCGCCCATACCGTTCAAGAAGTTGGCAAGGTCAACAATTTCAGGCTCTTTGGCGACGTTCTCGATGATCGTCGTGCCTTCCGCGAGGACAGCAGCCATCATGATGTTCTCTGTCGCGCCGACAGATGGGAAGTCCAAGTAGATTTTCGCACCTTTCAAGCGACCGTCAACCGAAGCTTCAACGAAACCGTTGCCGATGACCGTCTTTGCACCCATTGCTTCGAACCCTTTTAAGTGGAGGTCAATCGGACGTGAGCCGATTGAGCAACCGCCCGGCATCGCAACACGTGCGTGCCCAAGGCGAGCGAGAAGAGGACCCATGACGAGGATTGAAGCACGCATCTTACGGACGTACTCAAGTGGCGCCTCGTCTTTGATTGTGCCCGACGCATCGACAGTGACTTCATTGCTCGCTTCGTCAAATGCAACCTCTGCACCGAGGTGGCGAAGCACTTTGTTAATCGTGTACACATCAGCGAGGCGCGGCACGTTTTGAAGTACCGACTTTCCTTCACCTGCTAAAAGAGTGGCAACCAATGTTTTGAGTACGGCGTTTTTAGCTCCTTCAACACGCACAGTACCTGACAATTTACGTCCTCCACGGACTACAATCAAATCCTTCATATCTCTCTTTGTCCTCCAACTTCGTTAATTTTTTGTTTTATACGTCGATATCCGTTACCGGATGTGGTTGTGTCGATTACTATGATGGTTTGTATTACGTGACGCTTCATCAGAGAGAAAAATAATAATAAAAGCAACCATAAAATTCTGATGAAAAATTTCGTCATGTCAGACGAATTTATCCTATCACGATAAACATATACGATACGTTACAGCAGGATTACAGTTTAGTAATCATTTCCCTGCCTACTGCAATGGTGCGAGTGCCTGAGCCAATCGGATATACTCCAAAAAGAACTGGGCGATCAGTGAACCGAAGACGACGGCCACGAGGACGCGCAAGACAGCTGCTTGCGGACTCCTCACTTGATTGAGCAAGCGGTCCCATTTGACCGGCATGAGCGCCCACCAAGCGACGTAGATCGCTACGACGTAGATGAAGAGCGATAATACGGTGTTTAGCATCGACGATTCCCCTCTTTTCAAAAATTCGTACCGTTTTTAATCATAGCATGTCACGTTAGAGAAAAAAAGACTTAGCGTTCAAGTGAGTGGTTGAATGGGTTCATCCGATCAACTCGCTTTCTCTCCAAAAACCGCATACAAAAGGAACGTCAATCGGCGCATGGCCTTAGTACAGTAATTGACGTCCCTTCAATATTTCAAACATTATTCACTTCAGCATCATAAGTTTGGCTCCAACGGATGGCTTCGACATAGTGTCGAGACAAATCCGGCATCGTCTCATCGACGTCGACCGTCAATTGCTCGTAGGCGAGAACGGTCTCAAGTAACCCGCGTAATTCGTTGTCGTCCCCGAGGAGAGCCGCCTTGACGATTGGTTCGACCGGAAGCTCCGACACGAGCGTCTGCATCGTCTCATCCAAGATGACGTCAAGCGACGAGAAGATACCCGTGATGAACGCGTCGAACGCCGCCACGTGCGGTAACGTCTCGGCCGCAATCAATTCCATCATCTTGCCGCGGATGACACTCTGTTTAATCAATTCTTTCGATTCGGACGTCTGTAGCTCACGCAACAGCATCAAATACGACCAACGCCGCATCTCATCGAGCCCGATACGCGCGACGGCCTGTTCGATTGATTGAATCGTGTGACGTCCCTTTTGATACACCGTGTTGACCGAGCGTAACATTTTATACGACAAGTCGACGCTTCGTTCGATTTGGCTGGCGATGCGTCGGAAGTCCGGTTCCGGCTTATCGAGTTCCTTCAGCACTTCGACGAGCGTATGCCGGAGCGGATGGACCTCCGCACCGTGGACGACCGTCGGACGACTGAAGAAGTAGCCTTGGAACATGTGATAGCCGAGCTTCTTGGCAATCTCATATTCAAACGGTGTCTCGATTTTCTCCGCCAGAAATTCGACGCGATGGCCGAGGGCGTCGATGAGCCGCTTCTGTTGGTCGATCGGTGTCGCCTGGTAGTCGATTTTGATGATATCGGCGAGTCCGATGAGCGGCCGATACTTCTCTTCGAACACAAAGTCGTCGAGGGCGATCGTATAGCCTTTCCGACGTAACGAACGTAACGCCGCCAAGACTTTCTCCGTCGGTTCGACATGCTCGAGCACCTCGACGACGAGCGTCTGCCTTGGCAGTAAAGCCGGGACCTCACTCTCAATCAAGTTTTGCGGAAAGTTGATGAACGCTCTCGTCCCTTCCGTCAACTCCCGGAAGTTGAAAACGAGATAGGCGTTATGAATCACATCGGCGGTCGCAAGTGCGTCATCGACATGTTCAAATATATTTTTCTCGCTGCGGCGATATAACAGTTCATAGCCACAGACGCGTAATTTTTGATCAAAGATCGGTTGGCGCGCAACATAAACTTTCATCCCATTGTCTCCTTTACCGTAGTTCCCATCTATATTATCGGATAAGGTGCGCCTATCTTCCACTATTTGGGCGTAAAACTTTTGATGCTTTAGACCCATATATAATGAAGGAACGTGATTGATTCGGTCCATCCACAAAAAATCTCCCCTGCGGCTGCAGGAGAGATGTCGGTTATTCTTTGATATCGCGAATGCTCAAACGGTTAATCGCTTTTTTGAGCGCGAGCTCCGCACGACGGAATTCGAGGTCCGAGAGCTTCGTGTCTTGTAGACGACGCTCGGCACGAACTTTCGCCGCAGAAGCGCGGTCGTAGTCGATTTTATCCGCCATTTCGGCTGTTTCAGCTAAGATCGTCACCGTATCGGGACGAACTTCCATGAAACCGCCACTGAGTGCGATCAGCGTGCGTCCACCATCTTCGTGGCGCAGTTTGAGAACTGAGATATCGAGCGGTGTCACCATCGGGATGTGTTTCGGTAAGATACCGAGTTCACCGGTCACCGATTTGGCAATCACCATCCGTGCCTCGCCCTCATAGGCTGCACCATCCGGGGTGACGACGTTGACGTGAAGAGTATTCATCGTCTAGTTTCCCCCTTCCGTGTAGGTCTTAGACCAACGTCTTCGCTTTTTCGATGACGTCTTCGATTGGACCAACGAGACGGAATGCATCTTCTGGAAGATCATCGTGTTTACCATCGAGGATCTCTTTGAAGCCGCGAACTGTCTCTTTAACTGGTACGTACGAACCTTTTTGGCCTGTGAACTGCTCAGCCACGTGGAAGTTTTGTGACAAGAAGAACTGAATACGACGGGCACGGTGAACCGTGAGCTTATCGTCTTCAGACAACTCGTCCATACCGAGGATTGCGATGATATCTTGAAGCTCTTTGTAACGTTGAAGCGTCTGCTGGACGTTACGGGCTACTTCGTAGTGCTCTGGTCCGACGATGTCAGGCGAGAGGGCACGTGAAGTCGATGCGAGCGGGTCAACGGCTGGGTAAATACCCATCTCCGAAAGACGACGCTCTAAGTTAGTCGTTGCATCAAGGTGAGCGAACGTTGTCGCTGGAGCCGGGTCAGTATAGTCATCGGCTGGTACGTAAACCGCTTGAATCGATGTGACCGATCCTTTAGCTGTTGACGTGATCCGCTCTTGAAGCATACCCATTTCCGTTGCGAGTGTTGGCTGGTAACCTACAGCAGATGGCATCCGACCGAGGAGGGCTGAAACTTCCGAACCTGCTTGTGTGAAACGGAAGATGTTATCGACGAAGAGAAGAACGTCTTGTCCTTGCTCATCGCGGAAGTATTCTGCCATTGTAAGACCCGTCAAGGCTACGCGAAGACGCGCGCCCGGCGGCTCGTTCATCTGACCGAAGACCATCGCCGTTTGCTTGATAACGCCTGAGTCCGTCATCTCGTGGAACAAGTCATTTCCTTCACGCGTACGCTCACCGACTCCTGCGAATACAGAAATACCGCTGTGCTCTTGCGCGATGTTGTTGATGAGTTCCTGGATGAGAACGGTTTTACCTACACCGGCACCACCGAAGAGGCCGATTTTACCACCTTTGATGTATGGTGCGAGAAGGTCGACGACTTTGATTCCCGTTTCCAAGATTTCAACTTTTGTCGACAACTCATCGAACGTCGGTGCTTGACGGTGAATCGGTGACCGACGAACAGTCGGTGACACTTCTTTATCGTCAATCGGGTTACCGAGTACGTTGAAGACACGACCGAGCGTCTCTTCTCCGACTGGTACTGAAATCGGTGAACCTAAGTCAAGTACTTCCATGCCGCGGCGAACGCCGTCTGTTGAGTCCATCGCAATCGTACGGACCGTGTCATCGCCAAGGTGGATCGCCACTTCGAGCGTCAAGTCGACGCTGACATCTTGTGCCGATGCAGCCACGTGTGTGACTTTAAGGGCGTTATAGATGTTCGGTAAGTGGTTGTCAAACTTAACGTCGATAACTGGGCCCATGACTGCGACTACGCGGCCTTTCATGCCGTATTCGTTCATCGTGTTAGCCTCCTACAATCTAGAGGGCGTGCGCTTATTCAAGCGCAGCCGCACCTCCGACAATCTCTGTGATTTCTTGTGTGATCGCCGCTTGACGCGCGCGGTTGAACTTGAGCTTGAGTCCACGGATGAGTTCATCCGCGTTGTCTGTCGCGTTCGACATCGCCGTCATCCGAGCCGCGTGCTCCGATACTTTTGCATCGAGGAGCGCGCCGTAGATGAGTCCTTCCGCGTAACGCGGGAGAAGCGCTGCTAAGATCGTTTCTTCTTCTGGTTCGTATTCATACATCACATTGGATGCGGTCTGTTCGATATTCCCAAGCGGAAGCAATCGATCAATCTTCACTTCTTGGCTGATGACAGAGATGAATGAGTTGTAGCAGAGCTTCAATTCATCAATCTCGCCTTCACTGAACGCGCCGACCGTCTGTTTGACGATCTCTGCGACTTCAACGAATGATGGCTGGTCGTTGAGTCCTGTCATGGCACTGTACACCGGAATGTTACGGGCCTTGAAGAACTGAACGCCGACCTTCCCGATCACGTACAGACGGTACTCGTCTGTTGAATCGTGTTTGGCTTTCAACTCGCGATACACGTCACGAAGGACGCTGGCGTTGTATCCACCAGCAAGTCCGCGGTCTGACGTGATGACGATATAGCCGGTCCGTTTAACGGGACGGACTTGAAGCATCGGGTGTGTTGCGCCTGAAGTACCGCCGGCAATCGACGAGATGACTTCCTGCAACTTGGTCATGTACGGCTTGAAGTTGGCGTTGCTCCCTTGAGCGCGGTTCAATTTCGAAGCCGACACCATGTTCATCGCTTTCGTGATTTGCTTCGTGCTTTGGGTCGAGGTGATCCGCATCTGGATCTCACGTAATGATGCCATTTCGATTCACCACCTTAATAGACGCTCGTCACCGGATTAAACCGATGGCGAGAACGTCTTTTTGAATTCCGTAAGCGCATCGACCATCGCCTCGTCAGCAGGAAGGTTTCCTGTTTGACGGATTTCACGGCAGAGGTCCGCACGGTTTTGGTCGAGCCATGCGTTCATTTCTTTTTCGAAACGACGGATGTCTTCGACTGGGACATCATCGAGATGACCTTTCGTGAGTGCGTAGATGATGATAACTTGCTTGTCGACCGAGAGCGGTGCGTTCAAGTCTTGTTTCAAGACTTCAACGGTACGTTGTCCACGGTTGAGCTTCGCTTGTGTCGCTTTGTCGAGGTCCGACCCGAACTGGGCGAACGCTTCGAGCTCACGGTATGACGCGAGGTCAAGACGGAGCGTACCAGCAACTTTCTTCATCGCTTTCACTTGAGCCGAACCACCAACACGCGATACCGAGAGACCGGCGTTAATCGCTGGACGTACCCCTGAGAAGAAGAGGTCCGACTGAAGGAAGATTTGACCGTCTGTGATCGAGATAACGTTCGTCGGGATGTACGCCGAGATATCCGACGCTTGTGTCTCGATGAACGGAAGAGCTGTCAATGAGCCGCCGCCGAGTTCGTCGTTCAACTTCGCCGCACGCTCAAGAAGGCGTGAGTGGAGGTAGAAGACATCCCCTGGGTAGGCTTCGCGGCCTGGAGGACGACGGAGAAGAAGCGAGAGCTCACGATAAGCTGCCGCTTGTTTCGAGAGGTCATCATACACGACGAGGACGTGTTGTCCGCGGTCCATGAAGTACTCACCCATCGATACCCCAGCGAATGGTGCGAGGTAAAGAAGTGGGGCTGGCTGTGAAGCCGATGCCGAAACAACGATCGTGTAATCGAGAGCGCCGTTTTGACGGAGCGTCTCAACTACGCCACGGACAGTCGATTCTTTCTGACCGATTGCGACGTAGATACAGATCATGTTTTCTTCTTTTTGGTTGATGATCGCATCGATTGCGACCGAAGTCTTACCAGTTTGACGGTCACCGATGATGAGCTCACGCTGACCGCGACCGATTGGTACGAGGGCGTCAATCGCCTTAATCCCAGTTTGGAGCGGTTCGTGAACTGACTTACGGGCCATAACGCCGTAAGCTTTACGCTCGATCGGGTTGTATGTGTCCGTCACGATCGGTCCGAGACCGTCGATTGGTTGTCCGAGTGGGTTGACGACGCGTCCGAGGAGCGCTTCACCGACTGGAACTTCCATGATGCGGCCCGTACGTTTTACCGAGTCGCCTTCTTTGATGCCTTTGTAGTCGCCAAGGATGATAATCCCGACGTTACCTTCTTCTAAGTTTTGCGCCAAGCCCATTACGCCGTTAGAGAACTCTACGAGTTCCCCCGCCATAACGTTATCGAGTCCGTATGCACGAGCGATACCGTCACCTACTTGAATGACTGTACCTGTCTCACTGACTTCGATTTCAGAACCGTACGAAGCGATCCGCTCTTTTAGCAGGGCGCTGATTTCTTCAGCTTTGATCGTCATTGAATTCACCCCTATTTCTTACGCATTCAACAATTCACGCTCGAGGCGTGTTAGTTTGTTTTCGATTGTGTCATCATACGTCGTGTAGCCGATTTGGACACGGAGTCCACCGATGACGTCTTCATCGACGACGTTCTTCAATTGAAGTGTCTTGTTCATCTTCTGTCCGAAGACGAGTTCGACTTCTTTCAACTCTGTTGCCGACAACGGGTAAGCACTCGTGACGAACCCTTCGGCGATGCCACGGTAGTCATTGATGTAATCAAGGACGTAGCGCGACAAGCCGCGAACTTCGCTCGCACGGTCGTTTTCGACCATGACGAGAAGTGTGTTGAGCACGATATCTGTCATGTCACCAAAGCTATGTGTTAAAAGCTGTGCAAGCTCGCTGTCACTGATTGCCGGATTCTCTAAGAGATTCGCAAGTTCAGGAGTCGCGTGGAGCACTTCATCGAGCAGACGCACTTCCGCTTCGACTTGGTCGAGCGCGCCTTGTTCCCGCGCTAAGTCGAAGAGCGCTTTGGCATAGCGTTTTGCTAACGATGTGTTCATCAGTTAGCACCTTTCGCTTTAGACAGGAAGTCTGTAACGAGGGCACGTTGTTTCACTTCGTCGCCTTTAAGGTCTGACTGAAGGACGTGGCGTGCGGCCGAGAGCGCCTGTGTGACGACTTCGGTCTGGAGCGATTGTTTCGCGAGCTCACGCTCACGTTCGATCGCTTTACCCGCCTCGATTTTGATTTGTTCGGCTTCCAAACGCGCCTGCTCCACCAAACGTGCTTGTTCCGCTTCTGCTTGACGACGGCTTGAATCAAGCATTTCTTTCGATTCTGTCCGTGCTGCGCTGAGCGCGTCACGTTGTTCGACTACATATGTTTCCGCATCTTTGCGGCTCTTTTCAGCGAGTTCAATTTCGTTCGCTACATACTCTTCACGCTGTCTCATCATTCCAAGGAGTGGTCCCCAAGCAAATTTCTTCAACAGGGCCAAGAGTACGAGGAATGTGAAAAGTGTAAAGATCATATCCAGGATGCGGAGGCCTTCGCCACCAGCACCAGCTGCAATCATCATCGTATCCATGCATACCCTCCTCTTGACTAAATAAGTGAGGGAGACACGCTCCCTCTTACGTTGTTCTCGTTAACTCGTAATCAAGAGTTGAGGAGAAGGAAACCGACAGCCACACCGATGATCGGGAGGGCTTCAACCAAACCGATACCGATGAACATTGTTTGACGAAGTTCGTTTTTGAGTTCTGGCTGACGTGCTTGTCCTTGTACTGTTCCGTATACGATGAGACCGTTACCGATACCCGCCGCGAGTGCTCCAAGACCGATAACGAGTGCTGTTGCAAGAAGATTGAGTTGTTCCATTGTGTATATTCCTCCTAAAAGTTAAGTAAATAGTTTTTTTGTTCAACGCTTTGGCGAGACCTGCCCGAATTAATGCTCGGCAGAAGCTTTATGCCCGATGTACACCATTGCAAGCGTCAGGAAAATGTAGGATTGGATAACCCCGATAAAGATTGAGAAGCCTTGCCATAAAATCATTGGGAGAATTGCGAACACAGCACCGAGTGGGTTAAGTGCCCCTTCTGCGGTAATTGCGAGTCCCAAGATGATGGTAATCATGATTTCACCGGCAAAGATGTTACCGTAAAGACGCAGACCGAGCGTCAAGGTGTTCGCGAACTCCTCGATGAGCTTGATCGGCAATAAGAACCAGACCGGCTTCACGAATTCCGCCGAGTAGTGCTTCAAACCGTGTAGCTTCACGCCGTAATAGTGCGACATTGCAACGACGAGTGTCGACAATGCCAACGTGACGTAAGGATCGGCCGTCGGTGAGTTGAACCATAGATAGTGACCAGAAATGACGTTAAACGGTAGACCCATCAAGTTCGAGAAGAGAATGAACAAAATCAACGTCATTCCAAACCCGATGAAACGGCCCCCAGTCTTCCAGTCCATCGCACTTGAGATAATCCCGCGTGTGAATTCTGCGAAGAATTCCATTAAGTTCTGCTTACCAGTCGGCTTCATAGCCAAGCGTCGCGTTCCCCAAACGGCAAACGTAAATACGAGTAGTGATGCGATCAGCACCGTAATGACGTTCGTCCAGCTCCCATATAACGTATAATCTCCGAGTTGTAGAGAATATGTGGGAAACTCATGACCCATTAGTATTCACCTCTTTTCCTGCTGAGCTGGGCAAGTGTGAACTCGCCAAATTGTATGATGTGGCCGGCGATTAGACCAGTTACCACCGCAATCAGCGATACTCGATCCTCATAAAAGAGACCGACTATCACGGCTAGTGCACCGACTGCCATTCTTGAAACAGTCCCGTGCGACTTTGGGCGTCGTCCATGTTCGATGACGTCAAACATCCGAATGACGCTTCGATTCTGCATATGTAGAATAATGAGACTGGCGACCCCACCTAGGAACAAGCCGAGAAATACCGGTTTGTACATAGGGACGATGAGCGCTCCGATGAGGAGAATGGCGAACCATCCGATAAACCACTTCGTATAGCGTTTCATCAACTGCTTTTGTGCTTTTCTGTCTGCTTGCACTTGTTGTAGTTCCTTTTGTTCTAGCTTCATTCGTCCTCTCCTGTCAGTAAACTTCGAAGGGTGAGAACAAGCGCCGTGATTCCGAGAGCCATCCCCAGAAACACCGACACATTCCAACCAAACGTGCCCCAAAACTCACGTCTCGCCCCGTATTGGCCAACGAGATAACCGATGACGATCGGTCCAGCGAGCGCGGTCGAAATTTGAGAGGCGAGCGAGGCGTAGGATAGGTAACGATTGTCTTTTTTCGTCATCCTGATCCTCCTTTCGAGCTGCCGAGCTTTCCGTCTTCTCCATCGAATTCACACTCGCGTGACCATCAAAAGTCACACAAGTTCAGAGTACTGGAAATGGCATAAGAAGTCAATGAATTTCACAATTATAAAAGCGCTTTAAATCAAGGTGTATCAAGGCTTTTACGCAGTTCACAAACTAAATTAAAATCGCTAAATTTTAAAAAAGTATGAAGAAACGGTGAAATAAAAATGTTGACTTTATAACATTTCACATTGCGAATCAGATGAAGAATAGTTCAGTTATACCTCCACGTTTTGGAAAACACAATGACAAACGGCTTACGTTCACAAAAGGTTTTGAAACGGACGTTGACCCGATTTTGAAATCGTTTTCATCTTCCTGTATCAGTATACCGATTATCTTTTTGTCATGTCGAGGGGTTCTGACGAATTTGTAGTGATGAATCTCACAGGGCGATTTTTATCGTCCACACGTCTGGAAATCCCTTCCCATCAAGCCGAAATGGGTGGACAATACCAGTTCGAATGGCTACGATTACGATGTAAGCGCTATCTAAAAATGTGTCGATTTTGTGACTTTCGAAACCGACGCCCGCATCATGAAAATTTTGATGCATGTGAGGAGGAACTACCATGGACTGGATGAATCAATTACGTGAGGAAATCGGTGCCGACGTCGTCTTCACGGACCCGACGACCCGACTCGCCTATTCGTTTGACGCGACACCTAACTATCAAGCGATGCCCGACGCCATCGTCGCCCCCCGCTCGACCGAACATGTACAGACTGTACTACGGCTGTGCCATACATACCGCATCCCAGTCGTCCCCCGTGGGTCGGCGACGAACCTTGCTGGCGGGACGACGCCGCTTTCTGGTGGTGTCGTCATAGATTTCCGCCATATGGACCGCATCCTCGAGATTGATGAGAAGAACTTGACGGTGACGGTCGAGCCGGGCTGCATCACTGTCCATCTAGCGCAAGCCGTCGAGGCGAAAGGACTGTTCTACCCGCCGGATCCGAGCTCGATGAAAATCTCGACGATTGGCGGCAACATCAGCGAGAACTCAGGTGGGTTACGCGGATTGAAATACGGTGTGACGGCCGATTACGTGCTCGCGCTCGAGGCGGTGCTCCCGAACGGGGATGTCCTCCATACGGGCGGCAAGCTCGCCAAGGACGTGGCCGGGTACGATTTGACGCGTCTCCTCGTCGGCTCGGAAGGGACACTCGCCGTCATTACGCAAGCGACACTCAAGCTCATCCCGCTCCCCGAGACAAAACAGACGATGCTCGCTTATTTCGAGGACTTGGACAGCGCGGCCCGAACAGTGAGCCGCATCATCGAGAATCGCGTCATCCCGGCGACGCTTGAGTTCATGGACAAGAAGACGATCGAGGTCGTCGAGGCGTATGCGAACATCGGATTGCCGACGGACGTCGGCGCTCTCCTTCTATTAGAACAGGACGGCCCGCGTGACGTCGTCCGACAAGACATCGAGGCGATGCATGCCGTCTGTCTAGAAGAAGGGGCCTTGTCGGTCGAAGTGGCCCGAGACGAGGCGCATGCTGAGACGCTCCGCTACGCCCGGCGCATCGCCTTGTCCGCCCTCGCCCGACTCAGCCCGACGACGATTTTAGAGGATGCGACCGTGCCACGGAGCGAGATTGCCGAGATGGTCCGGCGCATCGAAGCAATCGGACAAGCGTATGATATTCAAATCGCCACGTTCGGTCATGCCGGGGACGGCAACCTGCACCCGACGGTCGCGACCGATGCCCGGAATCATGAGGAGATGGAACGTGTCGAGGCGGCGTTCGCTGATATTTTCGCCGCCGCGCTCGACCTCGGCGGGACGATTACCGGCGAGCATGGGGTCGGGGCGATGAAAGCCCCGTATCTCGAATGGAAGCTCGGTACGGCCGGGATAGACGTCATGAAAGGCATCAAGCTCGCCTTCGATCCGCACGGCATCATGAACCCGCAGAAGATGTTCGCCAAAGCGGCGAAAAAACGCATCGTCCAAGGAGGTAAATCATGAAGCAGACGCCCGAACTCGCCAGCCGCATGACCGAGAAGCTCGACTATGAAGAGATGCTCGGCTGCATGCGCTGCGGTTTTTGCCTGCCGACTTGCCCGACATATATCCGCTCGAAAGACGAGTCGGCCTCCCCGCGCGGCCGCATCGCCATCATGAAAGGTGTCGTCGACGGATTGATTGAACCGGACGAGGGCGTCGAAAAGACGCTCAACGAATGTCTCGGTTGTCTCGCCTGTGAGCCGGCATGCCCGGCCGGGGTACGCTATAGCGTTCTGCTCGAGGACGCACGCGCCGCCATCACCGAACATAAACGTGCGACCGGGCAGATGCCGGTCCGCGAACGTCTCGTCCGCAAAGTCGTCTTTGACGGGCTGTTCTTGAATAAGGCGAAGATGGAGACGGCGACGGGCTTTCTCCGCTTCTATCAACAGTCTGGCGTCCAGACGCTCACTCACAAGCTCCGCATCCTCGATTGGTTCCCGGACCAGCTCCAGAAGATGGAGACGATTTTACCGACGGTCCCGCCGAAGACGGAGCGACGTCGACGTCCAGAGCGAATCCCGGCGACGGGAGCGACAACGGCCCGAGTCGCCTTCTTCAGCGGCTGTTTGATGGACACGATGTTCTATGAGACGAATGCCAACACGATTAAACTGCTCCAAGCGGCGGGCTGCGACATCGTCATCCCGAAAACGCAACAGTGTTGCGGGGCCTTACATGGTCATGCCGGTGAACAGACGGGCGCCGTCACGCTCGCCAAGCAGAATATCGCAGCGTTCGAGGCCGAGGACGTCGATTACATCATCACGAACGCCGGCGGTTGCGGTGCGTTCCTCGTCGGCTATGACCATCTGTTAAAGCACGACCCGGAATGGGCCGAACGCGCGGAACGGTTCACGGCCAAGATTAAAGACTTCGCCTCGACTTTGATTGAGGTCGGCTTCCTCGACCGCGTACCGCTCTCCCTACCGGAGCAGCTCATCACGTACCAAGACTCGTGCCACCTCCGCAACGTGCAAAAAGGGGCACTCGCCCCACGGGTGTTGCTTCAGGCAATCGAAGGCGCCGTCTATATCGAACAGAAGCATGCCGACCACTGCTGTGGCTCGGCCGGCGTCTACAATCTATTGCAACCGGTGATTGCGAACGACATCCTCGAGATGAAGATGGGTCACGTGAACGCCACGGCGGCACAAACGATTGTGACATCGAATCCGGGCTGCCACATGCAGATGCAGCTCGGCATTCAAGAACACGGGACCGACTCGATGCGCGCTGTCCATTTGGCAGATTTACTCGTCGAGGCGATGGATATTCATGTAAACTAACGTATTGAGAGGAAGACACTGGCTACACGTGTCCTCCTCTCTTTTTCATTTCGAATAAAAATGACAATAATAATCCCCGCTTTATCAGAGGTTCAAACTCTTTTTTCGAAAAAAATGTTTACAATCATCTAACAACGGGCATATAAGATTATGTGAAAATAATTATTGAAAAGGGTGACTGCATGATTGAGTTTAAACAAGTCAAGAAAACGTTCAAACAAACGACCGTCTTGAAAGAGATGAATCTCACAATCAACAAAGGTGAGCTCGTCGTCTTTATCGGCCCGTCCGGCTGTGGGAAGACGACCTCGTTGAAAATGATTAACCGCTTGATCGAGCCGACGGAAGGCACGATTATCGTCAACGGCCAAGACACACGCAAAATGGATCCGATCGAATTGCGGCGCCAGATGGGCTATGTCATTCAACAGACCGGCCTCTTTCCGCATATGACGATTCGCGAAAACATTCAATTGATTGCGAGCCTCGAAGGACATGCCGAACAAGACATGGACGCACGCACCGAACACCTTCTCCGTATGGTCGGCCTCGACCCGGACCAATTCATCGATCGCTATCCGAGCGAATTGAGCGGCGGTCAGCAGCAGCGTATCGGTTTCGCCCGTGCCCTCATGAACGACCCGGAAGTCATTTTGATGGATGAACCGTTCAGCGCCCTTGACCCTGTCACTCGAAACGATCTCCAAGAAGAGCTGTTCAATCTTCAAGAAGAAGTGAAAAAGACGATTGTGTTCGTCACCCATGATATGGATGAGGCGATCAAGCTGGCCGATCGCATTTGTATCATGCGCGACGGGGAAATCGTCCAATTCGATACTCCGGAACAAATTCTCCGGAACCCGAAAGACGAATACGTCGAGTCGTTCATCGGGAAGAATCGGATTTGGAACAGCCCTGAATTCATTAAAGCGAAAGATATCATGATCACCGATCCGGTATCAATCAGCGGGAAACGGACGGTGCTTCAAGCGATTGAAATCATGCGTTCACGTAAAGTCGACAGCCTGTTGATCACCGACCGTGATCGCGTCCTCCAAGGACTCATCAAATTGAAGGACGTCCACAGCATTCAAGACAAGACGAAGCGACTCGAGGAAGTCATGAATACGAATTACGCCTTCGTCTCAATCGAGGACTCGCTTCTCGACATTTTAGACGTCATGAACACGAGCGACCAAGGGTACCTCCCCGTCGTCGACGGTTCAATACTTCACGGCTTGATTACACGCAGCAGTTTGCTTTCCGTCCTCAGTGAGCAATTCATGCAAGAGGAGGAAACGCTATGAACGCCATTCAATCATTTTTCGATTACTTCACGAACAATACCGATCAAATCGGGACGCTCTTGCTCGAACACTTACAACTAACGGTGTTCGCCGTCTCACTTGCGGTCCTGTTAGGGGTACCGCTCGGGATTCTCATCTTACGGATTCCGCGCCTCGCGAAACCGATTCTCGGGCTGACGAGCGTTGTCCAAGCCGTACCAAGTTTGGCTCTCCTCGGTTTCCTCATCCCGTTCATCGGAATCGGGTCGACGCCGGCCATCATCATGGTCGTCTTATACTCGCTCCTCCCGATCGTGAAGAACACGTACACGGGCCTCTCGAGCATCCCGGGTGATACGCTCGAGTCAGCTAAAGGGATCGGCCTAACCGACCGTCAGATTTTGAGTAAGATTCAGCTCCCGCTCGCGCTCCCGATCATCATGGCCGGGATTCGCATCTCGGCGGTCACGGCCGTCGGACTCATGACCATCTCCGCGTTCGTCGGAGCCGGTGGTCTCGGCTATCTCGTCTTCGCCGGGATTCAGACCGTTGACAACAACCAAATCCTTGCCGGTGCCATCCCGGCCGGTCTGCTCGCACTGTTGATTGATTTCATCGTCAGCCGCATCGAGTACAAGGTCGCACCGAACGGCATCGTCCTCGCGGATGGCCGGATGAAGAAAAAGACGCGTCGTTCGGCGAAGAAAGTCACGAAACCACTCATCGTCATCGCGACGGCGTTCGTCCTACTCCTCGCCGGTTCGATTTTTGCCTTCACCCGTGAAGATGACACGATTGTCGTCGGATCGAAAAACTTTACCGAGCAATTGATTCTCGGGAACATGGTCGCCGACTTGATTGAAGACAAGACAGACCTCGATGTGAAACGTCAATTGAACCTCGGCGGGACCCAGGTCGCTTTCAGCGCCCTACGGACCGGTGAGATTGATACGTACGTCGAATATACGGGCACGTTGTTCGTAGATGTATTGAAGCAAGAAGTCGAGAACGACCCGGACGTCGTCTACGACAAAGTCGTGACACAAGTGAACGAACGTTTCGATATCCGCACGCTCGATCCAATCGGCTTCAATAACACCTACGCCATCGCCGTCAAACAAGAAGACGTCGATAAATACGGTTTAAAGACCATCTCAGATCTCGCTGCGGTGAGTGACGAGCTCGTCTTCGGTCCGACAATCGAGTTCTCGAACCGTGAAGACGGATACCTTGGCTTGAAAGAAGCGTATCCGTTCAACTTCCAGGACGTGAAACCGGTCGACGGCGGACTCCGCTATACGGCACTCATGAACAATGAGAGTAACGCCATCGACAGCTTCTCGACCGACGGCTTGCTTAAACGCTTCGATTTGACCGTCCTCGAGGACGACAAACAGTTCTTCCCGCCGTATTACGCGGTCCCAATCGTCAGTGAAGAGACGCTCGCCGAGCATCCTGAGCTCGCGGACGTATTGAACTTGCTGAGCGGGAAAATCACGGACGAGACGATGCAAGAGCTCAATTATCTTGCTGACGTCGAGAAACAACGTCCGGAGAAAGTCGCCCGCGACTTCCTCATCCAAGAAGGATTGATTGAACAATAAACCTATACGAAAGACGACCCTCCCGTTTGAATCGGGAAGGTCGTCTTTTTTCTGTGTCCGCTTTTAACCTACGTTCGTCGCCTGGCCGACCGAGACGCGGTTGCGCCCACTCTGCTTCGCCTGATAGAGGGCTTGGTCGGCCGCCTCAATCAAGTCGGTCTTATCGCCACTTGGCGTTGGCGCATGTTCGGCGACGCCGATGCTGACACTCACTTTTCGCAACGGGGTGTACATTTCGTGCACGATGTTCAGTTTGAGCACCGCCTGCCGAATCCGTTCCGCGATTTCTTTCGGTTGGCGCGCGTGACGTGGCCGCAGGAGCACCGCGAACTCTTCGCCTCCATAACGTGCCGTCATGCCGTCTTCCCCGACCGCCTTGTCGATCGCGTTCGCCACCCGTTCGAGGCAAGCGTCTCCGGCCAAATGGCCGTATGTGTCGTTATACGTCTTGAACGCATCAATATCAAGCAAAAGGAGCGCAAGCACGTCTTCGGTATCGGTCGCTTCGTCCCACATCCGTTCTAACTTCTCGTCAAAAGCTCGACGATTCCAAATCCCGGTCAAGGCGTCATGGAGCGAGCGATGGATGAGCGCTTGTTTGCTGCGCTCGAGCCGGAACGTATGCATGAACGTCATCAACAGCAACAATGCGATGCCGACGACGATGAAGATGACCCATTTCGCTGAATTCGAGGCAGTTTCACTCCGAAGCGTGGCTTGTTGGATGATGTTGTCGATGTCTTCACGAAGGGCCGCATCGACGTCTCGGAACTGGTTGATATAATCGATGCCACTATAGCGACGCGCGTTCGCGGGGATGACATCCCCCGCCTCGATGAGTTCGATTTGCGACGCATGAAACGCCTCCATTTTTTGAATGAGCGGCAACGCCTCGTCTTGAATCAATTCCTGCATAATCGGATGACGCTCGTCGAGTTCACGAATAATACGAATCGTCTCCTCCAATGATTGTTTCGTCGCCTCATACTGTTCGAGCGACTGCGCGTCTTGGTTATATGTATAGCCCCGAACCGATAGCTCTTGGTCGAGCAATAGCCGAAACAGCTCCGAGACAGCGTTCGAAATCGGGATGGCTTCCTCGACAATCCGTCGATTTTCCTGCTCGATGTCCTGAAACGCGCTATAGCTCCAGACGCTCGTCAAAAACAACGCCATCAAGGAGATGAGTAAGTATCTTTGCAGTAGCGAGAATTTAGTCTTCATCGTGTCTCTTCCCTTATCCCGACGTCGGACCGACTTACGGTCTCTTCCTCTTCTACTATCGGCCGTCTCTTCGATCGTCTCAACTAATTTGAATCGATTGGTGCACATCCCCACAAAAAAGAGAGGATCACCAGGATCCTCTCATCGGGTTCATGCTTATTTCGTTCCGAACAGACGGTCACCTGCGTCACCGAGTCCTGGTACGATGTAGCCGTGGTCGTTCAACTTCTCGTCAAGTGCGGCGAGATAGATTTCGACGTCCGGGTGTTCGGCTTGAACACGTTCCACACCTTCAGGGGCTGCACAGAGGCAAGCGAGCTTAATCGACTTGGCACCGTGCTTTTTAAGCGCGGCAATCGCGTCGGCTGCTGAACCGCCTGTCGCGAGCATCGGGTCGACGACGATGAAGTCACGTTCTGTGACGTCCGTCGGCAACTTGAGATAGTATTCGTGCGGCTCGAGCGTCTCTGGGTCACGGTATAAACCGATGTGACCGACTTTGACGTTCGGCATCATTTTGAGGAAGCCATCCACCATGCCGAGGCCTGCCCGTAAAATTGGGACGATTCCCAATTTTTTGCCGGCAATCATCTTCTGTGTCGATACAGAGACCGGTGTCTCGATTTCCACATCAGTAAGCGGAAGGTCGCGTGTAATTTCATATGCCATGAGTGACGAAACCTCGTCTACGAGTTCACGGAACTGCTTCGTCCCCGTCTCTACTTTACGCATAATCGTCATCTTGTGCTGAATCAATGGGTGGTCATAAACGTGTACTTTGCCCATCATGCTTCACTCCTCTCTCAATCTCTCTTGAGCATTGTACCCTAACTTTTCTGAGAAAGGTAGGGTCAACTTCTGTTTTTTAAGAGGTCAGACGAAACCCGAAGAAACGAAATCGATCCCTCGGAGTTCAGGTGACACATGGTTTAGAATTTGAAGAAATTTAAGAAACCGGCCGTCTTGTGTTTCACTTTTCCGCACATGTTTCCTTTGGCGGCGTGATGGTCGTTAGACGAGCTGTGCTTGCCGGCATGCTTTTTAGCATGTTTTTTGGCATGCTTTTTCGCCTTCTTCTTCTCTTTTTTGTCTTTCTTCTCTTGCTTCCAGTCAGCTTTTTCTTTTTCTTTCGACTCGGTCGGTTTGTCCGTCGAGGCATCTGCTTTCGGAGCTGAGACTGGCTTTGTGACAGGCTTTGTCGCCGTTTCTGTTACAGGCTTCGTCGTTGTCGTCGCAGCCGGTTTCGTTGCTGTCGTTGTAGTTGGCTTCGTTGCAGTCGTTGTAGCTGGCTTCGTCGTTGTCGTTTCAGCTGGCTTCGTCGTTGTCGTTGTAGCCGGTTTCGTTGCTGTCGTTGTAGTTGGCTTCGTTGCAGTCGTTGTAGCTGGCTTCGTTGCAGTCGTTGTAGCTGGCTTCGTCGTTGTCGTCGCAGCTGGCTTCGTCGTTGTCGTTTCAGCTGGCTTCGTCGTCGGTGCTACTGCGACCGGTGCCGGCGTCGTATCCTGTGTACGCGTCACGAGACCTGCGTTCCAGTTCACGTAAGCATCCGCTTCGTGGAAATGGATGAACCCAGAATCTTTGGCGAGCTTGTGGCTGTCCGCGCTAAGACGTGTCGAAATCGTGAGCGTCTTGACCGAATGCTTCGCGTCGACTGCTTGTAATTTCTTAATCATGTTTTGTGACCAAGCGTCGCTCTTGATCGTGTCGGCGTTGAAACTCTCCCACATGATGCCGTCAACGTAAGGTGCCGTTGACGTTTCTAACGTGTCAAAGCCCCAGTTTTGGACCATGGCGATCTCACCATAGCGGGCCCGTGCTTGCTTCAAGAAGTTGACGAGTCCGTCACGTTGCTGTTTGAGCACGGTAGGATTGTTCAAATGTTCGTTATCGATATCACCGACCGTATCCATGAACACGCCATCGATGCCTTTGGCGACGACTTGGTTCTGGATTTCCGTGAGGAGCAACCCTTGGAAGTGCGGTGAGGCGATGTTCGTCAAGTATGAATCCCATTCCGAGTAATGGACACGTTGTCCGTTACGCGTAAAGAAGTCACCTGACTGAAGTTTTGACATGAGACCTGTGTTCCATGTCGCGACTTCCATGACGCTAATATATCCGAGTACTTTTGTCCCGCGTGCTTTGATTTGCTCCACTTGCGCTTTCGTGTAATGAAGCGGTTCAATAATGACGAGGTCATAGTTTTGCATATCTTTCAAAATCGCTGCCGTTGGATGGCCATAATACACTTGATAGTTCTTCACACCGTCGAGTGGGTTCATGGTTTGTGCCCCCGTTTTAGACATGTTCAGACTAACAATCAACAACACTACCATTAGAGACATAATTAACTTTTTCAATTTCACTACCCATTCCTCTCCTGATGACTGACAAAACGTGGTGACGGACGATGATGGTTGAATGGAGTTGTGTCTCGTGGCTCCCCCTTTTCTTATATTCAAATGACGAGAAGGTTAGTGCTGTGTGTTTTATGGATGTATCGGATTCGTGTATGTAATGTTGAACCTTCGCAAAAAAAATTATAGGATAGTTTTTTACGAAAACATAGTGTCAATTTGAAAACAAAAACCCGTCTCACGACATGAAAGTGTCATGAAACGGGAAAAAAATAGTTTTTAGCTTATATGTAAGTGTCCAGTAATTCCTCTAATTCCAGTTGATCAATCAAATAAACCCGCTTCGTCTCGACGTCCATCAGTTGAAGGGTATCTTTCTCTTCCTCGATCCAAACGTCGAACCGTTGCTCGGTCAACTGCTCATATAACGCGAGCGTTCCCCGGCGTTCGCCCGTCGGTGCGGCAGTCGTCGTCTTCACGCGGGACAACAGTTCGAACAGTTCACGCGTATTCGGGCCACCAAGATGAGCCGTCTTCGTCTCCGTCTCGTATGTCGCCAAACGCATCGCATCTTTTTGCTCCGATGTGATCGTCAATTCACCGGCGCCTGGCCGTTGGACGGCCACCCATACCTCAATCACGGTATCATAACGAGTCGATAAGACGGCAGAGTCCTGCTCCGAGACGTCTTCGATCGGCTCATCTGCGAGCACGATTCGCTTCAAGAGCCGCCGTCCTTCGGCATCTAAATTAAAGACGGCTTCCATCGAGTCGATTTGCACGTACTCACCCGAAAGCGAACTAGGTAACACGGTTCGGTCCCGCGCCTGTTCTGTACCCATCTGGAGCGTAATCCGTTGATCGGCCAACTGGGTCAAGAACGCCACGCCTTCATTCTTACCGCTCTCGAAGACGAACAGTCCCGGCTCAATAAACTGTCCCGTCTCGGCACCGTCTTTATAGACGTGATAGGTGACATGAAGCGCGCCACGGTCCGGTGTGTGGTACCGGAATACCGAACCGGGAACAATCGTCTCATGCGTCTCGTTGACCGCGAAGGCGCGCGCCACGGTCGTGACGTCTGGTTCAGGAATGAACGATAGCGTGTTGCCGACATCGACCTCCCTCGGTTCTGACCCCGCCGCGGACTCGAACGCCTCAATGGCATCGGTACGGAAGACGCGCTCATTTTGTTCGTTGCTGTTCAAACAAGAGACGTAACGCTCGTCCCCGCTCCGCCAATATTTGACGGTCTTACTACCTAATTCGTCATAGAAGGGGTGGCGGAATGTGATAGCCGCCAATTCGGCCCGACGCGTCGGCAACACGTCTGTCGGTTGCCGCTCACAGTAATTCAACAATCGCGTCTTCAACGCAGACGTCAACGGAATGTCTCGGTCTTGTTGAATTGCATACGTCGACAGCGGTCGTAAATTGAGCGCATTGATTTCATTCGCTCCGCAGCCACTTAATAGTACGGCAGCCAAACTTATCAGACCAATTGCGTTTTTCATCCCGCCCCCTCCTTTCACATTTATTTGGATTGAATCGCCTAAATTTTTCTTTTTCACCTTATCATACAATAATAATTATTGACCTAGTTAGAAGATTAAACAAAAAATGCCACTTTCGTGGCATTTTTTTAGTCGTCGTCGCGCTCATCATCTTGATCATCGTCACGGTCGTCATCTTGGTCGTCATCATTTTGATTGTCGTTTTGATCATCTTGATTGTCTTGGTCATCCCGGTCATCGTCACGTTCAATCTCTTTCACTTGCTGTTGAAGGTTCAACTCGAGTTTGACACGGTCACCGGCTTTTGGCGCCTCGTCGTCAAGCTCGTAGCGGCTCGCGAGTTTAAACGTCTCTGACTCGCCGTCACGTTCGATTGTCACGTCACGGTCCGACAGGCTGACGAACGTGCCATAGATGTCGAAGTCGTCACTTTCACGGTCGACTTCCTTCACTTCCTCGTTTTGATTGAATTCCAATTTGACACGGTCCCCTGCTTTCGGTGTGTCGTCGTCAATCTCATGACGGGCCGCGAGCGGATACGTCGATTCTTTACCGCTGAAGCTGATCGTCACATCACGATCCGATAAGCTGACGAGGGTACCATACAATTTATAATCATCGTCATCGACCGAACGGACCGGCGTATCGTTCGATGCTGATCCTTCTGACGAAGTGGCTGCTTCTTGACTCGCATCATCTTGCGCATCGTCTGCGGCATCATCGGTTCCGCTGTTCACGCTATCGACCGCGCGTGGAACGATGACCGTGTCCGTCTTGTCGTTCGCGACATACAACCCGATTCCGGCGACGGCTAGTACCGCCAACCCGACTCCTAAAATCCATCCGATTAATTTCATGATGCTTCCTCCTCGTTTCATGTGGTGAACTTGTTCTACATCTTCATCATAGAACGGTGACCTTAGAGCACCACGAGGATTCCATTAGAAAATGATGAGAATCTGCGAAAGTTTTGTCATTTTGTGACGTAGAAGACGCTGCCGTCCGGCGCGTTCACATAACTGCCGACCGTCCACCCGTTCAAGTCCGCCACTTCCTTGGCGATGGCGAGACCAAGTCCGCTGCCGCTCCGGTCCCGTGCCTCATCGAGTCGATAGAACCGGTCAAATAACCGTGCCCGGTCCTCCTCCTTGAGCGCCGTCCCATGGTCGCGTACTTCGATGCGGTCCGGCGTCATCGTCACGCGTGTGTCAGTCGCATACTTCAAGCTGTTATCGATGAAGATGACGACGAGCCGTTGCAACGAATCGCGATGACCGTGCCACTCCCCCATCGCCTCGATCGGAACATGGATACCGTGCGATCGTTCGAACCGTTCGGTCAATTGTTCGGCCAGCTCAGTCAATCCGATCGCCTCGGTCTCCACTTCTTTGAGCGAAGAGAATCGGCTCAGTTCGAGCATCGGTTCAATCAAGTCCTCGCGCATTTGCCGCGATTCGGTCAAAATGTGGTCGATGGCCTCGTCACGAACGGCCGGGTCGCTCTGTCCCCAGCGCCGGAGCAGTTTGGCGTACCCTTCGATGACGGTGAGCGGCGTCTTCAGTTCATGTGAAACATCGGCGACGAAGCGTCGCTGTTGCTCCATCGATCCTTCGACCCGGGCAATCATCTGGTTGAAGCCGGTCGCGAGCGTCGAGACCTCGTCTCGGTTCGTCCCGACATCGATTGTTTCGAGCGTACCCGACTCGGTGATCCGTTCCATCGTCGACTCGAGACGGCGGAGTGGATCGAGCCCTTGCCTGACGATCCATAGGCTACCGAGGAACGTCATCGCCACCGCAATCAAGAAGATGACGAGAAAAATCGTGGCGAGCGTCTGGAGCGTCTCGCTCACGGCCGCGTCTTGAAACGCGTAGCCGAGCCCGTCCGACGTCGCGATGACGAACCAATCATCGACGAGCGCCGGTTCTCCAAAGTTGACGGGAAAACGCAAACTCTCTTCGGCCTGTCCGCCGATGATGCCCCAATCGCCGTTCGCTTGCCGTTCGAGCACGACACTGTCCTCGTGCAACGACAAGACGGCTTGTTGGTTCCGCTCGTCTTCCTCGAGCAAGCTGAGTGCCTGGCGCAAGACATCATAGCGGGCGTCGACGATCTGTTGACGCGAGACGAGCCAGGCTACACCGAACGAGGTGATCAGGAGGAACAACATGAACCCCGCCATCGCCAAGGCAATCTTCGTCCGTAGCTTCATCTTATTCACCACGCTTCAACATATAGCCGACGCCTCGGACCGTCTGAATCCAAGAACCCCCGAGTTTCTTCCGGACATAGCGGACGTACACATCGACGACGTTCGTGTCCCCGTAATAATCGAAGCCCCAGACGTGCTCGACGAGTTGGTCGCGTGTGAGCACGCGTTCGGGATGTTCGAGCAGATAGACGAGCAAGTCGAACTCACGTCGGGTCAAGTCGACTTTTTGCCCCTCGCAGATCACTTCATGGCGATTGACGTCGACGGTCAGCCCTTCATAAGATAAGACCCGTTCGCTCGTATCGATTTGGACGTGTTGCCGCATCCGTAAGAACGCCCGAATCCGCGCGAGCAACTCTTCCATCTCGAACGGTTTCGTGATGTAATCGTCGGCCCCGAGGTCGAGACCGCTCACTTTGTCGTAGCGGTCCCCGCGTGCCGTCACCATCAATACCGGGAGGAGCGGTTGCTCTTCTTTGACGCGGCGCACGACTTCAAGTCCGCTCATCTGTGGCAGCATGACATCGAGCAACATCAGGTCAATCCCACCGGTGAGCGCCCGGTCGAGCCCAGCCTGCCCGTCATGGGCGACCTCGACTTCGTAACCGGCATGCATGAGTTCAAGTTCAAGTAATCTGGCAATTTTAGCATCGTCTTCAACGACGAGAATCGTAGGCATTCCATTCATCCTTTCTTAAAAAAAACGCCGAGCAGTCCGCCCGACGCATCATTCTAAGTGTTCCCGGATTCCTCAGTCAAAAAACGGACGAACTGCCTCTGGAATCGCTTGTTCGATGCGCAATTCGAGTGAATCGCCCATCCGGTCAAACGTCGTTTCAATCCCTTCCGCCTGAAACGCCAAATCAGTCCCGACTTGAGCGATTTGGTCGAGCCAGGCGTTACCGGTCAAGGTGAATAATAAGAACCCGGCGACACCTGCCGACATGAGTGTCAATGCGAGCGCACCGACGGCCACTCCTCGAATCAATCTTCCAATCTTTCCTCTGCTAGTTGAGCGCATATGTCCCTCTCCCTTATCCTTTTTCTTTACTGTACGGGAGCGAGCTGAGAAAGAGCGGTGAAATTGATTAGAATTTGATGAGAAAAAGGTCACAGCACGGCTGCGACCTCATTCTTCCTCGAGCACCGATTTGGCAATCGGGGCCCAATACGTCCCGTCCATGGCGGCGACTTCGGCGAGCGTCGTCCGGTATGTGTCGTCCCCGGCCTTCTTCTCGGCGATGCCTTTCATCCATAAGACGTCCGCCTTATATCCCGACTCTGGATACGTGTCGACAT
Source organism: Exiguobacterium sp. E4787 (assembly GCF_018618375.1). Lineage (NCBI taxonomy): Bacteria > Bacillati > Bacillota > Bacilli > Caryophanales > Exiguobacterium > Exiguobacterium sp. E4787. Next base: position 46,834 of record NZ_JACSLY010000007.1, on the reverse strand, counting down.
AGGCGGCATAATCGGCGATCTCTGCTTCGCCAAGCTTGTTGTCGACGAGCAACCGATAAAACCCGACGGCCTGTTCCTGACCGGCTTTCGCCTTGCCGATGAGGAGCGCATCGGCTTCCTCGTACTGTTTGTCCGAGACGAGCGTTTCGACTTCGCCGAGCGGGATGACTTCCGGTGCCTCAGGAGCTTCGGTCGTCTCGTCCTCGGTTTGGAGCGCCTTGTTCGCTTCCTCGAGTCGAGCAACTTCTTGCTCGAGCTCTTCTAACCGTTTCGCGAGCGCCTCGTCCTCCGTCACCGTTTCGACCCGTTCGTTTGATGCGGTCGGCGTCACGGGCGGCGGCTCCGAATCCGGCCAAAAGATGAGTGCGACCAGACCGAGACCAACGACGAGCGGTAGACCGAGCCACGATTTGTTCCATTTGAAGGCGTTACGCCAAGCCGACAAGTCCGCATGACCGGTGACAGCCGGCGAGAACGAACGAAAGCGGCGCTTGGCCGCCTTCTTTCCGTTCGCCTTCACTTCGAGCGCAAGCCCGAGCCGATGAAACGCCGCCGGCACTTTCATTCCGAGAAGCGGTACAATCCGTTCACTTGCCTCGATATAATACCCGTGGTCGAGTAACGTCGTCACGACCCCGAACTCGTTCGCGACGAGGCGAAACGTCGGGTCATGCTCGCCTTTTCGGACGAGCCATTCCGTCATATCGATGAGCGGCAGTTCCGCAAGTTCCCGATCTGCGAGTGTCCGTACGTCCATTCGTCAGCCTCGTTCAGGATAGAGCGAGAACTTCGACGTCAACGCGCGGACTGCTTCGTGCGCTTCCGCGAGCACTGCTTCATCTTCATGGTTCGTCAAGACGCGTCCGATCAAGCGAGCGACTTCACGCATATCGTCTTCTTTCAATCCGCGCGTCGTCATCGCGGCCGTCCCGAGACGAATCCCGCTCGTGACGAACGGTGATGCCGGATCGAATGGAATCGTGTTCTTGTTGACCGTGATGCCGGCTGCGTCGAGCGCATGCTCGGCCGCTTTCCCGGTGATGTCGATGCCGCGGAGGTCGACGAGGAGAAGGTGGTTATCCGTACCGCCCGATACGATGCGGAGCCCTTCCTCTTCTAGCCCTTGCGCGAGCACCTGTGCATTCTTGATGACTTGTGCCTGATACTCTTTGAACTCAGGTTGGAGCGCTTCCCCGAACGCCACGGCCTTCGCCGCGATGACGTGCATGAGCGGACCACCTTGAATCCCTGGGAAAATCGACTTGTCGATCGCCTTGGCGAACTCTTCTTTACAGAGAATCATGCCGCCGCGTGGACCGCGAAGCGTCTTGTGCGTCGTCGTCGTCACGAAATGCGCGTGCTCGACTGGGTTCGGATGAAGACCGGCCGCGACGAGACCGGCGATGTGGGCCATGTCGACCATGAGGTAGGCATCGACGCTATCGGCGATTTCACGGAACTTAGCGAAGTCGATCGTCCGCGGGTACGCCGAGGCACCAGCGACGATGAGTTTTGGTTTATGTTCTTTCGCGAGGGCTGCGACAACGTCATAATCGATGTGTTCTGTCTCTTTGTCCACACCGTATTCGACGAAATTGTACTGAACGCCTGAGAAGTTGACCGGACTTCCGTGCGTCAAATGGCCACCGTGCGACAAGTTCATGCCGAGCACCGTGTCACCGGCTTCAAGGACTGTGAAATAAACGGCCATGTTCGCTTGGGCACCCGAGTGCGGCTGAACGTTGGCGTGTTCTGCACCGAACAGCTCCTTGGCGCGGTCGCGGGCCAAGTTCTCGGCCACGTCGACAAACTCACAACCACCGTAGTAACGACGGCCTGGATAACCTTCCGCGTACTTGTTCGTGAGCACGCCGCCTTGCGCTTCCATGACTGCTTCTGAGACAAAATTCTCCGAGGCAATGAGTTCGATGTTCTCGCGTTGGCGACCGAGCTCGTGTTGCATCGCTTCAAACAATTCCGCATCCTGTACTTTCAACTTCGTCGTGTTTACCATGTTGAAACCCCCTCTGAATGTCTAAAATCAACACCCCCATCGTAACATATGCTTCTTTTTTTGGGTATCGTCTAATCCACGGGCAAGTCGGGTATCATATGAAAGAAGACGATCAGAGGAGGCTACTTATGATTGAGACAAAACAAATTACCATCACCCCGTTCGAGCGCGAGCGGACGATTCGGATTTATACGCCGGCCGATTACGACTCGACGGACAAACGTTATCCCGTGCTCTATATGCATGACGGACAGAACGTGTTCGCCGACGAGGACGCGAGCTATAAGATGAGCTGGCGCGCCGGTGAGTATATGGACGCTTCGAAGCGCGACATCATCATCGTCGGCATCGACAGCGCCCCCGGCGAGATGCGGCTCGACGAGTACGGTCCGTGGGAGAACCCGTACATCGGCGAGAGCTTGCTCGGTCAAGACGTGACGCTCGGCGGACAAGGATCAGCCTACATTGAATACATCTCACAAGAGTTGAAGCCGATGATTGACGCGAACTATCGGACGAAGCCGGACGAGACGGCGATGATGGGCAGCTCAATGGGCGGCTTGATTTCGATTTACGCCGCTTGCGTCTATCCCGACGTCTTCAAGCGCGTGGCTTCATTGTCCTCGGCGTTCTGGTTCAACCAGACCGAGCTCGAGCAATTGATTGACGCGAGTGATTTGAACGGCGTCGAACGTCTGTATATGGACGTCGGCCGCAAAGAAGTCGAACAGCCGTCAGCGGACGGTCCGACGAACGAGATGTATCTCGAGTCGAGCGAGCGTGTCTACGCCCTGCTGCGCGACAAGGTCGAACATATCCGCTTCGAGGTCATCGAGGAAGGTGTCCATAACGAGCTCGCTTGGCGCAATCGGTTCCCGATGGTCATCTCATATTTGTTCAGTGAAGAGTTATAACGCAAAAGAAAGCCGGTCGCGCAGACCGGCTTTCTTTATTTTGCTGGATAGTGGGCCCGTGGGCCGCCAATCAATTTCGGTCGCGTGATGGCGAACGTAACGTACGCCTCACCGAGCTGCTTCGCCGACAACCGGACCGGGATTGCGACCGGCTTCAAATGCATGCCGATCAGCGTCGATCCGATATCGATGCCGGCGTCCGCTTGAATCGCTTCGACGACGCACGGGGCGTCGAAACGCTCGTACGCCTTCTCGGCCATCGCCCCGCCCGCCGCGCGGACCGGGACGACCGTCACTTCCGTCAACCCGAACTGTTTCAAGGTCCGTCGCTCGATCGTAAGGGCGCGATTGATATGTTCGCACCCTTGAAAGGCGAGATGGACGCCGGTCTTGTCCCGAAACGCAAGGAACGCCTCGATCAAATCCGACGCCACATCAATCGAACCCGCTTTCCCGATCGTCTTGCCGACGACCTCGCTCGTCGAACAACCGATGACGAGCATCTTTTCCTCATCTAACGGAAACCGTTCATGCAACTCCGTCAATAAGTTCAAAAGCTCCGCCTTCATCGTCGTCACTTCGTTTCGTAAGCGCTCATCTTGTCGACACGGTTCGAGTGGCGTCCGCCTTCGAAGTCCGTATCGAGCCATGTCGCCACTAAGTCGAGTGCAAGACCCGGTCCGATGACGCGCTCGCCCATCGTCATGATGTTCGAATCGTTATGTTGACGCGTCGCTTTCGCGCTGAACGAGTCGTGCACGAGTGCCGCCCGAATGCCTTTCACTTTGTTGGCGGCAATGCCGATGCCGATTCCAGTCCCGCAAATCAAAATGCCACGGTCGAACTCGCCGGCCGCGACTGCTTCGGCGACTGGAATAGCTACGTCCGGATAATCGATTGACTCGGCCGAGTGTGTCCCGAAGTCCTTATACTCGTGTCCAAGCTCTTCCAATAATCCGATGATGTCTTTCTTCAAATTGAATCCGCCATGATCGGCGCCGATTGCGATTTTCATTCCGTCATTCCCCCGTCTTCTTTGGTAGGCGTCTCGGTGGTTTCGTCACCTTTGACCCGTCATTCGTCAATTTTAGCACAAGTCGATTCACGAGTGGTTCGAGTTCGTTTCGGACTTGGCGGTAGACGTTCATCGACCCTCCGAACGGGTCGTTAATATCGCGCTCGAGTCCCGTGACGAACTCATATAATGTGAATGTGCGATCGGTCAAATCCGGATACGTGTCCCGAATCTGTTCACGATGCGCCCGTGTCATCGTCAAGATGACGTCCGACCAGCGTCCGAGGACGTCGTCAAACGTTTGCGTCACGTGCTCGAGCTCAATTCCTCGTTCACGCAACACTTGGAGTGCATTTTCTGATGCGTCAAACCCTTGCATCGTCCGAAGCCCGGCTGAACGAATATCGAACTCGTCCCCCGTCACTTTCGAACGGAGCAGGGCCATCGCCATCGGGCTTCGGCATGTGTTCCCACTACATATGAATAATACGCGTTTCATCGACATCGCGTGATCCTCCTCTATGTCCTTAAGCCTCTTCCTATGGACGGATGACTTTACCGCCAGCCGCCTTGTAGAGGCGGTTATAAACGGCAAGAGCGACTCCCGTCGGTTCAATCCGATTCACGTAAATCTCTTCTACATCCGTCTCATCAAATTTACGCAACGCCTCGTATAGACGCTGGGCCGCCGTCTCCATCGAAGTGCCGAGAGAGAGGGTGACGTCAGCCGGGGTCGTCGCTTCATCGAACACGAGTGCGCCAACTCGCTTGCCCGCTTCCTGCCGCGCCATGACGACACGGACGAGGTCTTCACGTCCCCCTTCGACTAAATACAGGGGTGCGCTCGGGGCGTAATGGGTGTACTTCATTCCTGGTGATCGTGGCGCAGCTGTTTCATCGCTCAAGTTGGCATCGAGAATGACCGGGCCAATAACCGTTTCAATCGCTTCTTTCGTCACGCCGCCCGGACGTAAAATCGTCGCCGGTTCTGCCGTGCAATCGATTACGGTCGACTCGACGCCGATGCCTGTCGGTCCCCCATCCATAATACCCGCGATCCGACCGGTCAAATCATCTGCAACGTGCCGGGCCGACGTCGGTGATGGACGTCCCGAACGGTTCGCACTTGGTGCTGCCAGTCCAAGACCGGACGTGCGGATCAAGTCAAGTGCGGCCGGATGGTCCGGCATCCGCAATCCAATCGAATCCAGACCAGCCGTCACGAGTGACGATGCCCGACCGTTCGACGGTAAGATGATGGTCAAGGCACCGGGCCAAAACGCTTCCATCAAGCGTCTCGCGACCGGCGGGATGGTTTGCGCGAAATGTTCGGCCTGTTCGACCGTAGCGACGTGGACGATGAGCGGGTTATCCGACGGTCTTCCTTTCGCCTCAAAAATCTTTTTGATGGCGACATCGTTCGTCGCATCTCCGGCGAGTCCGTAGACAGTCTCCGTCGGGATGGCAATCACCTCGCCAGCCTTCAAGAGACGTACCCCTTCCTCAACTTCTGTCGGCTTGATCCATTTCGTTTCCATGCGCAATCCCTTCCCTTACGGCGTAGACGATTCGGTCTTTGCCGTTTATATCTTTTAAAATACCCGTTTCTGCTTCAGGATAACGTTCGGACAGGTACGATTTCACAACTTGTCCTTGATTATACCCGATTTCAAATGCAATCAATTGCCAATCGGCACACAGGACGCGCATCGAGTCGGCAATAATCGTTCGATAAAAGTCGAGCCCGTCCGCTCCGCCGAACAAGGCGAGGTGTGGCTCATAGCCCGCAACCGTCTCATCGAGCAGTTCGTCCGCCTCGATATAAGGTGGATTCGAGACGAGAATACGAATCGAGTCGTCGGCAATCGGCGCGAGGCAATCTCCTTCATAGAAAGACACATCCGCCCCGAGCGCGGCTGCATTACGCTCGGCGACAGCGATTGCTTCCCGGGAAATATCGACCGTTTTGACACGGACACCGAGCTCGAGACTGAGTGTGATGGCGATTGCGCCGCTGCCCGTTCCAATATCGACGATGTCATCGTCGGAGACATTATGCACATGCTCGACGACCCATTCAATCAATTCTTCCGTTTCCGGACGCGGAATCAAGACGTCACGATTGACCTCGAACATCCGTCCATAAAACGGGGCATGACCAATCAAGTGTTGGACCGGCTCACCTGCCAAGAGACGCTCAAACCCGGCGTCAAACGACTTCGCCTCGTCCGTCGTCAATTCATCAGACAAACGGATGAGCAGTCCCGTCCGATCGACGTCAAGGACGTGCATGAGCCACCACTCCGCCATCGAGGCATCACGATTAGCGGCCTCGAGCTCCCGTTCCGCTTGTTTCAGCTTCGCCGCGATTCGCATCAATCGACATCCTCCATCAGACGGGCCTGTTCGTCCATGACGAGGGCGTCGATGATATCTTCAAGTTCCCCCGCGAGGACGCGGTCAAGCTTTTGGAGCGTCAGCCCGATGCGGTGATCGGTCACACGGCTCTGCGGAAAGTTATATGTCCGAATCCGCTCCGAGCGGTCTCCCGTCCCGACGGCCGACTTGCGTTGTGCCGACAGTTCTTGAAGGTGTTCACTCTGCATCTTGTCATACAGGCGGGCCCGGAGCACTTTAAGTGCCTTATCTTTGTTTTTATGTTGTGACTTCTCGTCTTGACACGAGACGACGAGCCCCGATGGGATGTGCGTCAAGCGCACGGCCGATTGGGTCGTGTTGACCGACTGGCCGCCCGGTCCCGATGATGTGAACGTGTCGACACGGACGTCTTTCATATCGATGTGCACTTCGACGTCCTCTGCTTCCGGCAACACGGCGACGGTCGCCGTCGATGTATGGATGCGTCCACCCGACTCGGTCGATGGGACACGTTGGACCCGATGCGCCCCGTTCTCAAACTTTAGTTTCGAATAAGCACCCGTCCCGTTGATGAGGAACGTCACTTCTTTGAAACCGCCGAGTTCCGTATAGTTGGCGTCAATCAACTCTGCCTTCCAGTTCTGGCGCTCGGCGAAGCGCGTGTACATTTTGTATAGGTCGACTGCGAACAGTGCCGCCTCGTCACCTCCGGCTGCCCCGCGAATCTCGACGATGACGTTCTTGTCGTCGTTCGGGTCTTTCGGTAACAGCAAGACACGTAATTTCGCCTCGAGCGCCTTCACTTCCGGCTCAAGGAGTGACATCTCTTCTTTGGCGAGCTCGCGCATGTCAGGATCAAGCGTGCGGTCCTCGAGCATCGCTTTTGCTTCTTTATACGCCGTGCTCGTCTCTTTATAGTGACGGTACGCCTGCACCGTTTCTTCGAGCTGCGACTGCTCTTTTGAATATTGTCGTAATTTATTCGCATCGCTGAGCACTTCAGGGTCAGCGAGCATCTCATTTAATTGCATATAGCGTTCTTCTAATACGCTCAAACGGTCAAACATGATGATCCGTCCTTTCTCCGTCAAATCGAACTGTCTTCATTATAGCAAAAAACGAACCGCCAAGGGCGGTCCGTTGACGTCAGTCGGCCACTGTATGGCGGACTGGCCGTGGTTTATTCGGGACGTCATGGCAATGACGGCAACGCGGTTCGTACGACTCGGAAGCGCCGACCAAGATGATCGGGTCCTCGAAACGGGCAGGCTCTCCGTCAATCAATCGTTGCGTCCGAGAAGCTGGCGCTCCGCATGATAGACAGATGGCCTGCAGCTTCGTGACGAACTCTGCACGCGACAACAGCTCTGGCATCATCGTGAACGGCTCACCTCGGAAGTCCATATCGAGGCCGGCGCAGATGACACGTTTGTCTTCTGACGCCAATTGCTCGATGACGTCGACGATCCCTTCGTCGAAAAACTGAACCTCGTCGATGGCGATGACTTGCGTCTCTTCACGCACCGCATCGTATAAATCTTGACTCGATTGAATCGGCACAGCCACGACTGAGTTGCCGCTGTGGGAGACGACGTTCTCTTCATGATACCGGTCGTCGATTGCCGGTTTGAACACTTGGACAGGGATTTTCCCGTAGTGCGCCCGACGGACACGGCGGATCAGTTCCTCCGATTTCCCAGAAAACATACTCCCACAAATCACTTCTATCCAACCGTAACGGTTCGTCACATGCATCATTCTACTTCGCCCTCTCCTTGGTTAATCGCTTCCCGATTATACCCATCTTTTTCTTGAAGAAAAAGGGTTGACTTCTATCTAGAAAAAATAAAAACCGCCAAGGGCAATCCCTAGGCGGTGTGCATACAAGTTGACGATTAACGTTGGTACTTCTTGTTGAAGCGCTCGATACGACCGTCCGCAGATGCGAATTTCTGGCGACCTGTGTAGAACGGGTGCGAATCAGAAGATACATCGACACGGATGAGTGGGTATTCGTTACCATCTTCCATCGTGATTGTCTCGTTAGAGTAACGAGTCGAACCAGAGATGAATTTGAACTCAGTCGTCGAGTCCATGAATACGACTTTACGGTATTCTGGGTGGATTCCTTGTTTCATTGCTTTTCAACTCCTTCTGCCCTAAGTATTCTTTCAACCTAGAGAAAGTTCACTAGAATATAATAGCACCCGGTTCAAGGATTTACAAGTCCGTTTTCGTTTTTTTCACCGGGCGTCGACTCTTTTTCTTATCGGCTTCAAGCGCCGCAAAAAAGTCGAGGTTCGTTTTCGTTTCGCGGACCCGGCGCAAGAACTGATCGACGAAGTCTGGCGACTCGTTCATCGTGCGACGAATCGTCCAAAGCGAGTCGAGTTCGCCTTTGCCGAGCAGCAATTCTTCCTTGCGCGTTCCCGAACGACGAATGTCGATGGCCGGGAAAATCCGACGTTCCGCCAGTTTGCGGTCGAGGTGCAGCTCCATGTTGCCCGTTCCTTTGAATTCTTCATAGATGACGTCATCCATGCGCGAACCCGTATCGACGAGTGCCGTGCCGAGAATCGTCAAACTGCCACCGTCCTCGATATTACGGGCCGCCCCGAAGAACTTCTTCGGTTTATGGAACGCGGCCGGGTCAATCCCGCCGGAGAGCGTCCGTCCGCTCGGCGGGACGGACAAGTTGTACGCCCGCGTCAGACGCGTGATCGAGTCGAGCAAGATGACCACGTCTTTCTTATGTTCGACGAGGCGCATCGCCCGTTCGAGAACGAGCTCCGAGATGCGAGCATGGTTCTCCGGTGTCTCGTCAAACGTCGAGTAGGCGACGTCTGCGCCAGGCACCGAACGTTGGATATCCGTCACTTCTTCCGGCCGCTCATCAATCAACAGAATAATCAACTCGACGTTCGGATGGTTCGTCGTGATCGAATTGGCAATCTCTTTTAAGAGGGACGTCTTCCCTGCCTTCGGCGGCGCGACAATCAATCCTCGCTGCCCGAAGCCGACGGGAGCAATCATGTCCATGACGCGGACCGACAAATGGTTCGGCTCCGTCTCGAGAACCATCTGTTGTTCCGGATAAATCGGAGTGAGCGCCGGGAAGTAGTCTCGGTTGCGCGTCGAGTCCGTCGTCTCGCCGTTGACCGCCTCGACGCTGAGAAGCCCTTGGAACCGTTCATTCTCTTTCGGCTTCCGGACTTTCCCCGTCACGAGGTCGCCGTTGCGGAGATTGAAGCGGCGGATTTGCGACGCCGCGATATAAATGTCTTCAGACGATTGCGAGTAATTGATGGGGCGTAGGAAGCCAAAACCGCCATCGTTTTGCGACTGTGGGTTAGGCGGAATAATCTCTAGGATTCCTTCGAGGAAATAAAGATCTTTTGATTCTGCCTGTGATTTCAATATCCGGAACATGAGCTCACGTTTACGAGCCTCTCGATATTGAGGCACGTTCACTTCTTTCGCAATCTCATATAACTCTTTCAACGTCTTCGTCTCGAGTTCCCGAAGCGTGTAGTTTTTAGCCGGTTCAGTCGTTTGACTCATTCAAGTCACCTGTCTTTCATGATTCTATATTTCAAAAGTAAACGTTCATTCCTCATTCATCTAATCACACTTCAGTCAAACCGTCACTGTTTGAAAAACGGCTTCATGTCAGTCTATTCCCCTGTTGTTGAAAACATAACAACCTTTTTACTATGTATGTAACAAATAAGTCTCTATTCTCGCATATTGTTTCAAATATGTTACAAGAAAACTGTTTTTGTCTTGTGATTGAAAAATGCCATCGGTCTTGCGCATGATATAGTTTATTTGCACAGGAAACCGGGTAATATCCGCAACTTGTGCTCTAATCTTGTTAACACACATCGATCATATACAGCCACTTAGGGTTTTATTTTAAAAAACGGAGGGAAATATACTATGTTAAAGCGTTTCGCATCTATCATCGTCGCTGCCACTCTCGCTTTCTCGGGTCTTGCTTTCACAACAGGTGAACAAGCAGAAGCCGCTTCTGGAAAATCTGTTTATTCAAAAGTGAATGGCTTGAACATCCGTACAGCACCATCGCTTAAATCGAAAGTATCGGCATCTATGAATAAAGGCCAACGCTATACATACCTCGGTAAAGTTGGTTCGTTCTACAAAATCAACTATAAAGGGACTCACCGTTATATCTCTGCTTCTTCGGCTTACACGTATTTGAAAGCAAATACAGCAACGGCTACTAAAAAAGCATCAGCACCTTCGGCTTCAAACGCTCGTACAAAGCTCGTCGCTGAGTCGAAGAAGTATCTTGGAACACCGTACCGTTACGGCGGAACGACAACTTCTGGTTTTGACTGCTCAGGTTACACAGGTCACGTTTACAAGAAAGCCATCAACAAATCGATTCCGCGTGATTCTCGTTCGCAATACGCAAACTCGAAAAAAGTATCGAAGTCAGCTATTCAAGCCGGCGACCTCGTCTTTTTCTCACACAATGGACGCACGATCCAACACGTTGGAATGGCACTCAGCAAAACACAAATGATCAACTCTGAAACAGGCGGCGTGAAATACGCGAGCTTCACATCAGGTTACTGGGCACCACGTTATGTCGGTGCAGGATCATACCTCTAATTTAAACGACCAAACGACCCGGTTCATAGGAACTGGGTCGTTTTTTTTGCGTTCGTTCATCTTCCGTTCATCTTCCGTTCATATGGCTTCGTTACGATAAAGCCATCACGTTGAAGGAGTTGTTCTATGCCATGGAAAAGATTTGGAGTCTTCGCTTAATTCGCCTCGCCGCGCTGTTCGGTGTCATCGGGACTGCGCTCGGGTCGCATATGTCGGGCGCCGGCAGTTATGCCTTTCGTCCGATCCACGCCCATATTCTGCTCGCCGGTTGGTTATCGGTTTTCGCCTGGGGAGTCTTCTATCGCTTATATGCGGTCCGTAACCAACTGCTCGTCACGATTCACGGGTGGACGGCCGTCATCGGATCAATCGGATTGACGAGCGGGATGTGGTTCTACACGATGAACCCGTTCCAATGGAATGAGACCGTCACCCTTGTGTATTTCATCGTCGGGGGCACAGTCTCGTTAATCAGTTTTATTCTCTTTTTGATTGTGACGTTTATGATCGACCAGGACGAGCGGGGCTGAACCCCGTTCGTCATTTTTGTTTCAAGGCACCGCGTGCGTTCGTCGCCGCGAACACGACCATGATGACGCTCATCGCCCCGGCGACGGCAAGTCCGGCCGATAACGCGCTCCAGTCGATCGTCGGTTGCGTCAATACGGCACGCATCCCTTCAAAGATGTACGTCGTCGGATTGAACGTCGCCGCTACTTTGAGCCATTCTGCCTCAATCAACTCTTTCGGGACGAACGTCGTCGACAAGAAGATGAGCGGGAAGAATAAAAGGGTCCCGGCTTGTGCAGCTTGAGCGTTCCGTGTCTTTAACGCTACACCGACCGAGTAACCAGCAAAACCAAGGCCGAATCCGATGGCAAGCAGCACCGTGAACAAGAAGCCAGGCAGACCGACCGGAATCGACAAACCGAGCAAGAACGCCACCCCGAAAATGAGGAGCGTCTGGACGAGCAGTTGCAACATCCCGGCAATCATCGGGCCGAGCACGATCGCCGTCCGCGTCGCGGGAGTCAGAAGCAAGCGGGCGAAGTAACCTCTCTCGATATCCCGGACGAGTGCTTGTCCCGTCCCCCCGGCCCCACCGACCGCCCCGGACACGATGGAGACTGGCAAGATGAAGTTCAAATAGGCGCTCCCATCAAACTGAGGAAGCGACGCGACGCTCGACAATCCGCTCGTGTAAACGAGTAAGAAGAAGACGGAAATAATCAAGTTCGGGATGAACGAAAATGGATTCCGAATCGTCGTAATGAGGCTTCGTTTCGTGAAGAGCCATGTCTCAGTCCACATCGGGCACACTTCCTTCATATGACTCACCGGTCACTTTCAAAAAGACGTCATCGAGCGACGGTTGCTTCACGGTCAGACGTTCCGGTTGAAGCGACCGTTCATCGAGCTGGCGCACGACTTCCATCAGCGTATGATTGACGAGCTCGAACGCCACGTGTTGCCCGGTCGCCGTATGACCGAACAACGCAGCGGCTGCAGATGCTTCTTGATCGCTGCGGAACGTCATCGCAATCGTCTCGCCGCCGACGAGTCGTTTCAACGCTTCCGCTGTCCCTTCGCTGACGATTTTTCCATGATTAATGATGGCAATCCGGTCGGCCAGTTCGTCCGCCTCTTCTAAGTACTGGGTCGTCAAAAAAATCGTCGTGCCGAACTCCTCGTTGAGCCGTCTTACCTCGTTCCAAATCTCGATGCGGCTCGCCGGGTCGAGCCCGGTCGTCGGTTCATCTAAAAACAAGACGGTCGGTCGATGGACGAGCGTGAGTGCCAAATCGAGCCGACGCCGCATCCCGCCCGAATATGTGCCGCTTCTCCGGTCGGCCGCTTCTGTGAGCGAGACGACACGGAGCAGTTCCTCGGCGCGCTTCTCCGCCTCTTGTTTCGTCATCTTGAACAACCGGCCTTGCAAGACGAGCAGTTCCCGGCCGGTCAACACTTTGTCGATGCCGGTCTCTTGCAGGGCGACGCCAATCGACAGGCGGACGTCTTTCTCTTGTTTGACGACATCAAATCCGTTCACCCGTGCTTTTCCCTCGGTCGGCCGGACAAGCGTCGTCAACATTTGCACGGTCGTCGACTTGCCAGCCCCGTTTGGTCCAAGGAAAGCGAAAATCTCTCCTTTCTGGACCGAGAACGAAATCCCATCGACGGCCGCCACGTCCCCGAACGTTTTGACGAGCGATTCCACTTCGATCATTTGTATACACCTCCTGACTCTCTATTCCCGTTCTAACGCATAATAAATATGTAGGAACACATCAAAAAAGCTGTGGACGCAATGTCCACAGCTCGAGAGAATTAAGGTTTCATGACCATTTTCGGTTTTTTCTTCAATGAGTGGATGCCTTCGACGAAGCGGACCGTTCCTGACTTAGCTCGCATGACGACCGAGTGCGTCTGACCACCTTGTCCGGTGAACTGGACGCCGCGGAGGAGTTCCCCGTCCGTCACACCCGTCGCTGCGAAGATGCAATCTTCACCTTTGACGAGGTCGTCTAACAGCAAAATCCGGCCCGTATCGGCGATGCCCATGTCTTGGCAACGTTTCTCTTGGGCCTCGTCTTCAGGAAGCAGGCGACCTTGGAAGTCACCGCCGAGACACTTCATCGCGACGGCCGCGATGACGCCTTCCGGCGCACCGCCAGAGCCGAGCAATAAATCGACGCCCGTTTTCGGGAACGCCGTATTGATGGCTGCGGCCACGTCTCCGTCGGGAATCAACTTGATGCGGGCACCTGTCGCTCGGACACGTTGAATCATCTCTTCGTGACGATCACGATGTAAAATCGTGACGACGACGTCTTCGACGTTCTTGTTCTTCGCCTTGGCGACGATGGCGATATTCTCTTCAATCGAGTTGTCGAGACTAATCAATCCGGCCGCTTCCGGACCGACGGCAATCTTGTCCATATACATGTCCGGCGCGTGAAGAAGGTCACCGGCGTCAGCGACAGCGAGAACGGCAAGCGCTCCCCACGTTCCCGTCGCGACGATGCTCGTCCCTTCGAGTGGATCGACAGCGACGTCGAGGCGTGAGCCATAGCCGTTCCCGACTTTTTCACCGATATAGAGCATCGGTGCCTCATCCATCTCGCCTTCCCCGATGACAACGACCCCTTTCATCGGAATCGTATCAAACACTTCACGCATCGCGGTCGTCGCCGCATCGTCCGCCTCTTCTTTCAAGCCTTTACCCATCCAACGAGCCGAAGATAGCGCTGCCGCTTCTGTGACTCGGACCAATTCCATTGATAAACTACGTTCCACCCGAATTCTCCCCTTTTTACTCGGACACCTCATCGACCCAGACGAGCGCGCCGAGTTGTTTTAGTTTGCCGACGAAATCGACATATGAATCGTTCAATTTTTCCGCATGGATCACCGTGGATTCGCCGTTCGCTTGAAGCCCAGCTAAGGTGAGGGCTGCCCCACTCCGTGCGTCTGCACATTCCATTTCCGCATTGGCGAGCGTTGTCCCGCCGCGAATGACGGCCGAAGCATCCTCGAGCGTGATCTGTGCGTTCATGCGCCGCATTTCCGCGATATGGCGGAACCGTTGGGCGTACAGCTTGTCGGTGACGATACTCGTCCCATCCGCTTTCAACAGTGCGGCCGACATGATCGGCTGCAGGTCGGTCGGATACCCCGAATAGTGAAAGACACGGATATCAATCGGTTTAAAGGCGTTCGCCCGCACCGTGATCGTCTCTTCCCCGACTTCGACATCAGCCCCGTAATCCAGTAGTTTTTGAATGACACCTTCTAAGTGCGTCGGAATGACGTTGCGTACCGTCACTTCGCCTGCGACCGCGCCATAAATCATGAACGTCCCAGCCTCTAACCGATCGGGAATGAGCGTGTGTGTACAGCCGTGGAGCTTGTCGACCCCTTTGATGCGAATCTCGTCGGTGCCCGCCCCGATGACGTGGGCCCCCATCGAAGTGAGCATCGTCGCGACGTCGACGATTTCCGGGTCGATGGCCGCGTTCTCGATGACGGTCGTCCCATAAGCGAGCACGGCCGCGAGCATGGCGCTCACTGTCGCCCCGAACGAACGGAGATCGAGATAAATTCGATTTCCTTCCAGCTTTTCGGCGTTCACATGATAAAGTCCCGACTCGTTCTCGACTTTAATGCCGAGACGTTCGAGTGCTTTCAAATGTAAATCGATCGGTCGTGGACCAATCGCATATCCACCGGGAAGCCCGACGGCTCCTTTCCCAAAACGAGCCGCAAACACCCCGAGCAAATAGACAGCGGCTCGGACTTTACGCGTCTCTGAGCCGAGCAGCGGCATGGCGACGGCATCTTTCGCATGAAGCGTCATCCGCTCCCCGTCCCGTTCAATCGCGACGCCGAGTTCTTGTAATAGACTGAGCATCACTTCGACGTCCTCAATGACGGGGACGTTCTCAATCGTCACCGGTTCTTCCGTCAAAAGTGCTGCGACGAGACAAGGCAAGGCGCTCTGTTTGGCACCGCTAATGTCAACTGTTCCTTCAAGTTTTTGCTGTCCTACGATATGGAGAATTTCCACGAAGATCAAACCTTTCTGCGACAAACTTATTTGGATTGAGCGTTGTTCCAATCCGCTAAGAATTGCTCGATCCCTTTGTCAGTGAGCGGATGTTTCATCATCTGTTCGATGACTTTGTATGGTACCGTGGCGATGTCGGCTCCAAGGAGAGCCGCCTTCGTCGCGTGGACCGGATGGCGAACGGAAGCTGCGATGATTTCTGTATCGATGCCATGGATGGCAAAGATATCGGCAATCGTCTCGACGAGGTCGAGACCATCTTGACCGATATCATCCAAACGACCGATGAATGGTGAGACGTATGACGCGCCGGCCCGAGCCGCGAGTAGCGCTTGGTTGGCGTTAAAGATGAGCGTCACGTTCGTCTTGATGCCGAGCTGTGAAAACGTATTGACCGCTTCCATCCCTGCTGGCGTCATCGGTACCTTGACAGTAATATTCGGCGCGATGGCCGCAAGTTCCTTTCCTTCTTCCACCATACCCGCTGCGTCAAGCGCAATAACTTCCGCGCTGACTGAGAGATCCCCGACGATCTCACAGATTTCGCGTAGCCGTGTATGGAAATCGACGCCTTCTTTGGCGACGAGCGATGGATTCGTCGTCACTCCCCCGATGACGCCCATCTGATGAGCTTTCTTGATGTCTTCCACGTTTGCCGTATCAATGAAAAAACGCATGTACAATTCCTCCTCGAATGGTGTTGTGATCGCTTACACTTCTTATTATGAGGAAATTGTCATGGAATTGCTACACCCTTTACGTCAAGCCAGCGATGGCGAACATCGATCCGATGAGTAAACCAACGCCAACAAGCGTCCCCACTGCCGTCCATCGTTTCACGTTTTTTTGTTTTGTCTCATACGCTTGATACGGCCCTTCCTTTAAGCGCTCCGACCCATGCGTCTCGATCCAAAGTCCGACCGCGGTCTCTTCGTCGGTCACGAGATTGCCTGTATACGTGAACGGGATGATTTCTTCGGGTCGACGGAGAATGTCGAACCGCTCCCGCCGTGTCGCGATGTTCGCCCCAATCCAGTAGAGCCGTTTCGGTGTATAGAAAACTGGCACGCTATCTCCGATAAAATACTGAATCCACTGTTCGAACGCGGCGAGATCGCGTTGGTCGAACAAGATTTCCATTGAATCCTCGTCAGTCATGATGGCGAGCATCGGGCACAACTCGATCGTCCGTCGTCTATAGGGATGCGGCATGGCCGCTTCTGTCTTTCGGACGATGGCCGGGAAGAAGACGACTTGCTTGATTGCGTCGAGCGGGAACGATTGCTCGACTGACTCACCCGGCTCGTGCCGATACGTCGTCCCCTCAATATATGTCGCGGTCACTTCATAGTGCGACTGGTGCCGCTCTTTCCAGAACAGCTGGCGAAACAGTTGCAAGAACCGATACACGCCGTAACCGCCGAGGACGGTGAGTGACACCAGCGGAATCAACCACGGTTTCGGATTCATGAGGATGAGAATGACCGGCAGCGCAGCAAAGGCCAACGTCACACCAATTATAATGATGGGACCGACGATATAGAAAATGCGCCAAAATGATTCTGTCGAACGTTCTTGATACTTCATGCAACCCCTCCTTTTTCATCTATATACGGTACCCTAACCGCTTACGTTTCAATAAAAAAAGCCGGTTCTCACAGGGAGAACCGACTGATGTGACAGGATTATGCTTTGTTGCTTGAACCGAACTCACGCATTTTGCCAGTAACGACGTTGTAGATCGCTTCGATACCAGGGCCGATGACTTTACGTGGGTCATATACTTTCGAGTCAGTGTTGAGCTTCTCACGTACGGCACGAGTCCATTCTTGTTGGCACTCTGTGTTAACGTTGATTTTGCTGTGACCGAGCTCGATTGCTTTTTTGATTTGGTGCTCAGGAATACCTGAACCGCCGTGAAGAACGAGTGGAGTTTTAGTCGCTTCTGCGATTTCTTCCATCTCTTTGAAGCCGAGTTTAGGCTCGCCTTGGTATTCTCCGTGTACAGAACCGAGTGCTGCCGCAAGAGCGTCAACTTTCGCTTCTTTCACGAGGCGTACGCACTCGTCGAGGTCAGCGTATTGTACGCCGCCAACAACGCCATCTTCTTCGCCGCCGACTGTGCCGACTTCCGCTTCAACTGAAGCACCTTTAGCGTGTGCGTATTCAACGACTTGTTTCGTCATTTCGATGTTCTCTTCGATCGGGTGGTGTGAACCGTCGATCATAACAGACGTGAAACCAGCGTCAATCGCTGCTTTACACTTGTCGAAAGATGAACCGTGGTCGAGGTGGATTGCAACTGGAACAGTGATGTTGTAGTCGTGCATGAGACCTTCAGTCATTTTAACAACTGTTGTGAAGCCACCCATGTACTTCGCTGCACCTTCTGATACACCGAGGATAACTGGTGATTTCTCGTCTTCCGCAGCGCGAAGAATCGCTTGCGTCCACTCGAGGTTGTTGATGTTGAATTGGCCTACTGCATACTTGCCTTCGAATGCTTTGTTAAGCATTTCTGTCATTGATACTAATGGCATAATGACATCCTCCTGTCTGTTCGCTATTGTGCACTTTGGGAAAAATGCCCCCGTGCAATTCGTTCCCATTATAACACACGTCGAAACTTGTGCCTATGCTATTCGGGCATAGAAATGGCTCTGCGCAAGCGTTTACATATGTCATCTTCGTGACGAATTACGTGATTTTGAGGACTTCCTTCACTTTTTCAATCATCCGATAAATATCGAACGGCTTTTCAAATTGCGCGGTAATGCCAAGTCGTTGCACTTCTTCGAGCGTCGATTTTTCCCCGAACGCGGTCATAATCATGACCGGGGTGTCGATGTTCCGTTGGCGCATGTTGCGTAGTACTTCATGACCGAACATGCGCGGCATGTTCATATCGAGCAATACTAAATCGTATCCGTTCTGTTCGAGCTTTTCCCAAGCGTTCTGTCCGTCGTTCGCCGTGTCGACCTCGATGCCGAGGCTTTGGAACACTTGCGCCAACATCAACCGAATCCCGTCTTGGTCGTCTGCGATCAACATCCGTGACATCCATCTACCTTCTCTCCATAGTTTGCACTAGTCTAACCATACCAAATCCGATTTCGTTTGGCGACGGACCTATTTTGAAATCAAGGCAACGGTATCGATACCGGTTCTTCGGTCTGTTCGTCCTTTAACTGGGCCGGTACTTCCGACTCAGGTACCGGCTCGTAGGCCGTCACCGTCTGCTCGTCTTTCACATACAGTTTCAAAAAATCGCCTTCGGCCAGCCGAATCGGTGCCTCGAACGTGATTGGTCGTTTCTTGCCGTCTTCATCATAGCCAATCGTTTCATACGTATGTCTCTTTCCTTGGTCGGTGACGTTTGTGCTCGGCACTTTCGTATAGTAGACGTCGGCAAACAGCCGATTCGTATCGACGAACTGCCAACCGAGAAATAAGATGAGGACGACGCCACCGATTGCCCATGCTCGTTTCATCGTAACTCCCCCGCCTTTCTCTTTTCCATCTGTTTCAATACCATTGTCTCCCTATTTCTAAACACCCGGTACGCTGATATACTGAAAACATGAAACGAACAGGAGCGAAATCATGAAACCATATTTGTTATACATATTGTTCGTCTTGGCACTTGGAAGTATGGTCGGACTCGTCGTGAACGTCTTCGGGGAAGAAATAGAAGAGACACCGCTCGCCGCTGCCGTCGAAACCGATCTCGAGGATTTGCCGGAGACGTTCGCCGTCTTGTCCGAGACGTTCGATGAGCCCATCGCAGACAATGACGTCGCCCGCATTAAAAAGCTGGCTTCTAATCCGGAACTCGACGAAATGAACCAGCACGCACTCGGTACAATCGAGGTCATCTTCGAGGGACGCCCGACCACGCTGACACTCGAAACGGACATATATCGCGAGGACGGCACGTATCTTTATCTCTATTTATTCGGCGAACCGGACGTCGTCGAGGCGCTCGACGAACGCATCATGGCGTATTATGAAGAATTAGGCATATGAAAAGGAACCTCGCCGCGGCGAAGTTCCTTTTATTTCGTTAGTCGACCGTGACAGGGACGACCGCGAGATCAATCTCTTTCTCGATCTCGGCCCGCTCTTCAGCGAGACGAGCATCCGACCATTTGAAGACATCGGCCATGCAACGGAGCACACCGTCTTTATAGTTGCGGACGAAGTCGATGTCGAAGAACATCGCTCCGGTGCGGCGGACGAGGAAGTCGATGGCCCGAACGACCGACTCTTCTTCGATGCCGTACATGAGTTGTGCATAGACGTACTCTGGAAGGTCGTACGCGTTCGAGTCCATCCGTTCGATGACACGATCGATGTTCGATCCGTAGAGACGGACGAGTTGCTCGGCTTTGACGTCATCGAGACCAAGGTTTTTCAGTTCAGCCTTCTTCTTCGTCAAGAAGTCATCGAACCCTTTCGAACCGCCGACATGACCGCCCGACATCGGCATATGTTTCGTGCGCGAAGCGAGAAAGACGATGCCTTCTTCTTGCTTGAGCAGTTTCGCCACCAAATCGACGACCGTCTCTGACATCTTGCGATAACCGGTCAACTTCCCACCGGCGATCGTGATTAAGCCGCTCTCCGACTGCCAGACCTCATCTTTCCGTGAAATCTCAGACGGGTCTTTGCCTTCTTCATAGATGAGCGGACGAATCCCGGCCCAGCTCGACTCGACGTCGTCTGCCGTCACGTTCACGTCTGGGAACATATAGTGGATCGCCTCTAAAATATAGTCGCGGTCCTCGGTCGTCATGCGTGGATGAGCTTTATCCTTATCGAAGAACGTGTCCGTCGTCCCGACATACGCTTTGCCGTCACGCGGAATCGCGAACACCATCCGGCCGTCCGGTGTATCGAAATAGATGGCTTGTTTGAGCGGGAATTTCGACTGGTCAATGACGAGGTGAATTCCTTTCGTCAAACGGAGCATCTTCCCTTTGTTCGAGCCGTCTTGTTCGCGGAGCACGTCGACCCAAGGTCCGGTCGCGTTGATGACTTTCTTCGCATAGACATCGTACGTCTTGCCGTCGATTTGGTCTTCAACGTGGACGCCGACGACTTTGCCTTGCTCATAGATTAGACCAGTCACTTTCGAATAGTTCAAGAGGAGGGCGCCGTGGTTGGCCGCCTCTTTCGCGACTTCAATCGTCATACGGGCATCATCTGTCCGATATTCGACGTAATAACCGCCACCGACAAGACCGTCTTTTTTGACGAGCGGCGCTTTTTGAATGACTTCATCCGGCTTCAACATCAAACGTCGCTCGCCGCGTTTGACGCCCGCTAAGAAATCGTACACCATCAAGCCGACCGCTGTGGAGAGCGGTCCGAACGTGCCGCCTTTATGCATCGGCAACAGCATGCGTTCTGGCGTCGTGACGTGCGGCCCGTTCTCATAGACGATGGCGCGTTCTTTTCCGACTTCGGCGACGAGCGCGACTTCGAACTGTTTCAAGTAGCGCAACCCTCCGTGGACGAGTTTCGTCGAACGGCTCGATGTTCCGGCTGCGAAGTCTTGCATTTCGAGCACGGCCGTCTTCATTCCGCGAGACGCGGCATCGAGCGCGATTCCGGCACCGGTGATTCCTCCGCCGACGACGAGCACGTCGTGACGTTCACCCGTTAACTGTTCATATCGTTTGGCACGTTCTTTTGCTGAGAAATTTCTGATTTCCATCTTGTCCCCTCCTATAATGAATCCGGTTCGATGTATGCGAAAAGAGACCACAACAAAACAAGGCTTCGCCCCCCATGTCGTGGTCTCTCTGTAGTCTCCAACCGGTTATCAACTTTTCTCCTGTATTATACCCCATTTTCTAGCATTCAACCATCGACCCGCTCACGGAGTGTGCAACCTGCTCCTCAGAAAGCGTCCCGCTCGCAATTTCAAAATGAGAAGACTAGACTTCAAAGTATCACCAACAAGGAGGAGTTTTTTTATGAAACGCATGTTACAACCTTTCCAATTCAAAAACGGCGTCGAGATCCACAATCGGCTCGTACTTGCGCCGATGACCCATTATTCGTCAGAACCGACGGGTGAAGTGTCGGAACACGAACTCGCCTATTACCGCAAGCGAGCGAAGAACGTCGGCCTCGCCATCACGGCGTGTGCTTACGTGACCGAAGACGGCAAAGGGTTCCCGAACGCCTTCGGTGTGAATGACGACAAGTTCATCCCTGGGCTTCGTCAGCTCGCTGAAAGTTTGAGAGCGGAAGGCGCGAAAGCGATTCTTCAAATCTTCCATGCAGGACGCATGTCTCCTCCGGAACTCGTTCCGAACGAACAACCAGTAAGCGCCAGCGCCATCGCACCGGTCCGTGAAGGTGCCGCCACACCACGCGCCCTTGAGACTGAAGAAGTCGAAGCCATCATCGAGGCGTTCGGCGAAGCGACACGTCGTGCCATTGAGGCCGGTTTTGACGGCGTCGAGATTCACGGGGCGAACACGTATTTGATTCAACAGTTCTTCTCACCTCACTCGAATCGACGCGACGATCGCTTCGGTGGCGACGTAAACGCACGCCTCACATTCCCGCGTGAAGTCATTCGCTCGGTCAAACGTGCAGCTGAAGGCGCGGACAATTTCTTAATCGGCTACCGCTTCTCGCCTGAAGAAGTCGAAGAGCCAGGCATCACGCTCGACGATACGGACGTATTGATCGATATGTTGCTCGAAGAAAATCTCGACTACCTCCACGCCTCGCTCTGGAACTTCAATATCGGTTCAATGCGGAACGAGAACGTGACGGAGCGGTCGATTGATCGCATCGCTAAACGCATCAACGGTGCCGTCCCGCTCATCGGAGTCGGACAGCTCCAGCGCCCAGGTCAAGTCGAAGACGCACTGAACGTCATCGACCTCGCCGCGCTCGGCCGCGAACTCATCATCGACCCGGATTGGCTCGAAAAAGTGAAAGACGGTCGTGAAGACGAAATCGAGACCGAACTCGACTTGAACAAACAAGCCGAACTCGCCGTCCCGGCTCCGCTCTGGAACGCCATCACAACACGTGCCGGCTGGTTCCCAATCAAAGACCAAGCCGTCAAATAAGCCTTCAACCGCAGACTTCATGTCTGCGGTTTTTTTGTGGTTTGTGCAATTCATCGAGTAGTGTGAGAAATGGGATATGCTACGGACACAATTTCGTCACATTTTTCATCTTTTTCACCACTTCTTTCGTGTTGACCTAACTTTCCAAGCTTTCACCCCCTTCGTAAGCTAAGGACAGGAACCGTTTCCTCGATGAAACTGCGGGCCAAGCCTCGCTTGCACCGCGCCTGTCTGTTTGACCGTCTTTTGAAAGGGGCATATGATGTATGACGAAAAAGCCAATTGATCTCGATGCGTACAACAAACAACTCAATCAGCATCAACAGCGTACGAAAGAAGTCGCTGAAACGTATCGACAAAAAAGTAAGGAACTCGAACACCACCTCGAATCATCCGCACGTTCCCGTGAAGAAGCACTCGCTCGCGAAATCGCCGAATTAAAGCAAGTGACTAAACGGAACGTTCCGCGAAATAAATAAACGGTTCCCGATCGTACGACGAAAGAAGTGACTCATCCGGTGGAAAACAAAATCAAACGCCAATTTCTGAATCATCTGCATCGTGACAAAAATTTGTTCGATGATTTTCAGCATGTGGATAACTTTTATACGCTCGATCAACAAATTGTGAGTGCGCTCCGCAGCGCCCATCCGATTCGGGCCGAACAGCTGCTCGAGACGCTGACGCTCGACCTATTGAAACTTCCGGTCTCCGATGAGTACATGAGTGTCCGTTTTTACTACCGCGGCCTCGTCTATCACGTCATCCGTCTGATTCCAGTCGATAACCCAAACGTCCAGACCGCGCTCAATTATACGAGCGCTCTTCTCATCTTAATCGATGAACTGACGACGACACTCGACTTTATCTATGCCATTCCCGTCATCGTCGACCATTTGACGAAGATGATGGCGTTCCTATCCCCTCCCGTGTCGACGAACCCGAACGTCACGACGACCATCCATTTGATTGAAGAGCATTTGAAAGAGCCGGAATTATCGCTCCCGTGGATCGCCCAACAAATCGGGTTATCAAACAATTATTTGTCGGCCCTGTTCAAACAGGAAGTCGGCGAGAGTGTACCCGAACGAATCCGGCGCCGCCGCATCGATGCGTCCATCGCCGATTTGCTCGGAACGAATTTGCCGATTTGTACCATCGGTGAGAAATATCGCTTCGCCTCGTGCACGGCCTATATCAACACGTTCAAGACGTACAAACAAATGACCCCACTCCAATACCGCCAATTGTTCCACACGTGAAAAGCGCTAAGCCTCTACCGAGACTTAGCGCTTTCTGTCATCCATTCTTCTCGCAACAAACCCATGCGAATCGAGTCGTAACGCACGTCGTCGACGACGCGCACCTGACGAATCCGACCTTCGAGTCGCATGCCGATTTTCTCGGCCACTTTCATCATCCGCTCATTGCCCGACCACGTCGTCAATCCGACCCGGACCGTCGGCAACGTCTGAAACAGATGGCCGACCCACAGCTTGAGCGCCCGCGTACCGATGCCCCGATTCCAGCGATCGGCTTGATGGAGGATGATGCCGACCTCGAGCCAGTTCTGTCCGGCGTCTTCATAATAGAAGGAAACCGTCCCGTAGACGGTCCCATCGACCTCGATGACCCACATGTCGTCACGGCCGACGTGTTCGTCCGCATTCTGACAGTACACCTCGTACGTCTGCGCCCGATGTTCGAAATACGGCGCGTCCCACTTCTTATATTCTGGTGCCTCGTTCTTATACATCAATTCCCATAACCGATCCAAGTCCCGTGCCTCAATCGGTCGAATCACTAACGCTTCATCACGAATCATACCCTCGTCCTCTCTATCTGTGCTGCTATACTCTTTCAAGGGATCAGTTCGAATTCCCTTTTTTCCGCTTTCGCCAGACGAGCGCCAAGATGACGAGCAACAGACTCGCCGTCACCGAGACGACGGCGAACGGACTCGCACCGGTGATGAACAGTTCGCCGAGCGAGACCGAATAGGCGAGACCGAACGACGTGACGAGCTTCGCGCCGATGGCGATCAAAACGAATCGAGGAAATGGCACCCGGCTGAACCCAGCCGCGAGACAGATGACCTCATCGGGCAAGATCGGGATGATGAACAAGACGAGCAACACACCGAGCCCGTACTTGTCCACGTATCGGTCATACGTCGCGAGCTTGTCGGCGTCGATAAGCCGCATCACCCGTTCCCGCCCGAACCGAGCGAGCCCGTACATGACGAGGATGCCGAGCGTCGTCGCGACGCTCCCGATTAAGGCCGCCCGGAGCGGGCCAAGGGCGACACTGCCGATCGGGACACTGACCGCCTCCGGTACCGGAAGCGCGATCGGTTGCAGGAAGCTGAAGGCGGCGAACACCCACATCGCCTGGTCGCCATACTGTTCGAGCAACCGCTCGAGCCCGTAAGAATCATATAAAACGAGACCAAACGAAACGTAGTATACGAAGACGAACAACAAAAATAACGTGAACGTGACTTTGAGCATCTGTTTCAAGTATGTGTTCGAGCCCTCGCGAATCGACCGCAATAGACCAATCGACAGTGCGAGCAATACAATCCCGGTCCACCCGAGTTGATACGGCAATAATAGCGTCGGCAAGACGACGAACGGCAACAGGCTGAGCGTGACGAGCGCTCCCCCGTATCCTGCATAAATCATAGTTCGTTCTCGCATGTCGCATCGCCCTCTCCCTGTTCTACTATTAGTGTACCCGGATTTCGGGCAACATGTATCCACCTGAAGCTGTTGCGCACATCAGCCTTTTGCCCGAGAAAAAAGGCCACAGTCATAGACTGTGACCTGCCACTCACTCGCCGAGTGAGGCTTGGATGAAATCGTGGAACAAGCGTTGCGGACGCTCTGGACGCGAAATGAGTTCTGGGTGGAACTGTGACGCGACGAACCACTTGTGCTCTGGAATCTCAATGATTTCGACGAGACGGCCGTCCGGGCTCGTTCCTGAGAACTTGAACCCTTCTGCCTCGAACGCTTCACGGTACTCGTTGTTGAACTCGTAACGGTGACGATGGCGCTCGTAGACGAGCTCTTGGTTGTAAGCGGCGTGCGCTTTCGTACCTGGCTCGAGCTTGCATGGATAGAGGCCGAGACGGAGCGTGCCGCCGAGATCCTCGATATCTTTTTGTTCTGGAAGCAAATCAATAATCGGATAGTTCGTCGTCGGATCGATTTCGGCCGAGTGGGCACCGTCGAGCTTCAAGACGTTACGGGCGAACTCGACCGTCGCGAGCTGCATGCCGAGGCAAATCCCGAAGAATGGGACGTTGTTCTCACGCGCATAACGCGTCGCTTCGATTTTCCCTTCGATGCCGCGTTCTCCAAATCCGCCTGGGACGAGAATCCCGTCTGCGTCTCCGAGAAGCGTCTCGACATTCTCTGCCGTCACCTCTTCAGCGTTGACCCAATCGATATCGATGTCGGCGTTGAAGGCGTAACCGGCGTGCTTGAGCGATTCTGCTACCGAGATGTACGCGTCACGAAGTTCGACGTATTTTCCGACGAGAGCGATTTTGACTTTCTTCTCGAGGTGCGTGACCGTGTGCACGAGCTCTTTCCAAGCCGTCATGTCAGCGGCCGGCGTGTTGAAGCCGAAGTAATCGTTGACGAGTTGGTCCATTCCTTGCTTTTGAAGGTTGAGCGGCACTTCGTAAAGCGTCGACGCATCTTGTGCCTCGATGACCGCTTCTTTACGTGTATCACAGAACAAGGCAATCTTTTCCCGCATCTCTTCTGGGATATCGTGCTCGGTACGGAGGACAATGATATCCGGCTGAATCCCGTAACTGCGGAGCTCTTTGACGCTATGTTGGGTCGGTTTTGTCTTCATCTCACCGGCAGCGCGGAGATAAGGGACGAGCGTACAGTGAACGTACATGACGTTCTCTTTGCCGATATCGTTTTTCACTTGACGAATGGCCTCGATGAACGGAAGCGACTCGATGTCCCCGACTGTTCCACCAATCTCTGTGATGACGACATCTGCGTTCGTCTCGCGACCGGCGCGGAAGACGCGGTCTTTAATCTCATTCGTGATGTGTGGAATGACTTGGACCGTTCCCCCGTTATAATCGCCACGACGCTCTTTTTTCAAGACCGTCGAGTAGATGCGACCTGACGTCACGTTGGCGTTTTGCGACAAGTTGATGTCGATGAAGCGCTCGTAGTGACCGAGGTCAAGGTCCGTCTCAGCGCCGTCATCTGTGACGAACACCTCTCCGTGCTGGTACGGGCTCATCGTTCCTGGGTCGATATTGATATACGGGTCAAACTTCTGAATCGTCACGTTCAAACCTCGGTTTTTGAGTAGACGTGCGAGTGAAGCGGCTGTGATCCCTTTACCGAGTGAAGATACTACCCCACCTGTTACGAAAATATACTTTGTCATCATCATTCTCCTCTCTTAAATGCCACAACGGGAAACGAAAAAACAAAAAAAGCAAAAGTGCCCCCACTGAAATGGAGGACACTTTTGCTGCATCGTTACGTGCTAAACTAGCCCATGACTAATTTACGTCAGAGACGATGCAGTCGTCAAGTCATTATTTTTTCTTTTTTTTCAACTGTCAAAAAAGAAAAAGAGACACGCCTAGCCGGGACAAATGCCCGGCTTTTTGCGGTCTCTTATAAATCATCCTCGTCTTTAAGGTCGAGGTCGTCGTCCAAGTCTTCGTCCTCGAACTCGTCAAGGCCTTCCACTTTTTCGGCTTCATCCTCGGCATCGAACTCAGATGCGTCAAAATCTTCACCTTTTGCAAAGACGTCAAGGTCGTCTTCAATGTCGACGATGCCTTCATCCGTCTCATCGATCTCTTCTTCGAACTCATCGAGCTCACCGCGCTGGCGTGCTTCGATGACGAGATCTTCGTCTGACTTATCGAACGGATACCAAACACGAAGCGCCCAACGGTTAGCTCCCAAGTTGACGAATAGTCCGTCGATGTTCATGTCCGTGTAGAGTTGCGCGATTTTCTCGAGCTCCTCCTCTTCACTTGCGAACGTATAGTTTTGTCTGATCAGCTCACGAATCTCATCAAATGACACTGGTTGCTCGCCAGTCTTTTGAAGAATTTCGTAAACGAAATCGATCAACGATTTATTCATTAAAGGACACTCCTTTTCCGTCACTAGTTAAACATCACTCCTCATTATAAACAAAACCGATATGAAAAAGCTAGAGGAAATTATTTTGAAGTTTCAACGGTTTTTTGGATGCTTAACCAATAGAGCGTAATCAATCCGACGTTGAAGATTCACGTCAAACCGAGCACCCCGAGCATCCAACCGCGCGGGACTTTGAAGGACAACTCTGCATTGACGGACTGGCCAGTATATAGGCCGTAGCCGAGCAATCCAACCATGAGCGCGGAATAAGCGACGACCATCCCGATCCGTTTCCATAGTTGCAAGAGCAGCGAGGCGAACTCTTTGTTGTCCCCATACGATGCATATAGATAGACGTGACCCGCACTCGCGTACATCGTCTGGACGTACCCACTCACAAACAGGACCGGAATAAACACGAGCGGCTCCAAGAAACCGAGGAAGAATAGCAGCGACGTGACGAGCAGGACGTAGTACGGATGGCGTGCCACGTCGAACACACGGTTCAATAATATCCAGCCGATGACGCCCGCCAAGAACGGCATGAACACGTAGAATAAGAGCACTTGAAACGAGTATAGGGCCAGACTGACGAATACGGCGCCAATCAACGTCCAACCGCCAAATAACCCGACGACGAACGAGAGCAACTGGACTTGCCGTGTTTTGGTGGCACTGACGTACGTTCTCGTCCGCTCCTGGAACAATACCCACCCGACGTAGCCGAGCAAAATAATCATCAATAAAAAGATTTCCACGTACCCGCTCGCCTCTTCCAACAGGCTGAGGAGACGGCTCACCAACGTGAACACGGTGACGGTGATGAAGGCAAGCACGAACTTCCCTGTCGCCCATGCCCACGTCGCCGTTTTCTCGAGCGGCAACTTTCTCACGAACAGCCAAGGCAGGATCAGACTGACGAGGAAGAGGATGACAGCCTCGTCATATGATCGAGTCAGCACATAAGAGAAAATGACGATCCAGGCAACGAGTGCGAGTACGAGCGGGAGCGAACTCCCTTTCTGATCCGCCGACTCGTCTGTGGTGGACAGTTCCTTCAGCTGTGACAAAATCGTCGTCATAATCGACCCGACACCGATCGATCCGACACCGACAAGAAAAGCGCTCAATTCGATCGCCCAGCCAAACGGCAGCAAAAAGCAGATGAGTCCGGTCACCAAGACGGTCAGCGCCAGTAAGAATGTCTGTTTCGAGCCAAGGCGACCAATGATGTACACCCATAGAAGCAGTCCCGACATACTCGCCACGTAAAAAATCATGAACGGGATTAATCGTCCAACGCCGTCTTCGACCGCCATGATGGACAAAAATAAAATTTGAGGCAAGATTTGACTGCTGAGGGCACTGACAATCGTCAATAACACGACCGTGTTTTTCATTAAAGATACCTCATTTCTAGAAAATGATTGAATCGCTCTCCTTTCCTTCTTTCCCGCCCCCTTCCATTCGAGAACCTCTCGAATCACACATCAGCTCCTCAGTTTTTTCACATGTTTGCCGATATAGAATAGAACGCTATTTTAGCTGTACGAGAAAAAGGAGAATGAAACATGGCACTGTTCCGTAAATCAAAACCTACCGCTTACACCGCGTCGATCGGCTTCCCTGATGTGGCTAAGACCGCACGACCGACCGATCCAAATTTGAACGGGCGCACCCATTATATGGGTTATACGGCATCGCAAGTGAAGCGACTCCAAGACATGGCCCCGCTCGTCGAGTCCGTGTTAGACGATGTCCTCGAAAACGTCCTCGACCACTTGATGTTGCAGCCTGAGATGGTCCAAATCGCCAACGCCTCGTCGACACGTGAGCGGCTTAAAAAAGTGTTCGCTGACTACTTCCGGAGCTTGTTGACCGGAAACATCGATGAAAAGTTCCTTGCGATGCGTAAACGGATGGGCCAGACGCATCACCACTATGCCGTACCGGTCGTCTGGTTCCTCGCGACCTATTCTGCCTTCAACACGTTGCTCGTCCCAAAAATCGTCGAGACGTACCAACACGACCCGGCCACATTGACCGAATCGCTCCTCGCATTGTCCCATGCGATGAACTTGGACGCCCAAATCGTCACTGAGCAGTACGTCGATGCGCGTCTCGATGAGATTGAATCGGCAAACGTCGCCCGAGCGACGCTATTGAACGATGTCAGTCGCGTCAGCACGGAAGTCGCGACGACGATGGAGCAGACCGGTCACGCCATGTCCGAGACGAGCAAGCGAGCCCATCAAGTGTTGTCCGAGACCGAGCAGACGGAGAAGATGAGCCGTCACTTGATGAGCTTGACGCATACGAACGGCGAGCAAATCGAACAGATGGAATCCGAGTTCAAACAGTCGGCGACGTACGTCGACGCCTCGCTCGATCGCATCACCGCGCTCAAGGACGGCTCGCAAGAAATCGTCAGCATGACTCGGAGCATCGAACAGATTGCCAACCAGACGAACTTGCTCGCCTTGAACGCATCAATCGAAGCGGCCCGAGCCGGTGAGCACGGCAAAGGCTTCGCCGTCGTCGCGACCGAAGTGCGGACGCTCGCCGAGAATGCGAAACAGCTGAGCAGTCAAATCAACGTCCTCATCCATGAGAATGAAGCGAACATCGCCGCCCTGCTCGATCAAATGGGACAGATGCATCGAACGAACGACGAGGCAATGCGTCAACTCGGTGCCGTCAAAGCTGGCTTCTCGACCGTCAAAGACGAGATGGGCAATTACGTCATGTCGTTCGAACGAAACAAGCAAGACCTCGGCCAAATGGTCGAGACGATTTCGGCCATCAATGAGACGACGCAAGGACTATCACACCTGACGTCTTCCTTATTGGCCACTTCCGAGATGCACTAACGACAAACAAGGCACGGTCCGCGGACCGTGCCTTGTTTTTATTGGACAATCGGTTCTGGTACTTCGATTGGAGCGAGGGAGCGATCAAGCAATTCGACGACGTCGAACGTACCGACCGTCTCATCGACTTCTTTCGCTTTCGTCCCGTCCGAGAGCATCGTCAAACAGTACGGACATGCCGACCCGATGACCGTCGGTTTCGTCTCGAGCAACTGCTCGGTCCGGGCCACGTTAACGCGCGTCCCGACTTTCTCTTCTTGCCACATGAGACCGCCACCGGCGCCGCAGCACATGCCGTTCTCACGGTTCCGCTCCGCCTCGACGAGTTCGACACCTGGGATGCGTTCCAAGACGAAACGTGGGGCGTCGTAAATACCGTTATAGCGTCCGAGATAACATGAGTCGTGATAGACGACACGCTCGTTCACGGAGAAGTCCGGTTTGACCCGGCCCGTATCGAGCAGCTCGGCGAGGAGCTCGGTATGGTGATACACTTTCACACCCGTGAGTCCAAAGTCCGGATACTCGTTTTTGAACGTGTTATACGCGTGCGGGTCGACCGTGACGATTTTCGTGACCCCATACTTCTCGAACAGTTTGATGTTCGCTTCGGCGAGCTCTTGGAACAACAGCTCGTTCCCGATGCGGCGTGGCGTATCCCCTGAGTTCTTCTCTTCGTTACCAAGGATGGCGAACGAGACGCCGGCCTTGTTCAAGACGCTCGCAAAGCTTTGCGCGACTTTTTGGCTACGGCTGTCGTATGAGCCCATCGCTCCGACCCAGAAGAGGAATTCGAACTCTTCGCCGGCCTTTTTCTTCTCTTTTGCCGTCGGGATGACAAGTTCTTCCCGGTCTTTGCGCCAATTCTCGCGCTCTTTCCGGTTCATCCCCCACGGGTTGCCTTGACGTTCGATATTGGCGACCGTACGCTGCGCTTCTGGATCCATCTTGCCTTCCATCATGACGAGGTAACGGCGCAAATCGATAATCTTGTCGACGTGCTCGTTCATGACCGGACATTGGTCCTCACAGTTGCGGCACGTCGTACATGCCCAAATCTCTTCTTCGGTGATGACGTTGCCGATCAACTCGTCGGCGACGAGCATATGCCCGTCTTGGGCCGCGGCGGCAATCTCGGCCCCTTGCGTGTTTTGGAACAAGAGCGCCGGTGCCCACGGTGACTTCCGTGTGACGGCGGCCCCTTTCATGTTCATATGGTCGCGCAGCTTGACGATGAGGTCCATCGGCGACAGCATCTTACCGGTCCCGGTCGCCGGGCAGACGTTCGTACAGCGTCCGCACTCGACACAGGCATACAAATCGACGAGTTGTTTTTGGTTGAAGTCTTCGATTTTATTGACCCCGAAGACGACTTCTTCGTCCGACTCCTCGGCTTCTTCCATCGCCGAGAAATCGACCGGAGCGAGACGACCGACCTGGTGCGTCCGTCCGAGCCAGACGTTGAGCGTCCCGGCGATCAAGTGGGCGTGCTTGCCTTGCGGGATATAAATCATGAAGCTGAGCAAGAACAAGAGATGAAGCCACCAGAAGACGACGAACAAGGCGAAGGCGACCCCTCCCGGTACCCAAGCAAACGCCGAACCGATGAGCGTCGCGACCGGTTCACCCCACATCGGAAGTTCTTCCTTATAGACGAGGTAGAACCCGTTCCCGAACAAGACCGATACCATCAGCCCACCGATGAAGATGAGGGCGAGGCCGGCCAAGAAGTTTCGTTTCAAGCGCACGAGCTTCTCGATGTAACGGCGGTAGAATCCCCAAACGACCGCGACAAGAATCATGAGCATGACGATTTCTTGCATGAACGTGAAAATCGGATAGAGCGGACCGAGCGGGATATGCGGGAAACGCGTCCCGACAGCAAGCCCTTTCCAGATGAAGTCGATGGCCCCGAACTGGACGAGGATGAACCCATAGAACATCATGACGTGAATGATGCCGCTCTTCTTGTCTTTTAACAATTTCTTTTGGCCGAACACATTGATCATGACCTGTTCGAGCCGTTCCTTATTCGTTTGGCTCCACTCTGCCTGCTTCCCGAGCTTGATGAACGTATAGCGCTGATAGACCAGCGAGGCGAACAAATACAGTCCATAGCCGAGGACGAGCAAGAATAGAATCCAGTTGACGATTAAAAATGTAGACATCCCCAAAACTCCCCCTTATGAAAACGGATTCAATCTTGAATTCAGTATATCAAACAATGAATGAACAGTCATTCATTTTTATCGAAGGGGTCAAAAATTGAGCACATGCTTCAAGAATAAGAGGATGCCGCCATACCCGACGACCGCGAGGACGAACGTCCGGAAGTGAAGGTTGCGGTCGGCTGGAAGTTCGAACTTGACGATATTCAGAATCATCGCCCCGGCGACGAACGCGAACAAGATGGCCTCGACGTGCGAGGCGAGATCGATGAAACGGGAGAAGAAACCGCCGATGAGGATGCCGCCGCTCAACAAATAACGTCCTTGCCGAAGGTAGCGTTCCCCGTAATGGCGATACAAGTCGTGACCGACGGCGAGGAAGTGGACGCCGAGCGCCGTCGCGTAGAAGCTGCGGGCGACGAACGTGACGGATGATGCCGTAACGACGTAAGCCGAGAACGACATATATGCCGTCAACAGCGTCACTTGGAGCCAATACGACACGTTCTGATCAATCGTCTCGTCTTTGAAGTGTGGCGTTCGAACGACACGCATCGTCCCGTAAAAGACGGTGAAGCCGAGCAGGCTGATGACATAAATCTCCGACGGCAAGGCCAGGTCGAGCCATTCGACCCGGAGCGTGTCTTGCCGCTTATTCAAAGACGGCAAGAGATACATGAAAAAGTACGTGATGGCGATCCCGCTCGAAAACGAGAACCATTTTTGAGACGGTACCCGGTCTCGTGGAAACAGATAGATTCCCCAAAAATTGATCAGTGCTAAATAGACCACGATCCAATTCGCCATCTCACGTCATCCTTTCAGTTCAATCCAAAACCGCTCGACGATTTTCCCGCCTTCCGCTGTGAACGGTGTGTCCGGTATTCCTCCGTTATTCAAGATGACTTGGCGTGACGCCACGTTCGTCCGGTCACACGTAATCAACGCCCGCTCAATCCCGAGTTCTTTCGCTTTCTCGAGCGCGAGCTCGAGCTGTTTCGTTGCCAGACCGCGTCCACGTGCGCTCGGCTTGATGCCGTAACCGATGTGGCCCCCAAAGTTGAGGAGGTTGTCATTCAATTCGTGGCGGATATTCGCCGCCCCGAGCAACTCGTCCCCGTCCGTCAGCCAATACGTCGTGCTCGGCACCCAACTGAGGTTGTTCACCCGTATCTCTTTATCACGAATCTGTTTGACGTACGACGCAAAGTCAGACGCGTCGCGGTCGACCGCGTTCGGGACGATCGTCTCTTCCCGCTCCCGCCACTCCTTTAAAAATTCGAGTACTTGCGCTTGTTGCGCCATCGTTGTTTTGACGAGCTGTAGCATCTGACGTCCCCCTAATTGATTGGTCTCTCTTCATCATAACGAAGCCGATTCACGTTGAAAACAGACGTTCCTGTGACGAGATGTCGCCTTTTTCATAGAATCATCTAGCAAAAAACCCGCAATCGATTGCGGGTCAGTCTTCTAATCCTAGTCGTTTTGGCATCTGTGGGGCGAGCGTACGGGCCTCGTCTAAACGGCCAGCCTCGACGAGCGTGTGGAACCGTAAAAATTCCTCATGTGTCGCGTCACCGATGGCCGCCAAATAATCGATATAGCGTTCGTACGCCGACTTGTCTTCCGGCCGCGCCTCGATCAACGCGACGTAAAGCCGGACCGTATCTTCTCCATAAAGAAGCGGGAACTCATCGTTCAACTGGAGCAACTTGTCGACCGAGTCCATATCGACACCGGTCTCGTTGTCATAGTGCCCGACGACCTGCTCAGCATGGTCCTCGAGGCGGCCACGCCACTCTTCATACTCGTCCTCGTTCGTCTCGAGCATCTCGAACCAATCCTCGTTCAACATCTCTTCAATCTTTTTCACGCGTTCTGCAAAATTCATGCGAACTCTCCTCCTTCAAACGTCCATGTGACGTCGACGTCATAATTTCCCGCCATGTCTTCGTTCATCGATAACTCGTAGACGAAGCGGCAACGGCCGTCCGCGACATCGAGTCGCTCTGTCGTCGTCGCCATCGTCATCGACATATATAGGTTTTTATATAGGCTTTGCGTCAAACGTCCTTCGATAAAGGAATGATTCATCTCGATCGGTCCTTTACAGATGAGCGCGAGCCGGCCTGTCGTATATTTGATTGTCGTCGGAACGACACCGTCTTCCCGTTCTTGATCGAACGTCAAGATGAAGCCGGTCTTCAATTCATAATAGAGCCCCTCGGCTTGCAGCTCGATCGGTTCCGCGATCTCACTGATCGTCGTCTTTTGGCGCACACGTACGCGTTTCGGTTCAATTGCCATGATGATTCCCCTTTCCGCTGTCCCATCGTACCATATCTCGCGAACGGTCCGGAATCGGTAACTTTTTCTTTCCCGGTTCGCACGCGCTTCACACGTCGGGCCCGATCAATTTTATATTATGTGCGTGCAAGAAGTCCGCTTCAAGCAAAAGACCGCGGATGTGATCATCCGCGGCCGTTCGTTCCGTTAAAACTTCAGCCAATTCCCTTCCGAAATCACGTCTACACGCCCGTCGACGACTCGAATCGCCGTCTCGTCATCGATGGCGTAGCTCGGCCCAGCCAACATGCCTGCCCATTCGGTCGCATGCTCGGACGTGTTCTCCGGCAACATCTCATGATCGAGGTGAGGGAAAATCGAAAAATCGACGTAGCCTAGCGTCTCATCGCTTTGCACGCCTGGCGCCTGCCAACCGACAAACGCCTCCCCGATTCTCGGGGTCATAACCATGCTGCCGGCACTCAAACCGACATAGACGCCATTCCAATCCGGTAACAGCTGCGAGACACCGGACTGCTTCATCCAATAATGCAAGAACAGTGGGTCGCCTCCGTTGACCAACAACACATCCGCCTCGTCGAACGCCGGTCTCCAAACCGTTTCATCAAGACTTGGGAGGGCACTCAATTCGAGGACCCCGACCGACTTCCACCCTACCTCACACATCGGCGTCGAGAAATCACCGTTGAAAAAGTTCCACGCGTGATTCGTCCCACCCGGCAACGCGTAAATCGCGGTCGGGATGCACAGGGCGGTACACTCCTCAATCGGTTTCCCTAACAACTCGAGTAACGTTTGTTTAATCCGGTCATTTTTAATCCCGGCCGATGTCAGTAACAGTCTCATTCCAACCCCTCCTCGTCTTGTCTATATATGAATTCGTGCTCTCTCGTCATTTCCCTGTACGCAAAAAAAAAGACAGGGAATGTCCCTGTCTTCGATTAACTCATTTTATAGACGCGCCCCTCGAACGGCTTCAAGTGGACGAGTGTCGTCTCATCATGCGGCTCGAGCGGCATATTTTGCAAGACGACGTCTTCCGAGCGAAGCGTGAGCTCCGTCGCAAAGATGGCTTCTTTGCCCGTCAAGTTCGTCATGACGAGGTATTGCGAGTCACCGAGCGTGCGCGTGTACGCGTAAATCTCCGGGTGTTCCGGCAAGACGATGTCATACGTCCCGTAAACAAACGTCTCGTCTTGCTTGCGAAGACGAATCATCTCTTTATAGAAATTGAGAATCGAGTCGTCGTCTTCGAGCTGGGCGTCGACGTTGATGTCCGTGTAGTTCGGGTTGATGCCGAACCAAGGCGTCTCGGCGAACGTGAAGCCCGCGTTCGGGGCATCGCTCCACTGCATCGGTGTGCGCGTGTTATCACGTGACGAGTTCCACGTGATGTCCATCATCTCCTCATGGCTCTTGCCATGTTCGAGACCGATGTAATAGCGGTTTCGTGTCGCGATATCATCGTAC
This sequence comes from Exiguobacterium sp. E4787, assembly GCF_018618375.1. Taxonomy (NCBI): domain Bacteria; kingdom Bacillati; phylum Bacillota; class Bacilli; order Caryophanales; genus Exiguobacterium; species Exiguobacterium sp. E4787. The sequence continues at coordinate 10,251 of NZ_JACSLY010000007.1, read as the reverse complement.
TGGTCGATCGAGTCGAACTTCACGTTCGTCATGCCGATCTCTTGGCCTTGATAGATGAACGGCGTCCCTTGCATGAGGAAATACATCATCGCAATCGATTTCGCGCTCTCTTTCCAATAGCGCTCGTCATCACCCCATGACGACACGGTCCGTGTCTGATCGTGGTTCTCGACATAGAGGGCGTTCCAGCCGTCTTCTTCGAGACCTTTTTGCCATTTCGTCAGGACGTTCTTCAAATGGACGACGTCGAGCTTCGACTCGGCGTCTTCGCGCCAAAGACCCATGTGTTCGAATTGGAACACCATGTTCATCTTGCCTTCCTTCTCGCCGACCCAAAGGTGAGCGTCGTCAGGCGACACGCCGTTCGCTTCCCCGACCGTCATGATGTCGTGCTTGTTGAACGTCTCGTCGCGAAGCTCTTCCAAATAACCGTGAATCCCATCGACGTTCATGTGCATCTCGAACGATGGCACGAAGTCGAGGCCTTCTGGGTTCGGCAAATCGCCGAACGATGGATGTTTGCGGATGTGGCTGATTGCATCGACACGGAAGCCGTCGATGCCTTTGTCGAGCCACCAGTTGATCATGTTATAGATCGTCTGGCGCATCTCGGCGTTCTCCCAGTTCAGGTCCGGTTGTTTCTTCGAGAAGACGTGCAAGAAATATTGCTCCGTCGTCTCATCGAACTCCCAGGCCGACCCGCCAAAGATTGACTCCCAGTTGTTCGGTTTCGAGCCGTCGGGTTTGCCGTCACGCCAAATGTACCAGTCACGCTTCGGATTGTCTTTCGAGCTCTTCGATTCGATGAACCATGGGTGCTCGTCCGACGTATGGTTGACGACGAGGTCGAGCAACAACTTCATGCCGCGTGCATGGACTTCCGTCAACAGTCGATCGAAATCTTCCATCGATCCGAACTCGTCCATGATGTCCTGATAGTCGCTAATGTCATAGCCGTTGTCATCATTCGGCGACTTATACATCGGACAAATCCAGATGACGTCGACGCCGAGGTCTTTCAAATAGTCGAGCTTATCGATGATGCCTTGGATGTCGCCGATTCCATCGCCGTTCGCATCGTAGAAGCTGCGCGGGTAGATTTGATAAGCGACGGCTTCTTTCCACCAGTTTCGTTTCAGTGTTTTCGTTTGTGTGTGTTGGTCACGTTGTAAAAGTTGCATGTCTCAATGATACTCCCTTATCCCTAAACTCACTGCGCATCCTATATACTAATATCAGTGCTGTTCTCTCTATATCGCATTAGCGCAATCGTTTGCACGATGCACTACGTTTATCTTAACAAAAATTCGAAATCAATACAAAGAGTGTTTCAACAGCTTACTCACCGTGTACCCTACACGAATTTGAAATGAAATGAAAGTGAGGCGACTTATATGATTCGTTTGGCCACACAGGCCGATCTTTCGGCAATCGATCAACTAATTTTAAAGAAAGCCCAAGCTTTTCAGGCAGCCGGAAAAACGCAATGGGTGAAATATTTGGAACCGAGCCGGACCGATTTTGTGACTCATGACGTCACGAACGGGACCGTGTATGTATATGAAACAAATGGAACCATCACCGGGTCGGTCAGTTTGATTCCGCCGACGGCTTGGGATGAGAATTTATGGGACGATTCCCGGGGGGCCGTCTATTTACATCGGCTCGTCGTCGACGACCGAATGAAAGGCCAACAAATCGGCGAACAGCTGATGCGTCATGCACTCGCAGCAACGTCGGACCGGATTCGCCTCGACTGCGTCGCCACGAACTCTTTTTTGAACGCCTATTATCCCCGCTTCGGCTTCCGGTACATCGGCGAACGGGATGGTTTTTCTTTGTTTGAAAAAGAGGCTTGACCTTGACGCGACGTCAACGTGTACGCTGAATCCAAGGAGGTGAGGACATGTATACGATTCAACAGCTCGCCACGCTCGCTGGCACGACCACACGGACGCTACGGCACTATGATGCGGTCGGTCTGCTTGTTGCCGAGCGTGACGTCAACGGGTATCGCCGTTACTCGTCACAGGACGCCGAGCGGTTGCAGTCGATTCTGCTGTATCGTTCGCTCGACTTTCCACTCGAGACGATTCAGGCGTTGCTCGAAGCCGAACCGTTCGATCGGACCCGTGCCCTCAAGGAGCAGGTGACCGCGCTGCGCGCAAAGGCCGCCTATTTCGCGACACTCGCCGAGACGGCGGAATCGACGCTCACCTCACTGAGAGGAGGAATTTCAATGGAAGACAAATCGTTGTTCAACGGTCTGTCGTTTGACGAACTGAAAACCCACGAAGCGAAACACGAGCCCGAGGTCGTGGAACGTTGGGGCGAGAGCGAGGCGTACAAGACGTCACGTGCGCGCGCCGACAAGCGCTCGAAAGAAGACTGGGAAGCTCTCAGTCAACAGCAAGTCGATCTCGTCAAACCGCTGGTCGACTTGTTCACGGCCGGTGTCCCGGTCGAAGACCCACGTGTCCAAGCGGCCGTCCAGGCGAACCACATGTTCATCAACGACCAGTTTTATGACTGCTCGCTCGACATGTTCAGCGGACTCGGACAGATGTACGTCATGGATGAGCGTTTCACCGCATTCTATGACAAGTACGCCCCAGGACTTGCCGTCTACTATAATGACGCCATCCAACACTATTGCATCACCCAAAGCTAAACGGCCAAAGCATCACGCTTTGGCCGTTATTTCGCCGTTCGGCGGTCATAGACATCTTCCTTTAACAGCAACTCGATTTGCCGTCTCAGGAGGGGCAATACGGTCGTGAGCTGTAAATACGGGTACGTGGCAAAATTATCCGTCCCGCCGATATAGAGCACGGCCCGGTCGACCACGGACCAGCCCCGCTCGGTCCACTGTTCGATTCGTGCCTCACAGACGTCCGGTTTGGCCCGGAACGCCCAGTATGCCTCAATTTGCCCTTCGGCGATCGTCGGTTTGACTGTCAGCACCGGACAGTCGAATCGGGCGAGGACACTCGGGTCAATCGGTCCCGTTTCATGGGTGACGATCAGTTGTGGATCGAGACGATCGAGCCACATCGTCGTCTTCGCATCGTTTAATGAAGTGACCCGCAGGATGTGATGGAACGGAATCGGCTCGTCGTTCAACGGATAGCGACCTTTCAATTCTCGAATCCGGGCCCGGCTGGATACGCGCATGAGAGGCGACATCGACCGGACATAGGCGTGCGTCAGCCAATGGTTGAGCGATTCGGGTCGATGCTCGCTCGGACCATCTTCTCGAATCACATGGGTCACCCCTAGGTTGCGAATCGCCTGATAGACGTAGGCGGATGTGCGATGTTCCCCGATAAGTAACACGATGGGTCGACCCATGGCGTTTCCCTCCTTCCATTTTCCTAACACAACGCTCATCCGTGACGCTCCTGCGTCGAGACGACGACCGGACGGCACCGGTCAGCCACTTCTTCCATCGATAAACTTTCGAATTGGTATGTCTGGTGGAGCTTCTCATAATGAGCGACGATTTCGCTCAACATCGCCATATTTTCCGATAAGTGCTTCCCGAAGTTATGCGGGTGCCACCAGAGATGGAACACTTGTCCGGTCTTGGCCGCATGCGTCATGCTGCGCTTGATACGACGCAATTTGAGACGGTCGAGGAAGCGGAGCGGCGGCACGTACGGACGGAGGAAGCGGCTCGAAGGTACGTTATACGGAGAGGACTGGCGAATGGATTCCCATGAGACGGTGTGATGCCCGGTCAAGTTCACGTAGGCGTCCAACAGTCGAAGGGCCCGTCGGCCTAACCCCTCATCCCCTCTCGCATCGGCCCGATAAATGTAATGGGTCTCATTGCCGCGATAGACATCGATGCCGACCTCTTGAGCTGCCTTGAAATGCGCCGGACTCGATTGGTTACGTGGATAGACGATACTTTGAATCGGGACATCCCGCCGTGCCGCCACACGCTTCGCCGCCTCAAGGTCGGCCTTGAACGCCTCGATGGTCACACCTTCCTCGAGACAAGAGAGATGGCAATACGTATGAGTTCCAATCGTTTGGCCAGGGGTGGCGATGATTTGATCGACGAGTGACTTCCCGAAGTGATACGGATCGGTCGCCTCGTCCGCCCCAACGTGCTGCATCCAGTTGTACGAAGAATATTCGGGATGACGGTACGCCGGCTGAATCGTCGGCAAGTCTTTCAACAGTTCCGCTTTCGTCTCATAGAACAGGAAGCCGACGGTCGCCCACGTCACATGAATCTGATGCGCGGCGAACAATTCGAGCAGGCTTGGAACGACTTGCCGTACTCCAAGTAGATTCTCGCCATACGCCTCGATCGTCGTGCCGTCAAACGTGACCCAGTTCAATTCGAAATCTAACGAGATGACAAATGCTCCGTTCATCGCGATTCCTCCTCCATGTTCACTTCTTTCCATCACACGACTCACGAAGCTCCAACTCGGCGAGTGCCCGTTTCCAAGAGCCATACCGCCGCGATATTTTGGCAACACTCGGTCGTTTATGTTGTTTGGCCCATTTCTGATACGTGACGGCGTTGAATGGGACCACGACCCGGCTTGCTTCGAGTAACGATTGGACGATTTCTGCTTTTTCACGTTCTGGTTGGACGGTAAAATGGAGTTCTTCTAAACGCTCAACCGTTTTCACGGCCAGACTCCAAGACCCGAAGTGGGAAATAATATCACCTAGGGAAGGGGCGACTTGACCTTTGGCCCATTGTTGATAGTGGGTGCTCGTCAATCTCCCTTCCTGTTCAAGTGCGAGCCGAAGCGCTGCGATGAGTTCTTGTTGGGTATACTGTTTGCGGGATTCGACGAGCCCGGCCGCTTTTAACGCACCGGTCCATGACCCATAAAAATTGAGAACGTCGAGGAACGTCGGGACGTCTCGGTCTCGGCTCCAGAGCTGATATTGTTTGACAGTGAGGGTCGGAGTCAGAGATGCAGCGGCTCGAAGCGACTGGATAATCTCTGCTTCCCGGTTCATCGTTCGTCCTCCTCAGACACTTTGTTCGGTCACGATTGTACGTGTATCGAGTACCGTCTGGATGACTTGCTGTTGTTCTCCGAGCGTCAAATCAGATCCCGACGGAAGACAGATGCCGTTTTCGAAGAGTCGGCGACTGACGTCTTCTCCGTCGACCGACACGTATTCTGCATCGCGGTAAACGGGCTGTAAGTGCATCGGCTTCCAGACGGGACGCGATTCAATCCCGGCCGTGGCGAGCCGCTGCATCAATGTGTCACGATGCAATTCGGTTTGGTCCAATTGCATGGCCGTGAGCCAACGGTTGGCCCGTGAATATGGGACCTCTTGTTGATACGTCGTCCCAAGTTGCCGGAACATGCGCTCGTAGCGGGCGAAGACTCGACGTCTCGCTTGGACGCGCTGTTCAATCACTTCGAGCTGTCCCCGACCAATGCCGGCCGAGACATTGCTCAATCGATAGTTGTAACCGACTTGTTCATGCTCATAATGCGGCGCATCTTCCCGGGCTTGCGTGGCCAACTTGAGCGCTAACTGTTTCGTTTCCGCATTCGGCACCATGAGCATGCCGCCGCCTGAGGTCGTGATGATTTTGTTGCCGTTGAACGAATAGAAGCCGATGTCGCCAATCGTGCCCGTCATCTGCCCGTGCCATGTCGAACCTAGTGATTCGGCCGCATCTTCAATCAACGGGACACCATACTCGCGGCAAATATGGCGAATCTCACCTATTTTCGCGACGACGCCATAGAGATGCACGACGATGACTGCTTTTGGAAGTTTCCCTTTCGTCGCCGCTTGGACGAACGCTTTCCGGAGCGCGTCCGGCGACATGTTCCACGTCGTCGTTTCCGAATCGATAAAGACCGGGATCGCCCCGACATAACGGATCGGGTTGACCGATGCCACGAACGTGAGCGATTGACAGAAGACTGTGTCATTTGTCCCGACACCGAGGGTAAGTAGCGCTAAATGGAGGGCGGCCGTGCCTGAGCTTGTCGCCAAGGCGTGAGGATGATCCGCATATGCGGCCACTTCCGCTTCAAACGCATTGACGTTCGGGCCGAGCGGCGCGATCCAATTGCTCGCGAACGCCTCTTCGATATAAGCCATCTCACGTCCGGACATGTGCGGCTTCGATAATAAGATGTTCATTTGATGCCCTCCTTCATCATGTTTTTATACGAGATATACCAGTCGACGACTTGCTCGAGCCCTTCAAACAGCGATGTACTCGGGCTAAAGCCAATCAAAGTATCGAGCGTCGGGATGTCCGACTGCCGGAGCACGGATGTGCGCATCGGCAACGACGTCTTGGCCGATTTGTTGAGGATGTGCCCAATATCGGACAGTAACGTTTGAACGATCACGTAGTCCGAGGCTGGAATTTGAAAGTAGCCGACGGGCGACAGCCCTGTTTGAATCAAACGCAATAGTCGAACGACCGACTCAACGACGTCATCGATATAGGAGACGTTGATGATATCCGTCGCATAATAACCGGAAAGACGGACGCCGCGGTCGACGGCGACAATCGCTTTGGACACGAGTGTCGAGGCGTCATCCCAAGGTCCGAAGACGTCTTCCGTGAATAAGTGGATGGCGGGATCTTCTTCGCTCACTTCCTTTACCGGGAGGTCGAACGTGATGAACGACTCGAGTGGGACTCGTGTCGTATGCAGCGCGATGTACCGCTTCATCAACTCGTATCGTTCGAGCGGGTCGTCGACGGTACGGGTCGAACATAGGATGATGTGGCGTGGTTCATGTCGCTTCAAGATGCTGCGCATGACCGTCTTGTTCGCGAGTGTCGTGCGAATCAACTGAAACTGCGGGTGCGTCAGGACGTAGAGACGTTGTTTGGCAATTCTCGTCTTGTGCCGCCCTTCATCGTCGATTCCGACGACGTCAAACCCTTCCTGTAACAGTCGACGTGCCAGATGGAATCCTTGAAAGCTGGCGACGCCGACGATGATCACTGTTTGATCGACCATCGTTCTCCCCTCCTCGCTCGTAGTGGCGTTCAGTTCCCATCGGCGAGACGTGATGCGGCGATATGAGGACGCATCCGTTTCACCCCGTGTGTGAACAGCCGTTCGACGTCTCGATCGAGGTCGTCGCTGTTGGCGATGAACAGCAACAGATACATCAACGCGTCACGGTCATCGCGGAACGTTTCAATCAAATGCAAGACAGAGGAGACGGTCTTGAACGACCGGGTCCGACCGACGAAGATTTTTGGGAAGACGTTCGCTTCCGGACCGAGCTCACTTTCGGCCAACAGTTCTTCATACAACTTCTCACCAGGACGAATCCCAGTGACCTCGATTCCAATCTGATCGGTCGTGAATCCGCTCAACTCGATCATCTTTTTCGCCAAATCGATGATTTTGACCGGGTCACCCATATCGAGCACGAACACTTCACCACCTCGCGCTAAGACGCTCGCTTGAATGACGAGGCGACTCGCTTCCGGAATGGTCATGAAGTAACGGGTCATCTCGGGATCGGTGACGGTGACCGGACCCCCGCGTAAAATTTGTTCTTTAAACAGCGGGACGACCGAGCCACGGCTGCCGAGGACGTTGCCGAAGCGGACGACCGCAAAAATCGTATCACTGACACGAGCTTTCTCTTGGACGACCATCTCGGCAATTCGTTTTGTCGAACCCATCACGTTCGTCGGATTGACCGCCTTGTCCGTCGAGATCATGATGAAGCGATTCACTTTGTGCCGGGCCGCGACGTCGACCATATGTTTCGTCCCGTAAATGTTGTTTTTGACGGCTTCGAGCGGATTGTCTTCCATGAGTGGAACGTGTTTGTGGGCGGCGGCGTGATAGACGATGTCCGGTTTATACATCCGGAACACTTCTTCAAGCCGGGCCTCATCCTGCACATCACCGATGACGGGATAAAGCACCGTGTCCGTCCCGAGTTCGCGCAGCTCGCGTTCAATCAAGTAAATACTGTTCTCGCCGTGACCGAGGAGAATCATTTCAGCCGGGGCAAATTTGATGAGCTGACGGCACAGTTCCGAACCGATGGATCCGCCGGCACCCGTGACGAGTACCGTCGCTCCTTCCACATGACTAGAAATTCCAGATATGTCCAACTGGACCGGTTCTCGGCCTAGCAAGTCTTCGATTTTCACTTCGCGGATTTCACTGATGGAGACCTTCCCGGTCGCGAGCTCCGAGATCATCGGTAACGCATGGGACTCAGCACCCGTCTTCTCAATCCGCTTGAGCAAGGCAAGTCGTCGCGCATAGGACAGGCTTGGGATGGCCAAAATCACGACTTCAATCCCGTGCTCTTGGATGATGCGCTCTAAATCGTCCGTTACCCCGAGCACTGGAACACCGTGCACGTAAAGCGACTGTAAGTGCGGGTTGTCATCGAGTAGACCGACGACGCAGAGGACGGTCGTCCGATGTTCTTTCAACTCACGGACGATCAACTGGCCCGAATCACCAGCCCCGATGATGAGCGCTTTTCGTCCGGGATGATTGGAGTGCGGTTTGAACACATCGAATACGTGGTTGCGGGCCAAGAATCGCGTGAACAAAATCAAGTTGAAGGCGAGCAACCCTTGGACAGCGATGATCATGCCGAGCCCTGCCCCGAAGTGGAACTGGTTGTAGGCGTACAACACCAAGTCACTGCTCAGTAAGGCGATAGCGACTTGTTTCATCTCATGGACCGAGGCGTAACGCCAGTCGATACGATGGATTTTTAACACCGTCCCGACGAGACTGAAGCTGATGATTTTGATACCGACCATCATCAACATTTCGCTCGATTCGAGCGCCGCGTACGACGTAATCGTCGAGAACAGCAATTCAAACGTCGCATAGAGCACAAATGAGACGATCAAGATGTCAAGACATAAGAACAGCAAATTCCGTTGATTCTTCCGATACACGTTCACAAGTGTTGCCATGGTAGTTCGCACCTCCAAGAGTCTGAGTTGTTCGTTCGTGGTGTGGGTTGGAATGCGCAAAAGATGCGTCGATGCTAGTAAACTACCCGACTCTTCTCGACAAATTTAAAGATAAAACAAGCTTTTTCTCATGAACGACACGGATGGCAACAAAGGAGTTCACGAAATTATTATCATGATTTCTTTCACATAATGAATAATTGTCGGACAAACGGGAAATGGGAATATACATAACCCGAATTGGGTATCGTTTACATTATCTTGAATTTCGTCTAAAACATCATGTAAGGAGGTAAACATCGATCGTACGCATTCTTTTTGACTAGCTCGTTGACTCTTCAACCAATACAAGCTGTTCATTCACACCAAGAGACCTTCCGAGACGCTCGCTGCGTCTCCCTCCAAAGGAGAGACACCAAGATGAAAAAATGGACACGCCCTCAAATCGTACAAGCGTTGCAGTTAGCTGCTCAAGAACATGCCGAGCTCGATTCGAAACGGTACAGCGTTTGGTCGCAAACCAAAAACGTACCGTCCCTTTCCACCGTTATCCACCAGTTCGGGTCTTGGCGCGAAGCACTCGTCGCCGCCCAAATTCAAATGTCGTTCCATTACTATTCAGATGAGGATATCCTTCAGGCATTGAATCAAGCCGCTGAGGAACTTTCGCTCTTCACGAGCCAAACGTATCGGGAGTGGTCGAAAGTGACACGTTCCCCGTCGCTGACGTTAATCAGCAGCCGGTTCGGCTCTTGGTCGAACGCGCTCCGGGAAGCCAAACTTCAGACGACCGCGGCGAAAAACAATGAAGAACGGATTATCCAAGCGTTGATTGAAGCGTCCGAGGAACTCGAACGTCTCACATCTCAGCATTACGCCATCTGGGCCCAAGAGCGCGGCTATCCGACGGTCGCGACCATCGCCCGGAAGTACGGGTCATGGAGCTACGCCTTGTTCGTCCTCGATATCGCCCCACCGAAGCGGAAATGGGATGAAGAAGATGTCATCGAGGCGCTTCGGGTCGCTAGACAAGAGTTGTCTCACTTCAGCATCCTCCATTATCGGAAATGGGCCGAAGGACGAAACGTGCCGAGCACATCGACCATCAACGCCTTATTCGGCAGTTGGACGGCGGCGTTAAAATGTATGGAAGAACAAAAAGTGAATCAATAAAAACAGGCCCGGTCTCTAGACTGACCTAGCGAAATGAGACACTAATAAAAACACCTTGATTAGGCTGCCATCCCACCGTATTTTATCGGTGTAAGGTAGCCTAATTTTTCTTGGATACGTTCTTCGTTGTAGTAGGTCAAATA
>NZ_JACSLY010000006.1:0-178799 GCF_018618375.1 Exiguobacterium sp. E4787 | reverse complement strand
CTCACATACTAAATTTCACAGGTGACAGTTATCGCGTCACGCATGCGTTGTCGAAACACTAAAACCTAGCTGGCAAAGTTCTGTACTTTTCGTTGCATTATTGTGCACATTTGTATTGCAAAATACAAACATGGCCATTTTCAATTGGTCGCTCATCATTGCATCCATTCTTGGTGTGGCGCCGATTGCAATCCAAGCCTATCAGGCATTAAAAGTAAAAGTTGTCAGTATTGATGTTTTAGTTACCATTGCAGTTATTGGAGCAGTATTGATTCAAAATTATGAGGAATCAGCCATCGTTACTTTCTTATTCTTATTTGGTTCTTACTTGGAGCAGCGTACCTTGAACAAAACACGTTCTGCCATTAAAGAATTAACAGAGCTGGCACCAGAAAGTGCTTTAAAGCAAATGGAAAACGGAGAATTTGAAGAAGTAGATGTCGATGATGTAGACGAAGGTGATATTTTATTAGTTAAAACGGGTGCAAAAGTTCCGGTAGATGGAACAGTGTTAACTGGTGAAGGTCACATTAATGAAGCAAGTATTACTGGAGAATCTCTACCTGTAAGTAAAAAGGTTGATTCTGAAGTATTTGCAGGATCTATCTTAGAAAATGGAACGATCCAAATTCGAGCTGATCGTGTTGGAGAAGATACAACATTTGGTAGAATTATCGAATTAGTGGAAGATGCACAGGATTCCAAATCAGAAGCAGAACGTTTCATTGACCGATTCTCAAAATACTATACACCAGCTGTGTTAGTCCTTGGTTTTATTGTTTGGTTTTTCTCAAAAGATATTGAACTAGCTATCACGATTCTTGTTTTAGGATGTCCAGGTGCATTAGTTATCGGGGTTCCTGTATCCAACGTTGCCGGTATCGGAAACGGTGCACGTAATGGTGTCCTCTTAAAAGGTAGTGAAGTTATCAATGACTTTAGCAGAGTAGATACTATCGTTTTTGATAAAACAGGAACATTGACAGTAGGAAACCCTGAAGTTGCCGAAAAAGAATTTTACGGAAAAAATACTGAAGAGGTTCTAGGATATTTAGCAAGTGTGGAGCGTGAATCGGACCACCCACTAGCGAAAGCTGTCCTACAGGATATTGGCGAGATAACTTTCTCTACTGTTGAAGAAACCGAAGTCGTTAAAGGTGGCGGAATTGTAGCAAAAATAGGTGTTCATCGTATAGCCGTTGGTAACGTAGCTTTAATGGAAAAGAAAAATGTGAAATTAAGCGAAAAAGCTAAAAAAGACGTCGAACGCTTTGAGAAAAATGGGAATTCTCTTGTGTTAACTGCGGTCGACGGAGAATTAAACGTTCTGATGGGTATTCGGGATCAAATCCGCCCAGGTGTTAAAAAAGATCTTCAAAAACTGAAAAAACTAGGGGTCAAAAACCTTGTCGTTCTTTCTGGGGACAACCAAGGAACCGTAGATTTAGTTGCTCGAGAACTTGGGTTAACAGAAGCACATGGTCATATGCTACCGGAAGGAAAATCTGCTTATATCGAAAAAATGCAAGCAGAAGGCGGGATCATTGCCTTTGTCGGTGACGGAGTGAATGATAGTCCTTCACTAGCCTTAGCAGATATCGGAATTGCCATGGGAAGTGGAACAGATGTTGCAATTGAAACATCAGATGTTGTTTTAATGAATTCTGACTTTAGTCGTTTACCACACGCATTAGGCTTAACAAAATCAACTTCAAGAAACATGAAACAGAACATTACCATAGCAGTTGGTGTGGTATTAGTCTTACTTGCCAGCCTACTATTTGGTGAATGGATGAATATGTCAATCGGGATGTTGGTTCACGAAGCAAGTATCTTAGTAGTCATCTTGAATGGTATGAGATTGCTTCGATACCGTTTGAGAGAATAATTTTAATAGAAAGCAGTCTTGATGAATGATAAAGGGGAAGTATTCAGGTAGGAAGAACAAAATACTCCCCTACTTTTTCTTAAAACTTGATTTGCATCAAATTCATTTCGTTGAACCTGAACTATACTTAAATTGTAAAGAAGAAGAGGGAAAACAAAAAAATAAAAGATAAGATGAAAGGAGAAATAATTCATGCAAAAAGCAGTTATTCAATTAGAAACATTATCTTGTCCATCTTGTATGCAAAAGATTGAAAATGCGGTGAAAGGATTAAACGGGGTTAATCATGATAGCTTAAAAGTATTATTTAATGCCAGTAAAGTAAAAGTAGATTTTGATTCAGAAACGATCACCATTAACGATATCGAAAAAGCCATTGAAGACTTAGGATATCCAGTCGTCAAATCAAAAGTAAAATCGGCCTAAGACCAAAAAACCACAAGAGAGAGGGAACGAATAATGTCTGAACAGACATTTAACGAAGTAATAACAAACCATTTTGAAAAGCTAGATTTATACACCACTGCAATTACACGGGCCCATGGTAAGAATCACCCAGAAGCCTTTGAAGTACGTGAATTGTTTGAAACAATTAGTGGAAAAGTAAAAGACGCAGGTACGAACAAACCTGACTTAGATGCTGAATTTGCTCAATTACGAAAAATCACAGACAACTACACCATTCCTGGAGATGTATGTGAAACGTATGGAGGCACATTCGAGATGTTATCAGAAGTAGATAAAGCATATCAGGCTTAAAGTAACTCAAAAACAAAAGAATAGATTGGTTTACGGTCGTTAAAAAATGAAGGGGGAAATGATTTATGCAAAAAGCAACGATTCAATTAGAAACCTTATCTTGCCCATCTTGTCTCCAAAAGATTGAAAATACGGTGAAAGGAATAAACGGTGTGAATCAAGATAGCTTGAAAGTAATGTTCAATGCAAGTAAAGTAAAAGTAGATTTTGATTCAGAAGCAGTCGCTATTAACGATATCGAAAAGGCAATTGAAGACTTAGGATATCCTGTTGTCAAATCAAAGGTAAAACCTGCTTAATCGAGTGAATAGAAAGGAAGCCTAGGATGCCCTCTTAGGCTTTTTATAAAAGGAAGAGGTTATTTTGGAACAAAACCAATGTTGTCATCACCAACATGGACATGCAGAATGTATTCGTATTGTCCCCATTTTCAACCATTTGGAAGACTCACAAATGGATTTGATTGCGGAATCTGCCAAGACACTTCATCTTAAAAAAGGGGAAATGTTATTCCGTGCAGATGAGGAAGATGATACCTTATATATTATCAATTCAGGTAAGGCTCGGATTTACCGCTTATCGGATTCTGGAAAAGAACAACTTGTTCGCATTTTAAATCCTGGTGATTTTACAGGTGAAGTCGCCATTTTCCAACCTGGAAGTATTCATGAGAATTATGCGGAAGCACTACAAAATACATCTATTTGTTTAATTAAACGAGGTGATTTACAGAAGTATTTGGTGGAATATCCGCAGATCTCATTAAAAATACTGTCAGAAGTAACGATGCGTTTAAAGGATTCTGAAAAACAAACCACACAAGTAGCGATTGAAAATGTAGAAACCCGCATTATATCCTTTTTAGCTGAGAATATTGAAAAGGGAAGTGGCAATAGTCCAACGATTATCTTACCAATGTCCAAAAAGGATTTAGCCTCGTATCTTGGTACCACACCAGAAACAATCAGCCGTAAATTTACTACTCTAGAAGAACTTGGATTGATTAAACAGTTACCGAAAAAGAAAATTAAAATAATGGATTTAGATCAATTGTTACTTCATACTAAATAAATATAAGCAGAGTAGCGTGCCATCATTAACGTGTTAAGTTTAATAGTACAAAACATAAAATAACAAACATTTTAGCAATCCAATTAGCATATAAAATGGATTGCTAATTTTTGTTGATTTAACAATGTTTATCTACAAAAAGAAAGAGAAATGGCTACTTATTTGGCACTTATTTTACCAAGATGACATAAACTTGTGTCAACTGCATAATTCATTAGCAAAACACCCCTATTAACTAAGCTAATTACTCTGGACGGTTTGTCAAATTAAGCGCAACACTTCCTCCGCGAAGGCCTCGTGTGCGGTCTTCCAGCCGAGACATTTCCTCGGCCGCCCGTTGATCTTGGCGAGCGCGTCCACGATCTCTCCTTGGCCGACCGTCGCGAAGTCCGATCCTTTCGGGAAGAACTCGCGCAGGAGGCCGTTGGCGTTCTCGTGGCAGCTGAACTCCTTGCCCCGGTCCGTCGTCGCCGTCCTGAACGTGCCCTCCGGGAAGGCGGCGTGCACCGCATGAATCGCCCCCTCCATCGAGGCCGCGGTGCGGTCCGCGATCGGCAGGGCGAGATAGAACCGGCTCTTCCGCTCGATGAACGTCGCGACGCACGCCTTCGACTTCCCTCGTCCGGAGACGACGGTGTCGAGCTCCCAGTGCCCGAACGTCCGGCGCCCCCTGACCTCCGCCGGCCGTTGCGAGATGGAGAGTCTGACGTTGATGCGCCCGCGCGTCTCGGTCGGCTTTTGACGTTTCCCTTTCTGGCGGAGCACGGTCAGGGGCACGTCGATCCGTCTCGCATAGATCCAACGGTAGATGGTGGAGAAGGCAATTATTCCTGTGTAGAGACGGCCGACGATCTGTTCCGGGGACCAGGTCGCACGCAGCTTCCCGACGATCGTCCGGCGCATCGTGTCGTCGAGTTTCGTCTTGGCGCCACAGTTGGTCTTCGCCTTCTCGTAGCGTTTCTGGGCACGTTCAGCCACGTAGTCGGGGTTCCGTCTGATTTCCCGCGAGACGGTCGAGGGCTGTCGCCCGAGCCGTCTCGCGATGGACCGGATGGACATCCCAAGCTCCAGATACGTCTCTATTTTCACGCGTTCCGTTGTGGGAAGATGAATATAGCTCATAGCGATTCCTCCGTCTGAATGTTTGTGTCGTAACTTCATTCTACACGAGGACGTCGCTGTGGGCTTTTTGTGCGTTCACTTTTGGGTGTTGCACTTAATTTTATAATTCATCAAACCAAAATGAAGTTGCCTATTTTCCTGTTTTTGGGATAATTGAAGAGAGGTGATGGGGATGAAGTGGTGGTGGATGTTCGGGATATTGGCCATTGGAGGAATGATGGTCGTAAATGAGGCTTGGTATGGAAACTCGGCGGCGTTTGGAACGGCGACCAGTATGATTATCGTGACGTTGATTGGCCTAAAGAGTTTAGAAAACCGATATCGGATAAGAATGGGAGTCATCTTTTCATTATTGATTGCTGGAGCAATTTACTTCGGGTTGCCGAATTATTCGGTCGCTGAGGCAGAACATAACCTGAAACAAGTACATAAGAACGTGAACTATGTGAATGATGTCGGGGTGGTGAACGAAGGCTGGAATCCGTTTCAACCAAACCGTGTCTATTTATTTGAAATCGATTCAGGGGACCGAGTCTTGTTTTTACCCGATTCAGGAGACATTATAAAAACGCGTCCTCCAATGTGAGGACGCGTTTCTGATTAGTTGCGAATCATATAATCGAAAGCACCGAGTGCGGCAGTCGCACCAGATCCCATCGAGATGATGATCTGTTTGTAGGCGCTGTTCGTGCAGTCACCTGCTGCGAACACACCTGGAACGTTCGTCGCGCCATGACGATCAACGACGATCTCACCGAAGTTGTTGCGTTCGACCGAGTCGAGCCAGTCCGTGTTCGGGACGAGGCCGATTTGGACGAAGACGCCTTCGAGTTCAACGTGATGCGTCTCGTTCGTCTCGCGTGACAAGTACGAGATGCCGTTCACTTTATCCGTACCCGTGATTTCTGTCGTCTGAGCGTTCGTGACGACGGTCACGTTCGGGAGGCTGTGGAGACGGTCTTGAAGCACTTGGTCAGCTTTGAGTTCGGCAGCGAACTCGAGCACCGTCACGTGTTTGACGATTCCAGCGAGGTCGATGGCTGCTTCAATCCCAGAGTTACCGCCGCCGATGACCGCGACGCGCTTGCCTTCGAAGAGAGGGCCATCACAGTGCGGGCAGTAGGCGACACCTTTGTTTTTGAACTCGGCTTCACCTTGCACGTTGACGTTGCGCCAGCGAGCACCAGTCGACAGGATGACGCTCTTACTCTTCAAGACGGCACCATTCTCAAGTTCGACTTCGATGAGGTCAGTTTTCTCAAGACGCTTCGCGCGTTGGAGATTCATGACGTCGATGCCGTATTCTTTCACGTGCTCTTCCAAGCTCGCGACGAGTTTCGGGCCTTCCGTGTAAGATGTGCCGATGAAGTTCTCAATCCCCATCGTGTCCATCACTTGACCACCAAAGCGTTCCGCGACGATACCGGTCCGGATGCCTTTACGAGCCGCGTAAACCGCTGCGCTCGCACCGGCCGGGCCGCCACCGATGACGAGGACGTCATATGGGTCTTTGTTTTCAAATGCCGAAGCGTCAGGACCAGTTCCGAGTTTCGCCAAAATCTCTTCAAGTGACATGCGTCCGTTACCGAACGCCTCACCGTTCAAGAAGACGGTCGGGACAGCCATGATTTCTTTCGCTTCCACTTCTGCCTTGAACGCGCCACCGTCGATCATCGTGTGTGAGATGTTCGGGTTGAGGACGCTCATGACGTTGAGTGCCTGGACGACGTCCGGGCAGTTGTGGCAGCTGAGGCTGATATACGATTCGAAGTGGTACGTGCCTTGAATGTTTTGAATCTGTTTGATCGCATCCGCGTCCACTTTCGGCGCCCGGCCGCTCACTTGGAGCAACGCGAGGACGAGTGACGTGAATTCGTGACCGAGCGGGATCCCTGCGAAGACGATCCCTGTCTCTTCAGACGGGCGGTTCACGCTAAAGCTCGGTGTGCGAACGAGCGTGACGTGCTCGACCGAGATGCGTGACGACATGCTCGCGAGTTCGTTCACGAGGTCGAGCATCTCTTTAGAGACCGCGTCGTCTCCAGCGCTCACACGGAGGACGACATCGCCCTCCATGAGCTGGAGATATTGGTCCAACTGTTGTTTAATATCTGCTTCTAACATGAAATCCGCTCCTTACAACTTGCCGACGAGGTCGAGGCTCGGGCGAAGTGTCGCAGAACCTTCTTCCCATTTCGCCGGGCAAACTTCGCCTGGGTTGTTGCGGACGTATTGTGCCGCTTTGACTTTGTTGACGAGTGTGCTCGCGTCACGGCCGATGCCGCCTGCGTTGATTTCAACTGTTTGGATGACGCCGTCTGGGTCGATGATGAACGTACCGCGGTCAGCAAGACCATCTTCTTCGTTCAAGACGTCGAAGTTACGTGAGATTGTGTGTGATGGGTCACCAATCATGATGTACTCGATTTTGCCGATTTTCTCTGATGTTTCGTGCCATGCTTTGTGCGTGAAGTGTGTGTCAGTCGATACTGAGTAGACTTCGACGCCGAGGTTTTTAAGTGTCGCGTATTCGTTTTGAAGGTCTTCAAGTTCAGTCGGGCAGACGAATGTGAAGTCAGCTGGGTAGAAGCAAACGACGCTCCATTGACCTTTGAAGTCGTTGTCCGATACTTCGAGGAATTCACCTGTTTGGAATGCTTGTGCTTTGAAAGGTAAGATTTCTTTGCCGATTAATGACATGGGATATGTCCTCCTTGGTTTTTTACTCTAGTGGACTTTCGTCTCTACTAGAATAATTATAATGTAATACTAACTTCATATAACCCGCCAAAAATGTCAAGGCGTTTGCATGTCTGGGAAAATGTTGATATATCAACGTTAAATGGTTAAAACGCTTGATGAAAGGAAAGAAAACGATTACAAAATAAATGTACTTTTGTTTTCAATAACCTATGTGAAAAAAATAAAAGCTTACTCATATACTCCTATTTGATAAAGAAACGAATACGAGATTCTCGTCATAAATCGTTACATTATCATTTACCAATAAAAAAACCTCAATCTGACGGCAGATTAAGGTTGCTGAATCTTATGGATGATATCTTGATTAAATTCTACTCGATCTATGCCTTTATGGAGGCGAGCGTGACAGTTCGGACAAACTGCTACAACTTGGTCAGGTTGCGACAAGCCATCATCGGATTCTTTGTAGAGCGAGTGGAGCTCGAGATAAGGTCCGTTTTCCGTTTCAAACGGAGCTGGTTTCTCACAAGCTTCGCAACAGTTATTGGCACGAGCCAGCACATAATAATGAAGCGCTGCTGTTTGTTCGCGAACTTGTAACTTTCGAGCGGACATGCTTAAACCAGTTGCTCGTTTTGGGTCGCGAGATGCAATTTCCTCTAACTCTTCAATTGATTTAAAGCGCATCGTCGATGAGAACTGATGGGCTTCTTCCTGAATTACATGCAGTGGTTCAAACGCAAAGACGATCACTTCTCGTTGATTGTGATACTTATCAATTCCAAATTGAATATCAAAACCAATTAAAATGAGTTGATCGACAAAGCGGTAAGTCCCTCGTCCAAGCGATTCGAATAAATAAACGTCTTCGCCATTTTCTACATGGTTGAGTAGAGCTTTATTTCCGAAAGAAAACGATTGATTCCCTTCCTGTCCTTCTCCGCTGTAATAGTAGAGACCGTCATCTTCATTCCAGCCATTTTTATAGCCAAACTCTTCGTCCATTCCACTATCGAATATAAAGATGAGTTTATGTTTGTTTGGGGTACTAATCCCTCGTTGTCGACTTCCACCGTAACGATCGTGAAGTTCAGAGCGTTTATACAACTTATTTTTTTCGAACAGCATATGACACCTCATTCCCAAGAATTTCTTCTACGTTAAATTGTATCACGTCTCCATACGAATAAATGAAAAAGACAGAGGTCGCCCTCTGCCTTTCAATTATTCTGCCATCAACGCGCACACCGCGTTCGAATAGGCGACCGGGTCTTCAATCGGTAGCCCTTCGATGAGGAGTGCCTGCTGATAGAGCAAATCGGTATACTGTTTCGCTTTCGCTTCATCTTCCTTATAGATGCGCTGTAACGTCCGGAAGATGGCGTGATCGGCGTTCACTTCAAGCACTTTTTCAGCTTTCATGCCACCGCCATTCGGCATCGTGTTCAAAATCTTCTCCATCTCGATTGAGACGTCACCGGCGACCGTCAAGCAGACCGGATGTGACTTGAGACGTGTCGATGCGCGCACTTCTTTGACGCGGTCGCCCAGTTCTTGTTTCATGAAGGCGAACAAGTCCTTGTTGTCCTCATTGAGCGAATGGGCCGCCTCGTCATCAAGCCCGAGGTCACCGCTCGCGATCGACTTAAACTCTTTGTCGTCATACGACTGGAGCATTTTGATGGCGAACTCGTCGATTTCTTCAGTGAAGTAGAGAATCTCGAACCCTTCTTCTTTCAAGCGTTCCGCCTGAGGGAGAAGGTCGATGCGGTGAATCGATTCACCCGTCGCGTAATAGATGTACTTCTGGTCGTCTTTCATGCGTTCGACGTATTCTTTAAGCGTGACGAGCTTCTTCTCGTTCGACGAGTGGAACAAGAGCAAGTCTTTCAACTCGTCCTTGGCGGCGCCGAACTGGTCGTAGACGCCGAACTTGAGCTGACGGCCGAACGACTCGAAGAATTTCTCGTAGTCCTCGCGCTCGTTTTGGAGCATCTTCTCGAGCATGCCTTTGATTTTCGACTTCACGTTCTTGGCGATGACGCGAAGTTGGCGGTCCTGCTGCAACATCTCCCGGGAAATGTTGAGCGACAGGTCTTCCGAGTCGACCATCCCTTTGACGAAACCGAAATAGTCCGGGAGCAGGTCAGGCGACTTCTCCATGATCAAGACACCGTTCGAGTACAGCTCGAGCCCTTTCTCGAACTCTTTCGTGTAATAGTCGAACGGGACCGTCGATGGGATGTAGAGAATCGACTGATACCGGATCGAGCCGTCGACGTTCAAGTGAAGGTGTTTGAGCGGCTCATCGAAGCCGTAGCGTTTCTCGTGATAGAACGCCTTGTAGTCCTCCTCCGAGAGCTCGCTCTTCCGTTTGCGCCAAATCGGCACCATGCTGTTGACCGTCTCTTCTTCGACGTAATCCTCGTACTCGTCCGAGTCTTCTTTTTGACGGTGCTTCGTCACGTCGAGCTTAATCGGATAGCGGATGAAGTCCGAATGCTTCTTGATGAGCGAACGGATCTCGTACTCTTCGAGGAACGATGAGTACGTCTCGTCGTCCGTGTCAGCTTTCACGTGCAACGTGATCTCAGTCCCGATGTCGGTCTTATCTGTCGGCTCGATCGTGTAACCGTCTGTGCCTTCCGACTCCCACAAGTAGCCTTGTTCACTGTCGACCGAGCGGGTGCGGACCGTCACACGGTCTGCCACCATGAACGCCGAGTAGAAGCCGACACCGAATTGGCCGATGAGGCTGTGGTCTTCTTCCATCTTCGTCGCCTGCTTCATCGCGAGCGAGCCGCTCTTGGCGATGATCCCGAGGTTCGATTCGAGCTCATCGGCCGTCATCCCGATTCCGGTGTCACGGATGGTGATTGTGCGGGCGTCTTTGTCGAGCTCGACTTTAATGAAGTAGTCGTCCTTGTTGAAGTCGATTGCCTCATCTGACAAGGCCCGGTAATACATCTTGTCGATGGCGTCACTCGCGTTCGAGATGAGCTCACGGAGGAAGATGTCCTTATGCGTATAGATTGAGTGGACCATCAACTCTAAAATTCGTTTCGATTCGGCTTGAAACTGTTTCTTTGTCATGATCGTTCTCCTTTTTAATTGTTCGTTTTTGGCACTCTGATGATAAGAGTGCTAACACTATTGATTATCCTAATTTTTAGGAAGATGTCAACCCGATTCAAACAAAAGATTGACGCGGGGCTCAGATTCACCTATAGTTGAGTACATGCGATGAGCTGGTCTATGTAAGACGGCGGACATTCCTTCGGGAGCACGTTGTGGAGCGTGGTTCGACGCGGTAGACTTTTCGAGAGCACCTCTAGTGAGAGGTGCTCATTTTTTTGTATATGGGGGATTATGATGCAACTACATACCATCCATCACGTGGCGATTATCGCCTCAAATTATGACGAGGCGAAACGGTTCTACATCGATATCCTCGGTTTCGACGTCATCCGCGAGCATCATCGTCCGGACAAAGGCGATCACAAGATCGACCTGCGGCTCGGCGCGTACGAGCTCGAGCTGTTCATCAAACCGGACAGTCCGAAACGGCCGAGCTTCCCGGAGGCGTGTGGACTCCGTCATCTCGCCTTTAAAGTCGACGACATCGAGTCGGTCGTCGCCGAACTGAATACGCACGGTGTCACGACGGAACCGATTCGGTTTGACACGTTCACGGGCGAGAAGATGACGTTCTTCTTTGACCCAGACGGTCTGCCGCTCGAACTGCACGAATAAAGCCCCTTCACGCGAAGGGGCTTTATTATGGGCGCACATACGACAAGAGCATCTCTCGCAACATCCGTTGTTGGATGCGCGGTTCGATATCGTCCTCTAAATAACTGATGTGAGACTTCAAAATGATATTGTTACCGAACGTACCGAACGCGTTGATGACAGTGACGACGGTTGCTTTCACGTCGAGATCGCTCCGGAGCGAACCGTCCGTCTTCCCGTCCGCGATGAGTGGTTCGAGCGTCTCCATGATTTCGCGCTGCAACTCGATATAGTCGTCAATCCCGGGAAGGGGACTTGCGACGGACGAGGCATAGCTCTCGAACGCCTCACGGAAACGAGAGTGGTTCGTCCGCTTCACTTGTTGGTCGAGCAGATAGTCGAGAATCGCCTCGAGTCGCGAGTAGGCATCTCCCGGTCGGTTCGTCAGTTCTTTGAACGCATCGAGCGTCGGTGCCAAATTGCGAACGGCCGCAGCGACGATCAATTGGTCTTTTTTCGGAAAGTACCGGAACAGCGTCGCGACCCCAAGCTCGGACGCATCCGCGATGTCCTGCATCTGCACCCGTTCAAATCCATCTTGTAAAAAGAGCACCTCGGCTTCTTCGATGATGCGATTCAAACGTTCTTCTTTATTTTGTTGTCGTTTACTCATTAAATCACCTCTTTGTATGTCGTTATTATACCGTGTCGAGGCAGTTTCGTTGAGAATCCAGTGTGCATCGACTACTATAATGATAGTTAGACTATCATATTTAAGGGAATGGAGATGGAATTATGCGGTTAACGGGGAAAGTAGCGGTCATTACGGGGGCAGGCAGTGGTATGGGTGAGGAGACGGCCAAGCTGTTCGCACGCGAAGGGGCGACCGTCGTCGCGACGGACATCAATTTTGAAGCGGTGACGCACGTCGTGGAGACAATTCGGTCGAATGGTGGCGAGGCGATTGCGCTTCAACACGACGTCACGTCACGCAACGATTGGGAAAACATTTATAACGAAGTCCAGTCCGTGTGCGGCAAGCTCGATGTGCTCGTCAACAATGCGGGCATCGCGCTCGCAAAACCGTTCTTGGATCAGACGGAGGAAGACTGGGCGCGCACGTATCGGATCAATATCGATGGCGTCATGCTCGGGACACAGTATGCAATCCCGCTCATGGAGCAAAACGGCGGTGGGTCGATCGTCAACATCTCGTCCATCTCGGCGCTCACAGGCATGGCCGGTGCCGGTGCCTATACGGCCTCGAAAGGAGCCGTTCGGTCGCTCACGAAAGCGGCGGCCGTCGATTACGGGAAACACAACATTCGCGTCAACTCGGTCCATCCGGGCTATATCGTGACACCGATGAGTGCGCCGCACATGGAACACCCGGATTATAAACAACATTTCTTGAATCAAATCGCTTTGCCGAATCTCGGTCGGGCTGAAGAAGTGGCGACGGCCGTCCTCTTCCTCGCGTCGGATGAGGCAAATCACATCACGGGAATCGAACTTCCGGTCGATGGGGGCGTCACAGCAAAATAAGCAACACAACTCGTTCAGGTCAGGGGAAAAATTCCTCTGACCTGTTTTTTAAATTATTTTTCGAAAAAACCATATTAGAGATAGACAAATCAAGAGTTTCCTAAAATAGCGTCTCTCGATTCATATCGAAGATGCGAAAGGCCGCGCCAGCCAGATGAAGCAAGTCATCGTCAAATAAGTGCGCAAACAACAAGGAGTTCGCCGCGGCGAACTCCTTGTTTTATCTTCTACTCGAAGATGCCGAGGAGCTCCATGACCAAGAGGATGAACAGTCCGGAGCCGAGGACGGCCGCGAAGAAGACGAGCACAGCAAATTCTTTTCGTTTCAAGATGGCCCACCAGCCGGTCACGAACGCTCCGAGTCCGAGGACGGAGAACGTGGTCATATAGCTGAGCCGGAGCATGTTCGCGGCGTTGTCGCTCCAAAGCGTCGAGTGGAAGGTCGTATCGAAGTTATCGAGCAGGAGGAACGGCACGTACATGGCCAGGAACAAGCCGATGAGGATGATGGACCACTTGCCGACCGAGGTGCGAGGGAACAAGGCGCCATTCATGACGATTCACCTCTTTTCGTTGCGAAATCATCTGTATAGGTCTATTCCCGTTTTGACCAAAAGTTGACGGGTTTCGTGGAAACGATATGATATAGTCGAAATGAGAGAATGGGGGGACGAGGGTGGAACAGTTCAAACTGAGACGGATTTGGGAAGACGTGTTGGAAATGGAAGTCGAATTGACGCTGAAAGGGAAATGGTGCGCGGTCACGGTGGACGAATATGTCACAGGTGCCGACATCGAATCACTCGTCTCCACGTTACGGGCGTTCAATGCACGAAACGGGAAGTCACCTGAGACTTGGGCGTTCAATGCACGAAACGGGAAGTCACCTGAGACTTGGGCGCTCGATGTCCCGCTCGTTCACGTCTCGTTAAGGTTCGAACTGGCGAATGCGCGAGGGACCGTTCGGGTCAATATTGAGATGGAACAAATGAAAGGCGATGGTGGAGACATGAAGGCGACGTTCTCGTTCGAGACGACGATGGGGCAGATGGATGAGTTGCAGCGACAACTGTCGGCATTCTTGGCGTGCGAAACCGATTGGGTCGAATCGCTTCGCCCAGAATAAGTGGCCAAGTCAAAACGAGAAAGCGGGTGTAGAAAGTGAAAACTCAATTTGAGATGGAACGGATTTGGATGGATGAGACCGAGCTGTTTTACCAGATTAGGCTTCAGCTCCATGCATCCGTCTGTTCGAGCAATCAAGATGTATATATGCAGGACGAGACACTGCAAGAACTGATTGACTCGATTGCTGGATTCAACAACACCTGGGGCAAGGAACCCGTGATTTGGCAGTTGTTGGACCCGGATGCGGATGACCATAAAATCAGCCTCACGTTCACGCTGATTGATCGGACAGGCACGATTCAAGTCGACGTCTTCATCCATGACGAGTGGCAACACGATCCGTTCGACCACTTCCATGCGACCTTCAAGTTCAAGACGACGATGGGGCAGCTCGATGACTTATGCGCTCAACTCAAACGCTTCATCCGACGAGAGACCGACCATGTCGCATCGCTCTATGAACGATGACAAGCCCAGACAAAAAGCGTCTGGGCTTGTTTTAGTACCATTCTTTCGGTTCGTAATTCAATTCGCGGAACAACTGCTCGCGTTCTTTTTTCGACAGGTCGCGCCATTGTCCGGGCGGGAGCTTGCCGAGCGTGATATTCATGACACGTACGCGCTGAAGGCGGTACACTTCGTAACCGAGCGCTTCACACATGCGACGGATTTGGCGGTTGAGCCCTTGTGTCAGCGTGATGTTGAAATCGAACTTCGACAGTTGGTGGACTTTACACGGCAACGTCTTCTGGCCGAGGATTCTGACGCCGGCTTCCATCTGTTCGACGAACTCCGGAGTGATTGGCTTATCGACTGAGACGATGTATTCTTTCTCGTGCTCACCCTCGGCGCGAAGAATCTCGTTGACGATATCACCGTCGTTCGTCATCAAGATGAGCCCTTCCGAGTCTTTATCGAGACGGCCGATATTGAAGATGCGGAGCGGGTGGTTGACGAGGTCGACCAAGTTGCCTTTGACTTTCTTCTCGGTCGTGCTCGTGATGCCGACCGGTTTATGGACGGCGATATAGACGTTGTTTCGTGCGACGCGGGCGGCCGAACCGTTGACGAGCACTTCGTCCCCTGGGTTCACTTGGTCGCCGATTTTCGCTTTCTTCCCGTTGATAGTGACCCGTCCTTCTTCGACGAGACGGTCGGCTTGGCGGCGGGACGCCTTGCCGGATTCACTGATGAATTTATTGATACGCATAGATCCACGTCCTTTTTTTGGCTTCGTCCTCTCACTATAACGTATTTTACATGTGCCTGAAAGCGGGAAACGAACGAGTAGAGAGGATGTGGCACGATGGATCAAGCACGATTGCTATTGCAAGACGCGATTCGATTTCAACAAGCGCTCATGACGTCGTCGTTTCAGGCGGAATTGATTGAGGGGGCCTCTCCGGTCCTATGGTATGGGCGCCCGACGGAGCGACAGTCGCTCACCGTCGGGACGAATCCGTCGCGCGGCGAATTTTTTGAACGGGACGGAACCGTTCGTAGAGGAGAGTCACAAAAGTTCTATTGGCGTGACGAATCACCCGATGTCTACTTGCAAGATGACAACGCGCTCGACGCGACACTTCACTACGCCGCGGCTTACTTCGAGGCCGGACGGGCGACGACGAGCTGGTTCGGCAAACCGGGAGGGGCGAAACTCGAGGCCCTGCTCGAAGGTATGGGTCGCTCGTTCTACGACGGGTCCGCGCTCCATGTCGACTTTTTCAAATATGCGACGTCGCGTCAGATGGGCCAATTGCGAACAGGACGCCAATGGATGGAGCACCCGACATCGCTCGATTTGCTCGAACGGACGATTCGTTATGTGAACCCGTCCCGTTTGATCGTCCTTGGGCGTGATAACTGTGCGGCATTTAATGGGTTCACGCACAGTGAACGGCTGGACGCGTATCCGAGTGCCCGGTTCGAGCTCGGTTATCATGCGACGCTCCATGTCCCGATGGTCGGACTGCATGTCAAACCGTCCGAAGTGTTCGTCGGTCTCGGGAACGGTCGAGACGCGTTTGGGCTCCACCATGGCTCGTATGCGAAACGGGAGCATCTGATGCAAATCGGGTCGGCCATCGAAGCGAGCGCTCGTCGTTATTTCTCCTGAACGTCCTGTGGCGGATACACGCGCGTGATGCTGCCCCAAAAGTTGAACTCGTTGAAATCGATATAGCGGATGTCGCGGGAGCGGTTATCGAGCACCTCGAGCAAGATGACGTCGGGAAAGCCGGGCTTGTGGAAGATGGTGTACCCGATTCCGGTCACGGAGTGATTTTTATAGAACCCATTCGCCATATTCAAGATGAAGGGGCGATCGGCCGCGAGTTCGCGCTCGAACGTCGACCATTTCCATAAATAACGTGAGCTGCTGTGCCCTTTGTAGCCGTAATGGGCCCATAGTTTCGTAACAATCGTACTGATTCGAGTCGGCGGTGTGCCCTTCTCATCTTTGAACTGATGAGCGAGCGCAATCTCACGTGCGTCTCGTTGAATCTCGATTACGTCCTCCGGGATGCGCTCATAGCCAAGGTCATGGTAATAGCGGAAAATAGCCGTCATCGAGGTGAGTGTACAATTGTTCTTGCCCCCGTTGAACGCTTTTTGAAGCAACACTGGAACCCCGTTGATGCGCTTCTCGCTCTTGACCGTCCAATGGCCGTGATAGCGGTCGTTCACGTAGGCCTTGGGGTCGATGATTCCAGCGTAACCTTTCTTTGCCACTTCGAGCTGGCCGGCATAATGTTCGTCCATGACGCACCTCCCTTTTTTCTTTATTATACAAACAACGCCCGTCCTCTGGAATGAGAGAACGGGCGTGTTGTCGTTAAAAGATGAGATGGGCAATCCCGACGATAATCGGTAACGTGATGATCGTCCGTAACAAGAAGATGAGAACGAGATCGAAGAACGAGATTGGCAATTTCGAGCCGAGCAACAGTCCGCCGACCTCAGACATGAAGATGAGCTGGGTGACGGACACACAGGCGATGACGAATCGCGTCAACTCGCTCTCGATGCCGCTGCCGAGCACGGCCGGCAAGAACATATCGGCGAACCCGACGACCATCGTCTGGGCCGCGGCCTCTGCTTCTGGCACTTGTAACAACATGAGAATCGGTTCGAACGGCTTGCCGAGAATCGTGAACAATGATGTATGTTCAGCGATGACGAGCGCGATCGTTCCGACGGCCATGACGACCGGCAAAATGCCGAGCCACATGTCGAGCACGTTTTGGAACCCGTCCTTGAACGTGGCGCCGGCCCCTTTACTCGATTTTGATTTGAGCAATGCTTGACGCAGTGCCCAGACGCGCATTGGGACATTCGCCGGCACCGGTTCTTCCGATTTCAACTCCGTCTTTTCATACGCCGTGTCGGGCTTACGGGACAACGGATAGATGCGCGGCATGATGAGCGCGGCGACGATACCGGATAGGATGATCGTGCCATAATAATGCGGGAAGTAGGCGTCGAGCTCCATGTACGACAAGATGACGATTGTGAACGTGATCGACACGACGGAGAAAGTCGTGGCTATAATCGAGGCTTCTCGTTTCGTGTAATAGCCTTCTTCGTACTGTCTCGTCGTCAATAAAATTCCGATTGTGGCGTCCCCGACCCAAGACGCGAGCGCGTCAAGCGAGGCCCGACCCGGGAGGCGGAACAGCGGGCGCATCACTTTGATGAGCATCGTTCCGACGAACTCGAGCAGCCCGAAGTTCAACAGGAGCGGTAATAACATCCCGGCGAACAAGAACGTCGCGAACAAAATCGGGATTAAATCATATAACAACAGGCCGCCCGTGAACTCGGACGTGATCGCCTCGGGCCCGATGACGAGTAACGTCATAAAGCCGGTGATGAAGCCGATGACGCGCATCACAAACCAAAACGGTGTGACGTTGAACAACGTGTTCAAATGAGGGCGCTCTAAGATGAACGCCGGTTTGACCGCATACGCGATGAGTGAGCCGACGACCGAGATGCCCATCATGATGACGGCAATCGTCGGTACGATGCCGCCGATCAAATCAATCAGCCAGTTCGATAAAAAGGCGACGGGAATGGTGAACCCGTCACCAGACGGGATTGGGACGATGAAGAATAGAATCCCGATTAACGATGGAATGATGAATTTCATGTAATCTGCTGACGTGAATCTGGGCCCGTCATGACCGGACCGGTTTGGTGTGTGATTCATTCAATTTACCCCTTTTCCCCGAAAGTGTAGTGTGCGCTTCACTGGCACGTCCCCATCGTGCGTTACGTGAATTGCTATGAAGGAATAGCTTCTTCCCGTTCATTATAGAGAAGTGAACAGCGAGCCGGCAACAATTCGTTGTAATCTTCTGAAATATAGAAAGCGTTCTCAAGAGCGAACTATTCGTATTCTCCGGCTCACTTTAGTATGATGACGGCGAGTCTTACAAAATCGAGATATTCACCATATATACTTTAGGAACGGAGCGATACAGATGAGATTAAGTGTATTGGATCAAGCGCCGGTGACATCCGGACATACGTCAGAACATGCGTTACAAAGTGCGGTCGAACTGGCCCAATTGGCAGAAGAGCTCGGCTATTACCGGATGTGGATGGCCGAACATCACGGTGGCATGTCGTTTGCCAGCTCGGCACCGGAAGTCGTCGCGGCTTATATTGCGGCCAAAACAGAACGAATTCGTCTTGGTTCAGGTGGAATCATGATGATGCACTATTCCCCGCTCAAAATGGCCGAAGTGTTCAAGACGCTCAGCGCACTCGCACCGGGACGTATCGACTTCGGGGTCGGCCGGGCACCGGGTGGGGACGCGAACGCCATCTACGCGATGTCGCAGGGTCAAAAACCGATGATGGACGGCCTGTATGAAAAGCTCGGGACGACACTCCAACTCATCAACGATGAGGCGCCGGAAGAACGATGGTATAAGAATACGCCGGCAGCGCCGACGGGTGTGTCACTTCCTGAGGCATGGCTCCTCGGATCGAGCGGGAACAGCGCCATCCAAGCAGGCCGGATGGGGCTCGGCTATTCCTTCGCTCAATTCTTCAATGGGGAGCTGAGTGTCGCGGCGCTCGACGCGTATCGTCAGCATTTCACCCCGTCCGCTTTCATGGAGAAGCCGGACATCAGCGTCACATATCTCGTCACGACGGCTGAGACGGAAGAAGAGGCCGAGTATTTGGCACGTCCGTCGGATTTATCACGCCTGTTCTTGATGAAAGGGCAGCTCCGCCAATTGATGAGCCCGGAGGCGGCACACGACTATCCGCTCACCGAGATCGACAAGATTCAAATCGCCAACAACCGAAAAATCCATCTCGTCGGGACACCGAAGCAGATTGCGACGCAACTGCAGGAAGAATCGGTCCATTATGGATTTGATGAGGCGATGATTTGCAGCATCCAGCATACACAAGAGAGCCGCTTGAACGTCTATCGGTTGCTCGCCAAAGAACTTCTATGACAAAAACGCACCTATTCCTAACGGAAAGGTGCGTTTGTCAGTTAGAGGAACAGTTGCATGAGCACGAGCAAAGCGACAAGCCCGCCGAGCGAGACGGTAAAGAAGACGGCGACCGAACGTTCGTGATTGCGTAAGATGGTATACATCCCGACTACGAACGCACCGAGTGCGGCGGCGATGGCCAACATCGAGACAACGGCCGCCCACGTATTGTCGAATAACGTGTCGAAGTTGAACGGTTGAGCGGATTGGACGATGAGAGCAGACACGAATAAGAGCACGAACACCGCAAGCAACAAGAGAACCGACCATTTTCCTGGCTGTGTCTGTGGATAGACGTTTCGACTGAGCATGATGGTTCACCTCACTTTTGTGACGTTTATTTATCTATACCCGATTATTGCCCGCTCGTTAAAAACGTCTTCCCCTTTTTTTAAACGGTTTCGTGAACAAGACCGGCTAAAACCACTAAACTAGAAGAAACGGAGATTGCCTGGAGGTACAGTATGCAGCAGATGAAGATTGACCCGCACTATTTGTTTGACGTATTCGTTCAATTATACCGGATGGTGTTTTTGATGGAAGTGACACCTGAGGGATATCGTTACGCACGCGTCAGTGAACAGGGGAAACTGGCGTCCTCGCTCCCGGACGATGTGAGTGGCTTGTATTTACATGATATGTATGCGGTCGATGTCGCCAACGAGTTAATCGTGCATTATGACGAAGTCGTCGCGACGCATGCACCGGTCTATTTCATGTCGCAGATGAACATCGAGGCCAATACGGCCCGCTTCGCATCATCGGTCCTCATGCCGCTCGAAGATGAGGCGGGTAACGTGCGTTATGTGTTAGGGCTGACGACCGATTTATCGGAAGAGGCAGAGATGAAGCTATTGAGCAGCATCGAGAACATCGATTATTTGACCGGGATGCCGAACTTGATGAAAGTGAAGCTCGAGCTCGAGAAGCTGTTCACGCAACGAGAAGGAGCGGAAGTGACGAGCGTCATGCGGTTGCACATCAACCGGTTTAAAATCATCTTGTCCTTGCAAGGCGTGGAACAATCTCATCGCCTGATTAAAGAGGTGACGCGGCACTTATCGGACCTGTTGCCGAAAGGATCGATTATCGGACGCGTAGACGGTGAAGATTTTATTGCCGTGTTGCCCTACACCTCAATCGAGACGGCGACGATACATGGGGAACGATTGCTAGCGGCCATCGCAGCGTACACGTACCAAGTGGCCGAGACCGAGTTCGCTTTATCCGGTTGTCTCGGAATCAGCGCGGGGAGCGAGGACGCCGACGGGGTCATCATGAATGCGTCAACGGCGCTCCTCGAAGCGAGACAAGCGGGCAAGCAAATCATCAAAGTGTACGAAAAGGACGATTACGTCCAACATTATATCGATGAGATGACGATTGAGATGGAACTCATCAAGGGACTGAAAGCAGATGAACTGAGCGTCGTCTATCAACCGAAAGTTGGCTGTCAGGACGGGGTGGTTCATTTTGAGGCGCTCGTGCGGTGGCATAGTGCGGCGCTCGGTAACGTCTCACCGGAAACGTTTATTAAGATT
The DNA here is from genome assembly GCF_018618375.1 of Exiguobacterium sp. E4787. Lineage (NCBI taxonomy): Bacteria > Bacillati > Bacillota > Bacilli > Caryophanales > Exiguobacterium > Exiguobacterium sp. E4787. The sequence goes on along the minus strand of NZ_JACSLY010000006.1, from coordinate 157,791 downwards.
GCCGAAACGTCGCTCTTGATTGAAGACATTACCGGGTTCGTTTTCGACCGCGTCTGTCGTGACATGATCGAGCAACCGGACCTGTTTGCAGGGCGACGTGTCGCGGTCAACGTATCCCCGGTGTTGTTTCGACAAGACTATATCAAACAGTTATTACAGGTGCTCGCGACATACGGGTTGAGACCAGAACAGCTCGAGTTTGAGATCACGGAACATACGCTTATGCAAGAACCGCTCCTTGGTATTCAGACGGTCGACTATTTGAAAACGAAAGGCTTTCGCGTGTTGATTGACGACTTCGGCGTCAGCTACTCTTCCCTCAATTACTTGAAGATGTTTGAGATTGACGGCATTAAAATCGACCGCTCATTCATCAGTCAATTGGATAAAGACAACGGCCTGAAAGAGTATGAAATCGTCAAATTGATTGTCTCACTCGCTAAAAAATTGAATTTAGAGGTCACGGCCGAGGGGGTCGAGACGGAAGCGCAGTACCGGGTGATGGAACAGCTCGGTTGTGATGAGATTCAGGGGTATTTCTTCAGTCGTCCACTCCCACTAAATGATCTCCAACAGGCGCTCGATGCGCTCGTCTATCAACATGCGGCGCTGCGGCAACTCGAGTTGGCCACGACTTCTCCATCGACGGTACTTGATGAACAAGAAGCCGAGCGTTTGAAGACGATTCTGCGCCTTGAGATTTTAAACACTCCGCGAGAGGAGCGCTATGATCGGATTACGAGGCTTGTCGCGCGCACGCTGAACATGCCGGTCGCGCTCATCTCGATTTTGACGACAGACCAACAATGGTTCAAGTCCTGCGCGGGTCCCTTGCTTGAGAGCCCACACGTGGACCGGGAATGGACGCTGTGTGATCGGGTCGTGACTGGCCAATCGTCGGTTGTCATCGAGGATGTGCAGACGTCTGAGGCCGGGACAAACAATCCGTTGCTTGAAAACCTCGGTTTTTATGCCGGTGTTCCGCTCACGACGCGAAGCGGACATGTCATCGGCACGCTTTGTGTGACGGACGAACGAGCTCGCACGTTTGACGAGGCAGCGTTGCAGTCGCTTGAAGATTTTGCGCGTTGGGTCATGGCTGAAATCGAATTGACGGAACAGACACGGGCCCAGGCCCAACGTCAACAGACGCTCGAGTCGCTGTATGAGGTGACGGCGCTTCATGAACCGTTCGGCAATAAACTAAAACGGATTCAGACGGTGCTCCGCGGCTGGATCGGCTATTCCCATGCCGTCGTCTTCTCGACGGAGTCGAAACATCGCGTCTTATCCGAGGACGGGGAAGGCAGGCTCGACTGGACGAGTGATGCCCTGCAACAACTTCATGCTTTGACGACAATCGGGCACCAAAAATTAGGTCGTGCCGAACTTGTGATCGATGGAATCGAGTTTAGCTCGATGATCAGTCTGCCGTTGTCCAATGATGGCAAGACGTTCGGTTGGGTCGTGTTCTTGGCCGAACAGGGTAGCTTGAACGACGTCGTCGACGCAGCGACGATCAACGAGATGACGGATACGATATTGCTCGTGACCCGGTGGATGGAGAACGAGATTCGGCGCGAACGTAAGCATCAGGAAGTCATCGAACTCATCACCCAAGACAGTTTGACGAAATTGGCGAACCGGCACTCGTTCATGACCGACATGAGACAAAAGATGAATCGGAAGCAGTCGGTCGTGCTGTTGTTCATCGATTTGGATGATTTTAAACAAGTAAACGATTCCTACGGTCATCTGATCGGGGACGAAGTGCTCATCGAGACGGCACGACGGATTCGCTCGTTCAGTCAAACGTATGACGGGAAGGCGTATCGCTTCGCAGGCGACGAGTTTTTAATCGTCATCGATACGGAGCGAGAAATAGTTGAAGCAGACCGATTTGAGGAGTTGAATCGTCTCATTTCCCAGGAAATGAACGTCGGAGATGGCTTGTCCTTGCGGTTGTCGGCCAGCATAGGCGTCGCTTGTTCGGAAGACCACGCTTCGCTCGATGCGATGATTCATCACTCGGATGCGGCGATGTACGTCGCTAAAAATTGCGGTGGGGATGGGTATTACGTGTACGACTCCCATCAAGAAAATTGATACGGAGGTATCATATGAGCAAATTATGGCTGATCGAAGGATTACCAGGGAGCGGGAAGACGACGTTCGCGGAAACACTCGCTGCAACACCAGGCTATACGTTTTATTCGGAAATCGATGCGTCACATCCGGTCGATGTTCATGACGTCTATTGGGTCGAAGCAGACGGTATGACGGAAGGCGAGGTCATCGATCAAGACGGAAACGGTCGATTCATACGATATCGTCCGAACGAACGTCGTTCTGGAGTCGACGTCTATGAGCTGCCGTTCGATATACATGTTGAACTGATGATCGGCCGTTGGCGTCGTTTCGTGGAACGGGTCAAAGGAGAGGACGGTACGTACGTACTCGAATGTGCCTTCCTGCAAAACCCGTTCACAATCGGCATGGTGGCCCAAGACGTCCCGAACGAGCAGATTGAAGCCTATATCGAGACGGTGGCAGACTTACTGGCCCCGCTCGACCCGACTGTCGTCTATTTAGAGACAGTCGACGTTCCGACCGTGTTTCGCGATGTCTATGCGGAACGGCCTACAGAGTGGCAACGTGGTTTCGTCGAGTATTACACGACTCGCGCTTACGCTCAGGCAAACGGATTGGACGGGATTGAAGGGACGATTCAACTGTTGAAAGACCGGCAACGGCGTGAATTGAGCTTGTTAGAGCGTTTGCCGGTCCGGACGATTCGCCTCGTCAATGACGAACGGGGGGCGTTCGAAGCGCTCGACGCATTACGGAGTAGAGAGGAGGCCGATCATGCAGACACTTAAGCAGCATTCGGACCGGTTTTGGTATATGGAACCGGTCGCGAAGACCGACCGTCCCATCTTAGGGGCCGTCGTCGGCGACACACATACGCTCATGATTGATGCGGGGAACTCTGAGGCGCACACGATTTTATTTCTAGATGCCTTGACCGAACGGGGCATCAAACGACCGTCAATCGTCATGTTGACGCATTGGCATTGGGATCATATCTTTGGATTGTCGGCGCTGACCGACATTGTCTCCGTCACGAGCACGGCGACAAAAGCCGGGATGGAACGATTGCTGCCCTATGCGTGGGACGATGCTTCCTTAGCCGAACGGGTCGAAGACGGAAGCGAGATCGCGTTTTGCGCGGAAGCGATCAAACTCGAATATGGAGAAGAGCGATCGATGCGCGTCGTCTTACCGACGCTGACGTTCGATGATACGCTCACCCTCGACCTCGGCGGGGTACACGTCATTCTGAAGCACGTTGGTGGAGATCACGCTGCCGATGCAGTCGTGGCTTATGTACCAGAGGAAAAGGTGTTGTTTTTAGGGGATGCCCTCTATGCGAACTTGTACGCGCCGACTTGGCGAATGACCCCGGCACGGACATTGCGTCTCTTAGACCTGCTCGATCAGTTCGAGGCCGAAGCGTACGTCTGGTCACACGGTCAAGTCGTGACCCGTGCAGAATATGAGAAAGACCGAGACGTTTTACGCCATTTAGCCCGAATTACCACGAATTTCCCAGGAAATAAAGAAGCGATAACCGCTCAATACGAACGTCTGACAGGTCGGACCGTCGACGAAGAAGTACAAGAGTTGATCTCGTTCTTCGTGAACGGTTCGAGCGAGGAAGCGTGATGAACATCAAACGAATTCATGATGAGGACGAAGCGTTTCAACAATTTTTGACGAGTCGATTGCGGATATTCAATGACGCTCATTCGGTACACCATCGCGAGATCCGCAACGCCGACGTCCCGGTCGTTCAGTTGAAAGTGGAACAGGACGGGGACGTAATCGCGGGGTTGTTCGGGAGCGTCTATTGGGGCTGGTTCGACTTGGACCGACTCTGGGTCGCGTCAGAACATGCGGGGACTGGCCTAGGGAGCCGTCTGCTCAAGGAAGGGGAACGGTTGGCCCGTGAACTCGGGGCGACGCGCGTCAAATTGACGACGTTCTCGTTTCAAGCGAAGACGTTTTATGAGCGCTTCGGCTATGAAGTCGCCGGCGTGCTCTATAATTATCCGCCGGGATCGGACTACTATATGATGACGAAGCAACTGACAGCTGATTGAAAAAAGGCGACTCGTGTGAGTCGCCTCTTTTCAATATACTTTATCCCCGTTAAAGATTGAGTTTTTCACCATGACGTAATCGACGGTGCGCAATGCATCGAGATTGTCCCCACCCGAGTAAGAGATAGCCGACTGGAGGTCTTGCTCCATCTCGGTCAACGTGTCTTGGAGCGCCCCTTTATGCTCAACGAACACTTTCTTGCCTTCGACGTTTTTCCGTTCCCCTTTTTGGAATTCAGAAGCCGACCCGAAGTATTCTTTGAGCAACTTCCCGTCCTGTTCGAACGTCTCACCCGGAGACTCGTCGTGTCCAGCGAACAGCGAACCGATCATGACCATCGATGCCCCGAAGCGAATCGATTTGGCGATGTCGCCATGTGTCCGGATGCCCCCATCCGCGATAATCGGTTTTGTCGCCGCCTTGGCACACCAACGGAGCGCGGCGAGTTGCCACCCGCCGGTGCCGAAGCCCGTCTTGATTTTCGTGATACATACTTTCCCGGGCCCAATGCCGACCTTCGTCGCATCTGCCCCGGCATGTTCGAGTTCTCGGACCGCTTCTGGTGTCCCGACGTTACCGGCGATCACGAACGAGCTTGGAAGATGGTGTTTGATATGTTGAATCATCCGGATGACCGCATTCGAATGACCATGCGCAATATCAATCGTAATGAATTCCGGCGTATGTCCGGCTTCCGCAAGCATCTCGACGAAACGATATTCGTCCTCTTTCACACCGACGCTAATCGATGCATACAAGCCACGCCCATGCATGTCCTCGATGAACTGGAGTCGCGTCTCTGGGTTGAAGCGATGCATGATATAGAAATAGCCGTTCTCGGCAAGAGACCGAGCGACGTTCTCATCGATGATGGTCTGCATATTGGCTGGAACGACCGGCAGACGGAACGTGAAGCCGCCGAGCGTCACGCTCGCATCACATTCAGATCTGCTGTCGACGACACATTTTGCGGGAATTAATTGAATATCTTCATAATCAAATACTTTATCCATGTTGTCACACCCCTATTTACGAACAATTTGGTTTGTTGAATGATAAATACTTCGCCCATTCGGTAATGTAACGTAAATTAGAACATATGTCAAAGGAATATGGCGATAAAAGGCAAAATTTCTGGATGATTGCTGATTAATCATCTCTAATGTTCGTGTTTAGTTACTTTTTTCTATGTTTCACGTGAAAAAAAGACCGCTTAGGAGCGGTCTTCAAACAAAGCGTATTGATTGCGGCCGTTAGCTTTCGCTTGATATAAGGCCAAGTCGGCTCGTTTGAGCAACAGTTTTGTCGACATTCCCGGTAGGTACGGAGCCACGCCGACGCTAGAGGTCGTGACGAACGAATGGCCTTCAATCTGCCATGGGCGCTGAAGGGCGGTCACGAGTTTTTCGGCCACGCGTTTTGGCGCGTCAGCTTCCGTGTAGCGGATGAGCACCGAGAATTCGTCACCGCCAAAGCGGGCGACCACATCTTGATTTCGCAATACGTCGGTCAAACGAGTAGAGAATTGGCGCAACAACTCGTCGCCAATGTCGTGGCCGAGCGTGTCGTTGATTTGTTTGAAACAATCGATATCGAGCGACAGGATGGCGAGTGACTCGTCTTCTTCCTCGAACCGGGCCAACGTCTCTTCCAAATAGGCGAGGAAATAGCGCCGATTCGGTAAGTCGGTCAACGTATCATGGTAAGCCAAATGCTTGAGCTGTTTTTCAAGCACTTTTCGCTTCATGATTTCACGCGGGACGGTCAAATAGTGAAGCAGTTGCCCCGTATCATCATAAATCGCTTGAATCTTCGTTTCGAGCCAAATCCAACGACCATCTTGATGCAGATGACGGAATTCGAGAGTGAGCGGCTCGCTCGTCGATGTCATCGTCCGGAGTTGTTGTCTCGCCGGTTCGACGTCATTCGGATGGATGAAGTCGAGCGTGTTCTTGCCCTCGTAGAACGACGGGGCATATCCGAGCACGGTTTGATGAGACGGCGAAGCGTAGCGGACTTGGCCGTCACGCTCGAGGATACAGACAAGGTCGCTCATATTCTCCGTGATCAGTCGATATTGCGTTTCGCTCTGGTGCAGGGCACGCTCCATCTCACGTTTCTCGGTCACGTCACGCAATAAGGTCATGACGGCGGTCGTTCCTTCGTAATCAATTAACAGGCTGCCGATGTCCATATGCAGTTTTCGACCGGCCGGCGTGACGAGCACGATTTCTGTATCTTGGACCGGATCGCCTTGGCGCAACGCCTGAAGGCTTGCCTTGGTCGTCTCATGATATTCCGTGGCGACGAACGTGAAAATCGATTCGCTCTCGATATACGTCTCGCCAATCGTTTCTAGCGCCAAGGCGTTGGCGTATAGAATCACGCCGTCTTTATGGACGACGATCCCTTCAGGAATCGTCTCAATCAATTGGCGATAACGGCGCTCGCTCTCCTGAGTCGCCCGTTCGGCATTCTTCTCCGGGGTGTGGTCGATAATGATGGCGAACAGTCCCGTGATATGTCCCCCGACTTCAATCGGAATATTCAAGATGGCCAAATCGAGCCAGTTGCCCGTCTTTTGCGGAGCGGTCATGCCGTATTTGTGCGGCGTGCCAGACAAGGCAGAGCGGAGACCCTCATCGACAAGGGGCCGTTCTGACTCGGGCAACCATGACAAAAAAGATTCCCCCAACAAATCGGCTTCCTCGTAACCGGTAATCTGTGTGACGGCAGGATTGACCGATTGGACGCGAAACGCATCGTCGAGGACGAAGATGCCGTGCGGTGAATAGCGTTGGAGCGATTCGTGCTGATCTTTCAAGATAGACAACTCGAGTTCACGACGTTTCCGTTCCGTCACTTCCCGGACGACCGAGATGACGTGCGTGCAGGCACCCGCCTCATCGAAGACCGGCGTCACCTCGGACTCGTAGTAATAAACGGGTAAGTGGATCTCGTGTGAGATGACTGCTGTCGTATAAGATGGTTCGGCCAGGCGATAGTCCTCGAAGACGAGACTCTTTCGTTCTCGTACCGCCTCGTCATAATGGCGTGTGACGAGAGCGGCCGTCTCAGGTGGAACCATGTCTTCGACACGTTTCCCGATATCGGCCTCTGTCCAGCCAATCGCCTGTCTTCCTGGTTCGTTTACAAATACGTAACGATAAGTTGAACCGTCCACTTCCATAAAGAAGACAAAATCAGAGATTTTGTCGAACGTACGGAGCAGGACGGAGGAATAGTGTTGGATGGTCTGGTCGGCGTGCATCATGTCCCTCATTTCAATCAAAAACTTTTCGGCGCGTCATTCTCATATTACCGTAAGTCGTAGCAAAATGTGTGAACATTCCAAAAAAGACAGGACGATGAGACGTCCTGTCAGGCAGCTTGCTTCATTTCGGCCCGCTCGCGGCGACCGTTCATTAAGTAATAGAGGAACACGGTGAAGAAGACGACACCGGCAAGTAACAGATAAAGCGTCGAAAAGCCGGTCAACGGAATGAGTAACCCGATCAAGTAAGGGCCGAATCCGAGACCTGCGTCGAGGGCGATAAAGAACGTCGACGTGGCCATACCCATCCGATGAGGGTCCGCCGCTTTGACGGCGATTGCCTGGGTACCGGACTGGATATTCCCGAAGCCAAGTCCAATCAATGCTCCGGCGAGTAACAGCATGACGGCATTGTTCGCCTGGCTCAAGACGAGCATTCCGACGGCGAAGAGGACGATGGCCGGATACATGACGATATTGGCGCCGCGTTCGTCCATCAGACGACCTGTGATCGGGCGCGAGATGAGGACGGCGATGGAGTAGACGAGGAAGAAGATACTCGCCGCTTCAACGAGGTCGAGCTCGCTCGCATAAAAATTAATATAGGACAGCACACTCGAATAGCTGAGGGCGGCGACGCCGATGATAAGCGCAATCGGTAACGCTTTCGGTTCGACGAATGCACCGAGCGAAAGACCCCGGACGACTTGTGGGTTGTCAGCTTCAGGCACCATTACAAACAAGGCGCTCCCTAAGCTGATGAGACCGATGACGAAACAGGCAAGAAAGATGACCGAGAAGCTCGTGTATTGGCTCATCATCAAGCCGACGAACGGTCCGATGGCAGTAGCGAGCGTTGAACTCATGCTATAGTAGCCGATTCCTTCGCCTTTTCGAGAGCCGGGAATGACTTGGGCGACAATCGTTCCGGTCGCCGTGCTCGATAGTCCCATTCCGAGACCGTGGGCAAAGCGCGTAAACAGTAAGAAGCCGATGCCAAAGTCGAGGAAATAGAGCAAAATCGTAGCCGTGAAGAACGTCAGGCCGATCAGGAGCGTCTTGCGACGTCCGATTGAGTCAATCAAGCGCCCGATAAAGAGTCTCCCGAAGAGGGTCCCGATAATGAAAATGCCGGTAACAAGGCCGGCCTCGCTCGTCGAAGCCCCATATGCTGAGACGGCGTGGACGCCAATCGTCACCATCAATAAGAAAAAGATGAGTGTTAAGAAGAAGTTGACGAGAGAGATGATAAGGAAATCTTTCGTCCATAGTTTTTGTGCGGTCAGTTGCATCTGCAGCCCGCCTCCTTATCCGTTTGATTCTAAATAGTTAATAAACATAACTAAAGGAGTATAACAAAACGAGAAGGGTTTGTCCGAATAGACGCATTCCAATCAAAACACCGATTCGCTTCAGCGAATCGGTGACATCGAGCAATTATTTACGGTCCCAGAACCGGCCTTTCGCGATACCGTCGATAAACGTATCGAAGCCATCGAGACTATGTTGTTTGAACGTGTAGACGCCAGGCTGATCTGTCTTCACGCGGCAACGGTCGAGCACTTCATCGTGATGCAAATGCAACGCGAGCGGTTTGAAGTGTTTATACGTGTTCTCGATGAACTCGAGCACGTCGTCTTCGACCGAGGTCGCGGTGCTGACGAGGAAAGCCGCATCGAACAGACTCGAGTCGACCGTGTCGTACGTCTCTTTCACTTTAAGATCTCCGAGCGTATACGATTTTTTTCCGACGAGGCTGTAGTTGACCTTGTGATCAGCGAGCGCTTGGACCCACGCCTTCACTTGCGCGGCATCAACGTCTCCAGCAAGGAGGACGGCGACGCTCTTCGTGTCCGGCTTCGCAATCGTGTTGGCCATGCTGAGCGCCGGTGAGGCTTTGTCCGAGACGACTTCGTTATTCTCGGCCGGGAGGTCGACACCTAGGTTGTCGGCAACGACCGAGGCGAGATGACGGTCGATTCGATTCAACAAATCGACGGCGTTCTCTTTGACCATGTCCGACTCACATTTGCCGAGCTCGAAGCTGCAGGCGTCTTGGATGTGCTGCTTTTCGACGTCGGTCATGCTGTTATAAAACATCTTCGCTTGCGAATAGAAGTCGAGGAAGCTGTCGCTCCGGCCGCGAATCTTGTGGCCGTCGACTTTCTCTTGATAGTGCTCGAATCCGCCTTGGTCGGCTGGGACGGGCTCCGGTTGATTGTTGTTGAGCGCGTTTTTATGGTAGCTCGTCTGGCCCTTATGGACAGACATCTGATGCATGCCGTCGCGCTGGTTGTTATGGAACGGACAGACCGGCTTGTTGATCGGGATTTGATGGAAGTTCGGTCCCCCGAGACGTGACAGTTGCGTATCGGTGTACGAGAACAGGCGCCCTTGAAGGAGCGGGTCGTTCGAGAAGTCGATTCCCGGCACGAGGTGGCCAGGGTGGAACGCGACTTGCTCGGTCTCGGCGAAGAAGTTGTCGACGTTGCGGTTGAGCATCATCTTCCCGACAAGTTTGACGGGAACCTCTTCTTCCGGCCAAAGTTTCGTCGGATCGAGAATGTCGAAGTCGAACTTGAACTCGTCTTCTTCGGAGATGATTTGAAGCCCGAGCTCCCATTCTGGATAATCGCCTTTATCGATTGCTTCATACAGGTCGACGCGGTGGAAGTCGGCGTTCTTACCGAGCGCTTTCTGCGCCTCGTCCCAAACTTGTGAATGAACACCGAGTTTTGGTTTCCAATGGAACTTGACGAAATGCGCCTTACCTTCCTTGTTGACGAGACGGAACGTGTGCACACCGAACCCTTCCATCATGCGAAGGCTGCGCGGGATGCCCCGGTCGCTCATCGCCCACATGATCATATGGGCCGTCTCATGGTTTTGTCCGACGAAGTCCCAGAACGTGTCGTGGGCGCTGCCGCCTTGAGGTACTTCCGTGTGCGGCTCCGGTTTCACGGCATGGACGAGGTCGGGGAACTTGATGGCGTCTTGAATGAAAAAGATCGGCATGTTGTTCCCGACAAGGTCATAGTTGCCTTCGTCGGTATAGAACTTGGTCGCGAACCCACGAACGTCGCGCACGGTATCCCCAGACCCACGCGAACCTTGCACCGTCGAGAAGCGAACGAACACCGGCGTCACTTTCGACGGATCGTTCAAGAAGTCGGCTTTCGTATAGTCGGCGAGCGACTCATACACTTGAAACTCCCCATGTGCCCCGACGCCTCGTGCGTGCACGATACGCTCAGGAATACGTTCGTGGTCGAAGTGCGTCATCTTCTCGCGGAAATGGAAATCCTCGATCAATGTCGGTCCACGACGTCCGGCTTTGAGCGAGAACTCGTCCTCTGCCATCTTCAGCCCTTGGTTCGTCGTGAGCCCGGCTTGTTGCTCGTTATCAATCATATGTTGTTTTAACTGCTCTTCTTTCTTGTTCCCCATGTTCGTGCCTCCCCTTTAAGTATGTGCACACGCTGTAAGCCACATTTTGGCCTACTGTACGAGTTTTCCCTAACCGACCGAGAAAAAACCCCCATTTTTAAAATGGAGGTTAGCGTAACATCGATAGCGTTTTCGTCGTGCCGTCCGACAGTTTGTAGCGCACGACGTAGTGGCGCGACGTCTTCTGAACCGTGGCAGACGTGATTTTCGTCGTCTTTTCACCGATATGGATCAACGTCAAATACTCGACTTGATTGCGGAGTCACCAGTCGTAGTCCCGGTACGCCACATAACTCGCACCGACGGCGAATTTCGGGAGCGGTGCGACTTTAAGTTGCGACAGATGGATCAATCGGTTCTCGTTGTCTTTCATTTCATAGTGTCCTCTTTTATCTGACTGATCAACGGTCGCATATATACCATCATATATTTAGCCAAAGAAAGGAAAATTCGTACTATATTTTTGGATGAATCAGGTTATAATGCGGCCCAGACACTTTGCTTCAAGACGATACGTTGTACCGTTTCGGGATTGAGATCATATTTCGTTGAGACGGTACGGGTCACTTTCGCTTTCAAGTCAGGGTCGTCCGATTGCTCGGCCTCGTAGACGCGATTCCACGCTTGCCAAACGCGTGCTTCTTCATCTGACAGTTGTGTGTCCCATTCCTTCTCTTTTAACTGCCAGCCGAACGACATCTCTTCATAGGCGCCGGGTTGGACCGTGTCCGCCAGGCTCCAATCGCCTTCAGGGGCGAATACGGCTTCGCCGAGTGGCGATTCGGTACCGATATAGGCTTCGTGATCATAAAAGCGGAGGAGGGCGGCTTGGAACGTATCGCGCGCCGTCATCTCGTCCATGACATCCTGACTGATGGACTGGAGCGTCTCGACGTCAGGTTGTCCGTGGACCACGATATCATACGTATAGCGGACGGCCTCATCTTCTGTCACAGCTTGTCTCGTTTCAATCGTGTAACGTCGTTCATCCTCTGTCGCCTCTGCTTGCGTGACGGTTTCGTCGGTCGTTTCTTCGGCTGGCTCGTGCGGCCAGACGTAGACGGTCAAGGCGATGGCGGGGATGAAGAGAAGAGCGCGCCTCAGCCGATACACCCATTTTGGTTTTTGTTTTGTTGTCATTTCACTCACTCCAATGTGTATGTATAAAAAATCCCCTGATGTCAGGGGATTAACGTGTCCGATTTAATCGTACGATTCGAGCATCTGGATTGTCGATGCCGCGGACCAACTCGCTCAAGATTTTAGAACCTAACATGCTGTAGACCGTGCCGTTGCCCCCATACCCAAGTAAATAATAAAGGTTCGGACGGTCCGGATGTTCCCCGATAAAGGGTAGTTGGTCGATTGACTCACCGAACAGGGCCACCCAGGCGTATTCAACTGTCAAATCATACATCGGGAACAGCGCCTCGACTTCTTGGCGCAATCGCTCGGCCCGTTTTTGAATGAGTGCCTCGCTATGCGGGGTTTCTGCTTTTTCTTCATCGAGTCCGCCGGCGATGATGCGGCCGTCGACGGTCGTCCGTAAATAGAGGTACGGCCGTTTCGTTTCCCAAATGAGCGCCTGACCTTCCCACTCGTCGAAGTCAGGAACGGGATTCGTCGCAATCGCATAAGAACGGTTGAGTTCGATCCGATGCGTGTCGAGGAGCGGGGCCGGGCGATAACCGGTCGCAAAGATGACGTGGCCCGCTTTGAACGTTCCCGCGGGGGTCAAGACGAGCCAGTCGTCTCCATCGGCGACGACTTCTGTGACGTCCGTCTCTTCGAAAATCGGGACGTTTTGGGTCGACAAGTAGCGGACGACCTGACGGCTGAGCGTGAGCGGATTGACCTCGGCATCGCCGTTCGTAATCAAGCCGGCCGGTTTATCGAACGGATAGCGGTCTTGTAACGCCTCCCGGTCGAGCCATTCGGCCGCGAGTCCGTGTTTCGTCAGCATCTCATACTCCCGTTTCAATTTGGAGACATCTGCTTCGCTGCTGGCGAAGCAAAGGCTGTCACGCCGGATATAGACGTCTTTGGCGTCGACCGTCCCAGCGACCTCGTCGAGCGCATCCACCGCCTCGGCACACAGTTTATAGAAGCGGACCGCGTCCTCTTCACCGATTTGCTCGGCTAGTTCGTGCAACATAATGTCGTTCGAGTATTGAATGAGTCCTGTGTTCGCGGCCGTACTCCCGGCTCCGACTTTCCCTTGGTCGATGACGGCGAAATCGACACCGTCTTTGTAAAGCGTATAGGCTGTCAGCGTTCCCGACATGCCCGCGCCGATGACGAGTACGTCGTAGCGCTCTTTCTTGATCGGTTTTTGTAAGACGATCTGTTCCGATTCTGTGGTCGGCCAATATAAGTTCCCGTTGTGCATCTCCATAACGTCATCCTCCGATAATCAGCATCTTCTACTTAATCCCCGAATTTCACGAATGAAAACGCAAAAGGCCGCAGACAATCTGTCTGCGGCTTGCGTATTCGATTCAATCGTTACTTTTTGATGACGACTGTGTTCGCGGATGCGCCTTTCGTGTAGCTGATCCGTTTCACATTCTCTGCGCCACGGATTTCAGCCAAGTTCGTTCCATCGACAATTACTTCTTTGACAGTTGCGCCCTCGAAGTCGATGATGGCACCGGCTTCTTTCGGTTTCACTTGAACGACGATGTTTTTGAGCGGGTCACCTGTCAATTCCGTGTAGGCGCCGCGTACGAAGATGCCGTTCTTGAAGTTCGTGCCTTTACCGATCGTCACGCCGATGAAGTCATCTTGGAGGACGAGGCGTGCAGCCTTGTTGTTCTCGACTGTGTAACGCGTCAATTCCACTTCTGGCTCCGGAGTGAGGTCGATTTGTGCGAGGACCGGATCGTGGTCACTGGCGCGGCCCGACATTTCCGTGAAGTCAGCGTTGACGTGAATCATATCGATTTCGGTCGTCGCCGCTAAACGGTTTGACACGAGGATATGGTCGAGCACTTGCGAGTTCCCTTGATAGACGTACGAGTAACGGTCGACAGCTGGAACTTTCTCGACCATGTTCGTCATCAAGTCGCCTTTGAAGATTTGCATCGCATCCGAGAATTCGAAGTCGTTGAAGTCACCGAGGGCGACGACGTTCGCGTCCGGGTTGTCCGTTTTCACGTCAGCGACGAAGTCATGGACGATTTGAGCGATTTGTTTTCGTTGGACTTCACTGCCGAGCACGACCGGCTGTTTCGAGCCGAAGAAACCAGTGTCGCCACCTTTCGAGTTCCAGTGGTTGGCGATGACGACGACGTTCTCGCCTTGGAAGTCGAACTGGGCCGCGAGCGGTTTACGTGAGCTGTTGAACGCTGGGTTGAGCGGGTCGATGCGGCCCGGGTTGTGCGTCAACTTGCCGTTTTCATAACCGACAGCTGTCGTTGCGTCACCGGCAGGGATGCCTTCTGTGAGCGAGACACGTTCCGGGTCATACAAGAAGCCGACACGGATGTTGGCATTTGGTGCGCCGCCGTCTTTATTGTACTCAGGGTCGATGTTGACGTACTTGTACGATTTGCCGCCAATCGAGACGATATTGTCGATCAAACGTTGGTAGCTTTGATCGGCCGCAGAATCGCCTGTACCTTCCCCGTTGTTATCTTGGACTTCGGTCACGCCGATGATGTCCGGGCTGTTCAACTCCTCGACGAACGCTTTCGCAAGTTTGAGGGCTTTCTCGTCCGACGTCTCTTTGACGTTGTTCGAGAAGTTCTCGAGGTTGTAAGAGGCAATCGTCAATTTGTCCTCTTCAGCTTCGATGAACGTCGTCTCGCGCTTGGCATCACCTTTGACGAAGGCAGCCTTCATCTCATCAAGACCAGCTTGAATCTTATAGTTGCCGTACGAGTATCCAACGACACCGACGATCGGGCCGTTGAAGCGGTCACCGGTCGCGACATCGAAATCACGAGCGTCGGCATTTGGTTCGAGACGGAATTGAATCCGTTCCGGGTTGGCATCATCTTTTTTCAACAGAATACCACCGTTGAACGTCTCGGTCGGTGTTGCTTCGAGCACGGTCACGAGGTCGCCGTTCTGTTGCGGTGATACCGATTTGAGGTTGCCCGTCTCGACGCGCATCCCTTCAAGGCTCTCCCAGAAGTCGATGGCGTCTTTGTCCGGGTTGAAGACGGCGAGGGCATCGCTGTCGATGAACTCGGTCGGCAAGTTCGACGCGTCGATTTTCACTGGCGTCGGGAGTGTGACACCGCTCTTGACGGCGTTGACACTTCCGTTGCGTGTATCTATTTGCGTCATCTTCATATCCGTCTGTTGACGGTCGCTGTAGCCTTCGATGGCGTACTCGCTGACGAGACCTTTCACGTTGACGAGGTCACCGACTTGGATGCCCGCGATTGAACGGCCACCATACAAGATGATTCCTTCTGACGTTCGTGCATCTTGGTCGGCTTCCGTGTCAGGCGTTTGGATATAGTAATACGTGGTACCCATCGATACGAACGAGTACGTGACGACGCCCTCGACGCCTTCAACAGTCTGTCCGTTCATCGGTGACGTGTGGCTTGCGCCTTGGATGTCATGAATGCGGATTTTGTCCGTGATTTTATAGTCGAACGTCGTCACGGCGCTGAACGCATCACCCGATTTGACGGCAACTTTGAGCGTTTTCGTCTCCTCGATGCGGACTGGTGACGTATAAAGGGTACCGTTCACTTTCGGATCCGACCCGTCGAGTGTGTAATAGATGTCAGCGCCCGCTGTCGTCGTCGAAAGTGTCACGTCTTGTGGACCGACGAACGTGCCTGCACCTGGCTTCGCTGTTGCCGGACGGAGTACCGATGCGTCGATTACTGCGTCAGATACGTCGCGCGGAATGATTTGATACGTGTTATCGAACTGTTGCACGATACCCGTGATCGACGAGTAGTTGACGTCCGTCTGTAAATCGAGAATGCCGCGCTCATCACGCACGACGAACTCTTTCGTTCCATCCGTGGCCGTCAAGTTTTGCCCGCTGCCCGAGAGTTTAACGTTCTTCACGGTGACGAGTTCCGACTCGACGTCCTCATTGATTTGTTCGCCAGTTAGGACTTGCGCAGCTGGTACGCTCGCCGCTTGTTTCGAGACGACGACGGCGCTGTTCAATTGAAGCAATTCACGGTACGAACCGATGGCACCCGTGACGACGACTTCATCACCGACGTTGACGGCGAGTGACGTCGGACGGACCGAGAGGCCGCCTGTCGCATCTTGAATCGAAATCGTATTGGCCAGCTTCGCTGTGACGACACCTTTAATCGTGACGGTTTCGCCTTCGGCTTTCGACCGGGCGTCACTGATTGAAATCGGAGTGACCGGAGCCGGTGGTTCGACCGTACCGCCATCGCCGTAGACGACGCCTTGGAACGTGTGCGATCCGAGGTTCGTGAACGTATCGATTGGTTGTGAGTTCCATTCAACGGCCGGGTCGAACGCATCCGCTCCGTTCGCATCGCCAGTCGTCACCGTATCTTTACGGACTAACGACTGGTCCACCGTGGCGACCGTCGTTCCCCATTTCGTGCCCGGGTCGAATCCGATTTGACCGAAGACGTCGAGCACCGTGTCTCCTTTTTTCAAGACGAGCGTGTCGTCGCCGTTAAAGTTCGTCACACCGCTCGTCGCGTTCGATTTTGCTTTCAAGGCATCGTTCGCACTGCCGTTGACGATGACGTATGTGCCACCTGGTTGAAGCGTACCTGTCAAGTTGAGCGTCGTGCCTGGAGTGGCCGCTCCGTTCGCATACAATTCAAGTCTATAGGCCGAGAGGTCGATGGCCGCATTCGTTCCATTGAACAATTCGATGGCTTTGTTGTTACTAGACCCTTCAACGTATTCCGAGATGAATAGGTCTGAAGCGTTCAATGTCTCTGCGTGTACGTTTGCCGCGATCGGCGTCATGCTGCTGACGATGAGTCCGGCTGATAAGGCGAGGCCGGTCATTTGTTTGAATGAACGTGCTTGTGGTTTCCCCATGTGTTAGTCTCCCTTTGATTATGTAGATGGCCGATACGATGTCCCAGTTCGTGTGGTCACTTGCTTGAGCGGATGCCCCCTTAATCCAAAAAATGATAGCGCTTACATTACTCGACTTGACGCCAGGAAGACATAATCGTATTTCCCCATCGTTTGACGTATTTCACTATCATTTACCAACTTTTCAACTACATGTTAAACATAACCAAGCAGACGTCAGAACTCAATCCACTTATTGCGAAGTTCATATTACAGTTTGATTACAGACATGAAGAGAACTGAGCAAGTAGGCAATCGGGTTGACGCGACGTGTTGCAACTCTTACAATTCATTAATACAACTAAGTGTATCGGTTAACTGTGGATTAAATAGGGAGGAAACGAATGACGACAATTACTTATCCGGTCATCCCGGGAGCGGGCGCGTTTTATTATGAAGGAAATGATATTGGCATCTTGTTATGCCATGGCTTTAACGGGACGCCTCAAAGTGTGCGTGACGTTGGAACCGCCTTGATGGAGAAAGGATTCACCGTCTTCGCACCGCGGCTCAAAGGACATGGGACGGATCCGGAAGAGTTTCGGCAATCGACACGCCGCTGCTGGTATGAGTCGATGGAAGCCGGTATCCGTCTCTTGCGTGAGCGATGTCGACACGTCATCGTTGTCGGGCAGTCAATGGGCGGGACGCTGGCGATGAAGGCCGCTTTGGCCGGGCAGGCCGATGCGATCGTCACCATCAATGCGGCCTTGTCCGTTCCAGGCTATGCCTGTCACGCCACGGACGATGTCTGTCGTTTCATTGATGAAGACGAACCGGATATCTGTGCGCCGGGTGTGTATGAAATTGTCTACGACAAAGTGCCGACGTCAGCCATTCGGGAATTACTCGCGCTCATCGAGGAAGTGCGACCGATGGCGGCCGAGGTGACCGTGCCGACGTGCGTCATCCATTCGGCCATCGATAACGTCGTGCCGCCCGAGGACTCGATGTGGTTGTACGAAACTGTTCAAGCCCCAAAACAACGAGAGGTGCTCGAACAGTCGTATCATGTGGCGACGATGGACCATGACCGGGAGCGGTTAGCGGACGTCATCGGCGCATTCTGTGAACAAGTTGCGACAGCCCCGAAAATGTAGTCTCCGGACTACATTTTTTTATATCTCATTATTTGCAAACGCTTGCACAAGTGCTATTGTAGTATTAGATTCAGCCTAAAACAGGTATTGCTGTTCAAGTATATAAAATATAAATGATGAGATGTAGGAGGCAAGCGGCGTATGGAGTCAATGGTCAGCAGAGAACAAGTGGCGAAAAAAACGGTCACCCGCACGTGGTGGAAAGAAGCGATCGCGTATCAGATTTACCCGCGTAGCTTTAAAGATTCGAACGGAGACGGGATTGGTGATCTCCGCGGTATTATCGAGAAGCTCGATTATTTAGAAGACCTTGGCATCGATGTGATTTGGCTATGTCCGATGTACAAATCTCCGAACGATGACAACGGCTATGATATCTCGGACTATCAAGACATCATGCAAGAGTTTGGGACGATGGAAGACTTTGACGCATTGCTCAAAGCCGTCCATGCACGCGGCATGAAGCTGCTCTTGGACCTCGTCGTCAACCATACGTCCGATGAGCACCCGTGGTTCGTCGAATCGAAACGCTCGAAAGACGACCCGAAACGCGACTGGTATATCTGGCGCGATGGGACGGATGGGGGACCCCCGAACAACTGGGCGAGCATCTTTGGTGGTTCAGCGTGGGAGTACGATGAGACGACCGAGCAATACTATTTGCACGTCTTCTCCAAAAAACAGCCGGACTTGAACTGGGAAAATGAAGACGTGCGTGGTGCCGTCTACGATATGATCAACTGGTGGCTCGACAAAGGCATCGACGGATTCCGGGTCGACGCAATCAGCCACATCAAGAAGATGCCAACCGAGACGATGTTGCCGTCCCCAGACGGAAAACCGCACGTCACGGCGTTCTCGATGTATTCGAACATCGATGGCATCCACGACTATCTCCAAGAGATGAAGCAGGAGACGTTCGCCAATTACGATATTATGACGGTCGGCGAGACGAACGGGATTGAACCGCAAGCCGCCGATTTATGGATGGGGCCGGAGAACGGGGCGATGAACATGGCCTTCCACTTCGACCATGTCGATATCATGCGGCAATCACGTCTGGCGCCGCTCGATGTCGTCAAGCTGAAGCGCATCTTTGACAAGTGGCAACAAGGCCTACTCGAGACGGGATGGAACGCTCTCTATATCGAGAATCATGACATGGTCCGTGCCGTCTCGCTCGTCGGGGATGAGAACCACTATTGGCGCGAGAGCGCGACTGCGCTTGGTATGATGTATTTCTTCATGCACGGGACACCGTTCATCTATCAAGGGCAGGAAATCGGTATGAAGAATGTGCCGCTTCCGTCCATCCATGACTATGACGATGTGGCGACGAAAAATGAATACTTCGAACGGATTGCCAACGGGATGAGCGAAATCGATTCGATGCAGCACGTATGGGGCACATCACGCGACAACGTCCGCACCCCGATTCAATGGGACGCGTCACCGAACGCTGGTTTCTCGACGGTGACGCCGTGGATGCCGATTCATGAAGAGTATGAGACGCTCAACGTCGACGCCCAATCGAAGGATGCCCATTCGATTCTTTCGTTCTATAAGGCGATGATTCGTCTTCGTCGGACGGAAGACACGTTCACGTACGGCAGTTACCGCGATTTGTTGCCGGAACATCTGCAAGTGTTCGCCTATGAACGGAAGTTTGAAGAACAAACGTTTTATGTCGTCGTGAACCTGACGGCAAACCCTGCCGAGACGACGCTGCCTGGTCTCGACAAAGCGACGCTCGTGTTAACGAATGAGATGGATCCTGAGACGATCGAGACGGACACGTTTATGCTGCGTCCGTTCGAGGCAAGACTGTACCGCTTATAATAAGAAGACACCTTCCCGGCGAAGGTGTCTTTTTAGGAGGTAGGAAGATGCAGCATCAAATAGAGATGGGAAACGATGAGACGATATTCGAGTTCGTCATCGCGGAAGCGTCACGCGACACGTTACGACTCGTCCATGCGCAAGTCATCGAGACGGTCCGGACGGAGGCGTATGTCCAATTTGCACGGGATTTGACCCATGCCTTTCACGCGTTGCAAGGAGTGGCTCGATTACAAAATGAGGCAGGGCGAGTGATTTTGACAATCTCGTTCGAACGAGGCCGCGTCGAGGTCGAGACGGCTTGGGGACAGGGGACGAACCGATTCGAGACCGATCAAAGTTATTTGACGAGGACGGTCGGACAAATCGGCATCGTGGAATAGATTGTGACAAACGCGGGAAAAGAGCATATGATAGAGGTTGACTATACGGAAAGGGGTGTCGGGTATGGATGGCACGAAACGCGCGGACATTCGCCCAGGGCTCCACGTCCAGATTGTCCTAAAACAAGATCAGCGGAGTGGGAAGTTGACGTCAGGCGTCGTCAAAGACATTTTGACGAACTCGCCGCGTCACCCGCACGGCATTAAAGTACGCTTAAGCGATGGACAGGTCGGTCGGGTGAAAGTGATCGAAGCTGGAGGTGAATAACATGACTGAAAAGAAATTAAGTTTTCAAGAGGCGATGAAGCAAAAACTCGCTGAAAAGAAACAAAACGAGACGAAAGTGCCGACAGGACTTCGTGGGACGAAGCAGAAACCGTTGACGAACCAGTTGACGAAGAAGCCGAACAACCAGAAGAAACGGACAGGCGTTTAAAAAGCAGCCGCTCACAATGAGCGACTGCCTTTTTTGTTTGTCCAGGTTTGTTCAGTCATGTGACGTACCGATGAAATAGCCATTGTTGAAGTGGTCGAGCAGCTGTTGATAGTACTTCATCTGTTCAACGTTCTTGCTTGCAAGCGCCGCGTCCGCACCGGCGAGCAATTCACCGACGGTCAACCCGACCTCGCTATTGTCTATGGCATAGACGAGCTCGAGATCGAGCACATCAGTACCGTTTAACAAGACGTTGATTTTTGCAGCCGTCAGTTGCATAATCAATCGTTTCTCTTCGGTCATTCCTCTTTTCGCGGGATCCATGAGCAGGGCGAGTGCTTCACGGTCGTCAGTCACGCTATAGGTTTGGCCGTTGAGTGTAATGAACGTTCCATACGAGAACGTTACTTTGTCGAAGTTGAATGTGTTTTTCCAGAAACCGATCGTATACACATCATAGTCGTCCGTTGGTGGCGGTGGTGGCGTACATTCTTCCACCGTCAACGTGACGTAGCGGACCCAAGGAGTACCGACGCCCGGATCACCCGGATAGGCTGTTTCGTTCGAACCGTTCACGACCGTATCCAAGTGGAGGAAAACATTGAATTGGAATCCGTCTGACAAAAGCGTGGATTCAGTGACTCCAAGGTAACCGGCGAGATTCGCATACGGAATCAGTAACTGTGTCGGGTCGACAAGTGATTTGATCTTGAATTCATATGCACCGGGACTTCCACGCTCAAGAGACTCGGTCGTTAAACGGAAATCAATCTTGATGTTTTCTGGTACATCCTGTAAGACGACCCCGTCATTCAAATCGATGACGATTTTCAGCCCATCGGCAACGAACTCAAAGTCAACAGTACCAATCGGGATGTTTTGTCCCGCATAAATCGTTGTACTCGACGTCGTCGACACACACCATTGTTTACTACTTTCTTCCGCAACGACTCCTTTCATTGGCAAGAGCGACAGCACGAACATGAGCACGAACAACAGTGACCACCATTTTCGATGCTTCTTCATCTCGTTCCCTTCTTTCCTCGTGATGACTGAACGTGGTGTTATAGAAGGTGCACACCTATAGTTATTTATTACCCGGTCAATTAGCGTTCAGTCGCAAATCAGGGAAATAATTCAAACGAGATGAGAAATGTAAACAATATTCACATTAAAACCTATTCACAAAGCGAATAGTTTGAAACAAGTTGAATGAGGACGTCAAAATACAGCAGGGAAATAAAGATTTATTATTTCTTTCAGATAACTTTGTAAGCGCTTTAAATAAAGCTATAACTCAACTTTTGTTATATAACATATGAAATAAGTGTGAACTGACCTATAAAAAAATTATTGATAATTGTCAGAATCTTTGTATAATTCAAAACAAGACATTATAAAACATCTTAACAACTTTAGATTCACACAACAGGGAGGAACTTATTTATGGAAGCCGTGCAAAGCATGTTACAAGGAAGCGTCGATTACATGAACAACATCTTATGGACGTATGTTCTCATCGTCGCGCTCGTCGGAGCCGGGATTTACTTTACAGTGAGGACACGCTTTATGCAGTTCCGTTACTTAAAAGAGATGTTCCGGGTCGTCGCTGAAAAACCGGAGGTCACAGACAGCAAGAGCATCAGTTCAATGAAATCGTTCTTCATCGGAGCAGCCACACGAATCGGGACGGGTAACTTGGCCGGTGTCACCGTCGCCGTGACGGTCGGTGGACCAGGAGCGGTCTTCTGGATGTGGATCGTCGCGCTTCTCGGTGGAGCGACAGCGATGATTGAGAGCACGCTCGCACAAGTCTATAAAGTAAAAGATGACGTCGCGTACCGCGGCGGTCCAGCATACTACATTGAAAAAGGACTCAACAACCGGGCCCTTGGTATCGTCTTCGCCGTCTTAATCGCGGTGACGTTCGGTCTCATCTTCAACTCAGTGCAATCGAACACGATCGCGGCCGCGTTTGATAACGCGTTCGGCATCGATGCCGTCGTCGGTGGAGCCATCCTCGTCGTCTTGACTGGATTGGTCATCTTCGGTGGTGTACACCGTGTCGCCAACTTCTCGGCAATCGTTGTACCGATTATGGCTGGATTGTACTTGGCCATCGCCGCTTATGTCGTCGTCGTCAACATCACAGAAATCCCAGGCGTGTTAGCGATGATCTTCCAGAGCGCATTCGGTCTTGAGCAAGCGTTCGGTGGATCGGTCGGAGCAGCCATCTCGATGGGTGTACGTCGCGGTCTCTTCTCGAACGAAGCAGGTATGGGTTCGGCACCAAACGCGGCAGCAGCTGCTGAAGTTTCACACCCAGCGAAACAAGGTTTCCTTCAAGCGCTCGGTGTCTTCTTGGACACGTTGATCGTCTGTACGGCAACAGCGGCCATCATCCTCCTCTCAGACAGCTATGCTGCCGGTAACGGAGAAGGAATCGTCATGCTTCAAAATGCATTGAGCGAACAAATCGGATCATGGGCGCCAGCGTTCGTCGCTGTCAGTGTCTTCTTGTTCGCCTTCAGTTCAATCGCAGGTAGCTACTACTACGGTGAAACAAACATCGAGTTCATCAAGAAGAGCAAAAACGCAGTTCTTGGTTTCCGCCTTGCGACAATGGCGTTCGTCTTCATCGGAGCGGTCGCAAGCCTCGGCTTCGTCTGGAGCTTGGCTGACTTGTTCATGGCAGGGATGACGTTAATCAACATTGCAGCCATCACGTTACTCGGTGGCGTCGCCTTCAAAGTCCTTCGCGACTACGAAGAGCAGCGTGCCCAAGGGCTCAACCCACGCTTCTCGGCCCGTAAACTCGGCATCGAGAACACGGAATGTTGGGACGTCGAAGAAGAAGAAGTCGCACAAGGTGCAGTCCAAGCGGCTGCTGCCGATACGACAAAAGGTTAATTCGTTCAATGTGCAACAACAGGGGCCCTGCGCATCGGGGCCCCTGTCTTTTTATGCTTGTTGACGGATGGATTCGATTTTCGTATCGGCTGGCTTGGCGTTCAAATGGACGTACGTCCCGGCGACGAACAAGGCACCGCCCACGATATTGCCGAGCGTGGCGAAGACGAGGTTATGCAACGCCAGACTGACGTTAATCGCCTCGGACGGGACATAATAGAGCACAAGCCCGAAAATGCCCATATTGGCAATCGAGTGCTCGAAGCCGGCGGCAAAAAAGATGACGACCGGGAGCATCGTCAGCATGATTTTGGCGACATCATTCTTCGTTTTCAGCGGCATGAAGATGGCGATACAGACGAGGATGTTACACAAAATCCCTTTTAAGAAAATCGCTAACGCCTCACCGCCCATCTTTTTCGTAGCGACGACCGACAACAGGTGATCGGCGTCGACGTCACCCATGCTGTGGGCCCCGATGACGAGTCCGACGAGGAGAAGCGCACCGACGAGGTTACCAATCCAACTGATGCCCCAGACGGCCGTCAAATCGCGCCAGTCGACACGTCCGCGTTTCGCGCCCGTATACAAATACATCGTGTTGCTCGTGAACAGCTCGCCGCCCATCCAGACGATGAAGACGAGGGCGACCGAGAAACTCATCCCGGCAAACAGCATCGTCCCGGGAACATCGATGAACATGTTACCGACCGAAAAGGCAAACACGACCCCAATACCGATTAGAAACCCGGCGACGATGGAGCGGAGTGCGTAGTGACCGAACGCATGACGCAACAGCGTCGCTTTTTTATAGGCGGCTTCTTCCATATACTCGACAGCTTGTTTTTCCATTTGAACACGGCCTCCTTTAGACAACTTAAGTCTAGGAGGTCCACTGAAAGTTTGCAATTGTTTTCACAAACTTTTTTGAAAGCCGTTTCAACTGTTCACATCGTTGCCACGAGTTCGACTTTCATTCGGTCGGGATCCTCGAAATAAAGAGCGATATAGTTCGGACCACCGGCGTAAGGGAATCGATCGGCATAGAGCTCCGTGAATCCGTGCTGAGGCAATTCTGAGCGCAGTCGCTCGAGTTGCTCCAATGAGGAGGCATGAAAAGCGAGGTGGTTCAACCCGGTCTTTTTACGATGATAGGGCGGTTCGAGGTGGTCGGCCTCGGTTTGGACGAAGACAAGATACGTGGCGCCGAAGCGATAACTTCGCCCTTCGTCCCATTGTTGATAGACGGTATAGCCGAGCTCGGTGAGAAGCCAGTCCCAAGCGTTGAGACTCTTCGTTAAATCGGAAACGTACAGTTCGACATGGTGCAGCATCGGTCTCATCCTTCCGTCGGACGTTTCAAATGCGTCCGTTTAGTATAATGGTTATTATATAACGAATGCAGGGGGAACCATATGGACAACACGGGGCTTGTCTCGAACATATTGATCGCCGGGAAGACCGGGGTCGGGAAGAGCGCTTTTTTAAATTACATTTATGGGCGTGACGTTGCCGAGTCACGTGCCGGCAGCCCGGTGACGGCCGAAGGACTTCACGAATACGAGTACTACGATCTCGAGCGCGGTATCCTGTTCCGTTTCTTCGATACGTGGGGACTCGAAGCGGACCGGTCCGACGAATGGCATGAAGCGGTCCTCTCCATCGTCAACAAGCGAGAAGGTGCGCTCGATATCGCCGACTGGTTCCATACCATCTATTATTTACTCTCGATCAACTCGGGGCGCGTCGAGGCGTACGAACTCGAATCGATTCTCAAACCGCTCTACGCGAAGCGAAGCAATGTGACGATCATCTTGACGAACTATAACCCAGACAGTGCGATGAACGTCGAGAAGGCGGAAGCGATGGAGGACGTGCTCATGCGCGAACTCGGAATTTCACGGGATGCGATGATTCGCGTCAACAGTGTCGAAAAGAAATTGCTCGGCGGACAAGTCGTGCCGCATATCGGCTATGAAGCGGTGTGGCAACGTAATCGGACCAACCTTTGGAAAGACGTCGAACGAAAACTACCGCATAACTTGACGCGTCATTTATTGACCGAATTAGAGGCGTGGCGCGCCCGGAGCTATCATTCGGCTGAGACGATTCGCATGATCACCCCGCAAGTGATGATCAGCTGGAAAGCCCGGCAAATCGAAAAAGACTTGGAACGAACGCTCGAAGCGGCCGCTGAGACGACAGAGGCGGCGATGGCCCAAGGCGTTCGGCATTATATTCAATTGATGGAACGCTACCCGCTCGTCGGCGCCCCGTCCGACCTTGTTTTTAAAACGCGTCGGGTCGAGCTCGGGTTTGATTATTCGTTTAACCGGACCGTCCGAAAGATGGTGCTCGGCATGATTCCGGGCGTCCACTTCATTTACTGGGCGTTCAAACGGCGAACGGCGGAGCGCGGCATCAAGAAAGCCGTCAATCAACAGTACGAGCTGGTCAAACAGACGATCGAGCTGGACGTGCACCGCGGATTCGAGGAAGAGATGCGACGGCTCGGCCGGACGCTCAATCAATGAGGAGGAACGGACATGGATAAACAGACCCCATTCAATTTTGATACGTACGATTTGAAGGAAGAGCTCGACCGATTGCGCGGAAAAGTCAAAAAACCGAATATCTTAATCGCGGGAGCGACCGGATCAGGCAAGAGTTCCGTCGTCAACCACGTGTTCGGTCGCGACTTGACGAAAGTGGCCGCCGGTGAACCGGTGACGCGAGGGATTCATCAGTTCATGAGTGATGAGATCGCCATCGTGCTCTACGACAGTGAAGGATATGAAATCGGGAGCGCCCGGCAACAAGCGTATGCCGATGAAGTCATCGGTTTCGTTGAGCGGGCCCAGACGAAAGGGGCGGCCGAACAGATTCATCTCGTCTGGTATGTCATCAACGCCTCGATGAAACGGGTCACCCCGCTCGACCGGGCGCTCATCAAACAGTTGAACGAAGCGACATCGGTCGCCGTCCTGTTGACACAAATCGACCAAGTCGATGTAGATGAGCTCACGGCCCTCCGACAGGAATTAATGGATGTGGTACCTGAAGAGGCCGTGTTCCAAGTCAGCGTCGCCGCCGAGCTGTTGAATGATCCGGAATTACGGGCCCATCTCGATTGGGAACGTCTTGTCACGTGGTCGGTCGAACAGCTCGATCACTCGCTCCAAGAAGGGTTGCTCATGGAGATTCATGCCGAGAGTGAGGCGATGCTCAAATTGAAGCGGAAGAAGGCGAACCGCATCATCTCGGGTTATGTCGCCAGTGCCGGAACGGCGGCCGCCGTTCCGCTTCCGTTCGCTGATGCGATCGCGCTCACACCGATTCAAGTGACGATGAGCGTTCACTTGTTCCGCTACTGGGGCGTGAAAGCGAACGACGATATGCTGAAGACGCTGATCGGCAGCACCATCATCCCGCAAATCGGACGGGCGCTCTCGAAGACGATTTTACTGAACGTTATGAAATTCTTCCCGGGGGCGAACGCGGCGGCGAGCGTCATCAATGCGACTGTCGCATCAGGCATCACGTGGGCGATCGGCCTCGCCATCAACGAAGTCGCGTACCGGAACGCGATGGACTCATCGAAGACGATTGAGCAACTGCTCGACAGTGACTTTGGCTCGTTGTTCGAAAAGTTCATGGAACAAAATCCAGTGACGAAAAAGAAGTCTTGATTGAATCGGTTTGATACACTGGTCGAGACGAGACAAAAGGGGGAAACGACATGAAGAAACGAATTTACATCACGAGACGATTACCGGAAGAGGCTGTGGCACCGCTACGGGACAAGTATGAGGTCCGCATGTGGGAAGAAGAAGCGAAGAGTGTCCCGCGTGACGTGTTAGTGGAAGAAGCGGCGTCGGCACATGCGCTTTGGACGATGCTCAGTGACACGATTGACCGGGAACTGATGGAGCAAGCCCCGCAGCTCGAAGTCATCTCGAACTTGGCGGTCGGCTATAACAATATCGATATCGAGGCGGCGAAAGAACGTGGCATTATCGTGACGAACACGCCAGACGTGTTGACCGAGACGACGGCCGACCTCGCTTTCGGACTGATGATGATGACGGCACGCCGGCTTGGGGAAGCGGAACGTGATTTACGGGCCGGGGAGTGGAAGTCGTGGACGCCGATGGGGTACGTCGGTATGGACTTGTATCGGGCCAAGCTCGGGATTATCGGAATGGGACGTATCGGCGAGGCGGTCGCACGCCGGGCCCGTGGCTTCGACATGGACGTGTTGTACCATAATCGGACGCGACGGCATGAATCGGAATCGATGTACGGGTTCGTCTACGCGGAACTCGATGAACTGCTCGAACAATCCGATTTCGTCGTCGTCCTTGCGCCCCTCACCGAGGAAACACGTGGGATGCTAGGGGTGGAACAGTTCGCTAAAATGAAATCGACTGCCATCTTCATCAATGTCGCCCGTGGCGAGATTATCGATGAGACGGCGTTATACGAGGCGTTAAACGAACAGCGAATTTGGGCGGCCGGTCTCGACGTGTTTGCGAAAGAGCCGGTGGCAATGGACCATCCGCTCTTGACACTCCCGAACGTGACGACACTTCCGCACATCGGCAGCGCCTCGATTCAGACCCGACTCGCGATGATGGC
Source organism: Exiguobacterium sp. E4787 (assembly GCF_018618375.1). Lineage (NCBI taxonomy): Bacteria > Bacillati > Bacillota > Bacilli > Caryophanales > Exiguobacterium > Exiguobacterium sp. E4787. The sequence goes on along the minus strand of NZ_JACSLY010000006.1, from coordinate 129,548 downwards.
GCTCAATCGAGAAGCCATCATGAACGTGCTTGATGGGGAAGAACCGAAGAACCGTTTGACGTAAAACAAGGACCTGACCGGGTTGCGGTCAGGTCCTTGTTGCATCCGTGGATTAGAAACGGCGAATATTATCCGGATCTTCATAGTCGTTACGAAGTGCCCGATCATCGAGTCCGCGCAATTTGTTCTCGCGGTCGTTTATATCGGACTCTTTATCCAAGCGATCTTGTTCAGGGTCGACGGCTCGGTTCGGGTCATCACCGACCGATTCATTGAACGGTTTCGAATCGACCTCTAAGCCATCAGATGACGGGCGGTCAGAACGACTCGCATCATGTGTGGCATGTTTCCGTTCATTATATGGAGTCGAATCGATTTCAAGACCATCAGCCGTATGGTGGCCTTGATGGCTCGAGTCGTGTCTCGAGTCGTTATAAGGCGTCGAATCGACCGTCAGTCCTTCATTGTGGCGACGTTCGAAATCTTCGTCCACATAAATCAAGATTTTTCCGGCCTCGACGTCGCTATAGTGGCGATTTACCTCTTCTTCGCTCAAGCCCATGTTTCGAAGTCCCGCGTGTACATCCTCATGCCCGCTCAAGAAAGCCCGAACTTTATCGAACCATCCGGTATGGTGCGACGCTTCGGTATGGACGTCTGTCTGACGACGCAAAATTGAGACATTGTCCTCATGCTTGGCGACGACATAGATGTCTGAATCTTTGTAGCCTTTCGCACGCAACTCCTCGACTTTGCCGAGCGCTGCATCTTGCGTGTCATACATGCTGATGAATCGTTTCTCACTCATGTTGGTTTCCTCCTTATAATCGGCGATGGTCTTCTAAGCCAGAATGTCCGCGGACGATTGGGTCCTCTTTCGTGCCGCGCGGTTCCTCGTCATGATCATTGAACGGTTTCGCGTCGAAGGCGATGCCATCCGCTTCCTCCCCTTTATCATGATCGAGCTCACTATCTTTTTTATACATGTTCGGATAGCGTTCGTATGAATGCTTATCGATGTAAAGCAATAGTTTGCCGGCATCAATTGACGTGTAATACTCTTCAGCCTCCGCGTCACTAAGCCCCATATTCCGCAACTCATCGCGAATGCGGTCGCTTCCGTGAAGGAACGCTTTCACACGGTCCAACCAGTTGACATCACGAATCCCCGATTCGGCGTTCACATCGGTGTGGTAACGCAAGGCAGAAATTTCCCCATCCCGCTTGGCTACGACGTGCATGTTTTTCTCTGCTTCCCCAGCTTGCTTGAGTTCATTCACCTTATCCATGACTTCTTGCTCATTATGGAATAACCCAATGATTTTGCGATCCGACATGTTGTGCCTCCTTCGTAATCGTTTATTTGTTAAATCGACGTCACGCTATTAGTAATTTCCGTTCTAACAAAGGTTCAAACAAAAAACGCCATCTCAAGGCGAGAATGGCGTCATCAATAATAAATCATCAATGTTTCGTTTCCGAGATGGCATCGCGTGTTCTTCCAAACGAACTCGACGAGTGTCCACATGGCCATGAATCCACTGATCGCGAGCAGAATGAGCGCATACACAGGCGTCAATTGAATCAAGAATGACCATCCGAGCGAGAACAGGATGGGCTGGGTCAGTAAAACGAACCCGACGTATACGGCAATGATGAGCAAGGCGAATAGAATCCGTCGTCCTAACGTCTGAAAGTGATGGCGAAACCGCGTCAAAAGTCCAAACACGGCACCAGTCAACAACACTGGGAGCACGAATCCGAAGTAGTCGAGCGGATAAGGCGTGGCCGGTGCCGTGAACAAGCGCAAACTGAATACGTCATCCATAACGAGCAACAGATTCGCATAAGCGAACGCTAAAATCATGCCGAGCAGCCAACCGAATTGATTCCAGACGCGACGCGATGATTTGATGGCCTCGATTTTTGTATAGGCCAAAAAGGAGACGTCACGCATCTCGACATCTTGAAGCTTGACCTGGACGTCGTTGAGCCGATCGATGGCCCAGTCGAATTCCCGATTGGCTTGAGTTTTCTCATGCGATTTCAATTCTTCTGACGCCTCGATCATCGTATGGTAGCGACGGCGATACTCTTCGTTCGTCGTCGGTTGTTCGATTAAGAATAAGGCATATTCCTTCGGGTTTTGCTTGGTCAGCCCCTCTAGCGACTGTTCGTTCTTTTCCGCTTGTCGAATATAGCCCGCTAAACTGTCGAGCAACCGATCGGCTTTCGTCTCATCATTGAGCAGGTCGTGCAAGTGCGTTCGGACTTGATCGTAAAACTGTTGAACGATTGGGTCGTTCGATACGTGTGATTTCAGAAAAATTCCTCTCTTCTCATAGTTGGATTATTCCGGGGGTGGGTCGTTATGCGATAGCGTCAATGATTCGAAGTCCCCTTGTTCGATGCTGCGGATGAGAATCTCACTGCCTCCCATATTCGTCGCTAGCGGAATCGAATACACGTCACAGAGACGCATCAAGGCGCTCACATCGGGTTCGTGCGGCTGGGCCGTCAACGGGTCACGGAAGAAAATAATCATGTCTATCTCGCCTCGGGCGACGGCGGCACCGATTTCTTGGTCCCCGCCAAGCGGTCCGGATTGAAAACAATGGACCGGTAAACCGGTCGCCTCGGCGACGCGCTTCCCGGTTGTGCCGGTCGCGAATAATTGATGTTGTTTCAAGACGTGGGCGTAGGCTTTTACGAGCACAATCAAATCATCTTTTTTCTTATCGTGGGCAATCAGGGCGATGTTCATCTTGATTCCTCCTCAAAAGACTTCTTCTTTTAATTCGTATCACATTTACTGGAGAAAGACACGACTTCTTTCTTATAAGAGCACTTTCTAAAAAACGTTTTGACGAGAATGATTTATAGAGGAATAGGAAATGGCAAGGTTTAGGCAGATGAAAATGTTGGTATTTATACAAAGAGTCAAATAAATGAAATCATTTCAAAAAGAGATTGGAGGAAGATGTTAAATGAACGATACTACTTATAACTTCAACACATTCATGTCATGGCTGCCTGAGCTTTTGCTTGCCTTGGTCATTCTTGTCGTCGGATTCATTTTGGCGAAAGTTCTTGAAAATGTGACGCGCAAAGCGCTTCGCAAAGCACGTCTTGACGACCGTGTAGGGGTAAAACAAGAAGGTGAACCCGGAAAGCCTGGAAGAGAGGAAAAGCGGTGGACGCCTGAACGCATCATCGCAAAAGTCGTCTTCTTCGGCGTACTGCTTCTCGCATTCTTAATTATCTTTGAATTCTTGAACGTACCAGCTGTCGCTCAACCGTTCAGTCAAATCTATGCCGGCTTCTCTGGCTTGATCACAGGCGTGATTAAAGCAGGTCTCATCCTGCTCGTCGCATGGATTATCGCCACGCTCTTGAAGAAAGGGATTCAAATGGCAGGTCATCGTCTCAACTTGAACAAGTTGATGGAGAAGACAGGCCAAGAGTCGACTAGTGTCAATCAGACGAAATGGGTTGACACGGTCGCCAATATCGTCTTTTACCTTGTCCTATTGTTAGCTCTTCCAGCGGTACTCGATGCGCTTGGGTTACGAGGCATCAGCGGTCCGTTTGAAGACTTGTTGAACAGTTTCCTTGCCTTCATTCCAAAACTTGTCGCTGCAGCCCTTATCTTCGCGATTGGTTATGTCGTTGCGAAAATCGTCCGCGATATTTTGACGAAGTTCTTGGAAGCGGCAGGTCTTAACCGCTTCGCCGAGAAACTTCACTTGGCTGATTACGTGAAAGGGTCAAGTCTCGCAAAAGCGGTTGGAACGATCGTCTTCATCTTGATTATGATTCCGGTCACGATTTCAGCGCTTGAAGCACTTGATGTTCGTGGAATTTCAGATCCGGCCATCTCGATGCTCAATGATGTCTTGGCGATGATTCCGAATATCATCGTGGCAATCGTCTTGATTCTCGCCGGTGTGTTTATTGCCAAGTGGTTGAAAGGTGTCGTCGTGTCTCTCCTTGAGAACTTGGGCGTCAACTCACTCGCTAGCAAAATGGGTCTCGGTGGCCGCTCAACATCATCGACATCGATTGCACAAGTCATCGGAACCATCGTTCAAATCATCATCATCTTGTTGTTCGTATCAGAGGCACTTCAAGTCGCGAACCTCGACTTTATGGCTTCGCTCGCAACAGCAATCTTCGCATACTTGCCAATGGTCATCGCAGCCATCGTCATCTTGGCGGTCGGTTTCTGGCTCGCGAACATGGCAGAGCGTCTCGTCGGTAGCGTGCTCGTAGATGGAGCTGGCCAACCGAGCGTCTTGCGCCACGTCGCGAAATACGCGATTCTTGGAATCGCTTTCTTCATGGCAATCAGCCAACTTGGCATCGCGCCAATGATCGTCAATACGGCATTCTTGCTCATCCTCGGTGCAGTTGCCCTCGCCTTCGGTCTTGCCTTCGGTCTTGGTGGACGCGAGACAGCAGCTCGCTACTTGAAGAAAGCGGAGAAACGAATTGATGAGACAGAAGTATCGAAAGAAGGTCTCGAGCAAGAAAAAGCCCAAATGAATCAAGAAGCCGAAGCTGCGAAGCAACAGGCGAAACAAGGTGTGGAGCAGTCGAAACGTGAAGCGAATCAAACGAAACAAGAGTTGAAACGCGAAACGAATCGTCCCCAAACCCCACAATCTGATGTGACGAACGTAGACGGTCCAGAGCCGAACCCGTTCCATGACAACATCACACCAGATCAAGATAACCGTTCACTTGATGACAACGAAGGTCCACTTCGTCCATAACAGTGAAGGACGGGTCCCTGTACAGGGGCCCGTTTTGTTTTGCTGTAAAATAGTGTCACTTTTGTCGATATAATAAGAAACAGGTCGGTAAGAAGGCAGGAGTGACATACATATGTTCAAACAGTTTCAACGTACGCTCATTATGAACTACATATGGGGATCAGGCATCGCTGTGTTTGGGGTCGGGGGTCTGTTTATTTTTCAGACGCTCAGTCTTTCCCCGGCCGAGATGCTCATCTTGGCCGTCATCATGGGGTTGTCGGGCATGACGATGATTGGGCTTGAATTACTCCTCTATCGGCGTCACATTCGTCCTATCTATCACGTGTTCCATACGGATGCACCGACCTATGAGGCGTTACAACAAGCGTTCAATCAGACGAGTCACTTTCCAACGTTGACGGTAAAGCGGATTCTTGGTCCGCACTTATTCGGGTTATCCGTTCCAGCGATGAGTTTGACGGCGTTCGCCATTCACCAAGGCTGGATCGACCTCCCGTATCGGTTGATTGGTTTGGCGGCATTCGGCGCCATCTTGATTGCCATCTTACACGCGCTTATCGAATTCTTTTTGACGTACCGGTCGGTGGAAACGCTCTTGCTCCAATTGCAAGAGATGAGCCATCGCCTGCATCAACGTCCGCTGCAAGCGACGTATCGGTCCATCAGCGTCCGAACGAAGTTGTTGATTAGCATGCTCGTCATCGGGGTCTTCCCGGTCGCATTGTTCATTTTAGCGTCAGGAGTGCAGCTGTCGGCGGTAGAACAAGCCGATGCGTATTGGCAGTGGGCGGCTTTGATTTTGGTCGTCATCATCGGAGTTGCGACGTTCAGTAGTTTTTTGTTGTATGACAACATCAAGCGTCCAATCGGGGCCTTGACCGAAGGGGTCGCCGCATTGGATGCCGGGCGGTTGAACACAATCGACAACCCTTACTCCGATGAGTTCGCCCAACTCGTCACCGGGTTCAACCAAATGGTGACGAACGTCACGTACCGTGATCAGGAAAACGAACAACTGTTAAATAGCCTATTTGTTTTGTTCGCCGCGACACTCGATGCCCGCGATTCGTATACGGCCGGACATTCTGAGCGGGTGGCCGCCTATTCAGTCGAATTGGCGCAGGCACTTCAGTTGCCGAATGAACAGATTGAACTGCTCCGCAAATCGGCGTTGCTACACGATATCGGGAAAATTGGGATTCGTGACGATGTGCTGTTGAAAGAAGGAAAGTTGACGGACCATGAGTTCGCCCAGATTCAAGAGCATCCGACAATCGGCATTCATATATTGAATCAAATCGCCTTGCCCGAGTCACTGCAACCGATTATGGCCGGGGTCCGGTCTCACCATGAACGGATTGACGGGCGCGGATATCCGGACGGATTGGTCGGAGAACGTATTCCGCTCTTCGGTCGCATCATGGCGATTGCCGACGCGTATGACGCCATGACATCGGACCGTCCGTATCGGAAGGGGATGCCTGTCGAAAAAGCACTCTCGATTCTCGAGAGTGGACGTGGTACCCAGTGGGATGCCGCATTCGTCGACGTGTTCGTTCAATTACGACGTCAGGCCGTCTCTGCCTAAACAAACAAGTCCGCCCAAATCGGGCGGACTTGTTTGTTAGAGAAACGCATCAACGAGATACACCCCGGCGATGCCGCCGATGACGACGAGCATCAAGTTGGCCCGGAGTAATGCGAGCGCTGCGGCGACCATCCCACCCGCTAAAGCGGACGTGAGACTGTTCGTCGCCTGTAGGATGCCCGGAAAAATCAGGCTGGCGAGCACCGCATAAGGCGTGAACAGTAAAAATCGCTTCAAGAGCGGCGGCAACTTGACGTCCCGGAGCCAAAGCAGCGGAACGAGCCGCGGGATGTATGTGACGAACGCCATGGCAAGGACGAGCAAAAACAGACTGATCATACCTCATCCTCCTTGTATACGAAAGCGCCGATGCCGGCTGCGACCATCGTGGCCAAGATGATGCTCAAACCGGACGACAGCGGGATGAATGGAGAGACGCCGAAGTAGAGAATGGCTTGAGTCAAGACGGCGATTGCAGCTACGACGATGACCGGTTTGCGGGTAAGGGATGGGACGAGTAGGCCGATGAACATGGCGTACAAGGCGATGCCCATACTCGTTTGGACCGAGGCGGGCAAGCCGAAGGCGAGAAAGACGCCAATCCATGTCCCGACGTTCCAAGCCAAGAAGGCAATCATGTTTAGCCCGAGCACAAAGTGGCCGCGCGTCGACTCGTCACGCGTCGAGGCGACACTGAACGTCTCATCGGTCACGCCGAACGCGATGGCGGCCAGAAATCGATTCGAGGTCGTCTCGAGACGTTGGGACAACGACGCCGACATCAGGAAGTGCCGTAAGTTCAGGATGAACGTCGTCAAGATAATCTCCCAATACATCGAACCGGCCATAATCAACTGGACACCGATGAACTGACTGGCACCGGCAAAGATGAATAAGGACATGGCAAGCGTGATGACGTTTGGCATATCGAATGATTTCGCAAGCAGGCCGAAGGCGATGGCAATCGGGATGTAGCCGACGGCGACGGGAATGCCGGCACGCATGCCAGAACGGAAGGCGTCCTTATTCGGAATCGGTGTCATTTGAGAGACCGGGGTTGCCATGAGACCTCCTCCATTTCATAGATGATTTAATGTGGATTCGAGATTGGGTCACGCTTTCCTGCTCGAAACTAAAAAAATAGGGTATATAAAGGCGATAAGGAGCGTGAATGTATGAGTCGAGCTGAAGAATTTATCGCATCGTATCATCGGATTGAGGATTACTTGAGTCGAGAGATGGGGGACGGCCAGCATTTCAGTTTCAGCAACATGGTTAACCGTCTTGCCAAACATAATCCGATTATTGACAGGTATAAAGAAGATTTACATCAAATGAGTCAGTTGCGGAACGCCATCGTCCACGAACGGCGGGAGCCAGACTTCATCATCGCTGAACCGCATGACTCCATCGTCAATTTGATTCTCGAAGTGGAGAAAGAACTGCTCCATCCGCGTCAAGTCATCCCGCTGTTCCGTAAAATCGTGACGACGTTTGACGCCGACGATTCGCTCGTCGCCGTGCTCGGCGAGATTCGAGACAAGAATTATTCGCAGTTCCCTGTCTATAACCAAGACGGGTCGTGGCGTGGGTTGTTGACGAAAAAAGGAGTGACCAGTTGGCTCGCCGAAACGGTCGACGGGCCGCATGTGTCACTCGAAGGCGTTCAAGTCAAGCACGTACTCCAACACGACCCGCACCGGCGACGGTACCGATTTATCGCGCAAGAGACGTCGGTCATCGAGGCGCACCATCATTTCATTAGTATGAAGGACGGCGTCCGTCTCGATGCCTTGCTCATTACCGAGACGGGACAAGAAGATGAGCCGTTACTCGGGATTATCCGACCACAAGATATTTTATACGTCATCGGTTGAGGCGCCGTGCTCGATGGCGACCTCATATTGAGTGACCGTGTTTCCGAGGACGATGGGCTTCACTTCAGAAGTGCCGTCGTCCCGTTTTTTGTGGGCATGTTTATACGCACCGCTATCGCGCCAATTCTCAAAGCTCGCCGCGTCGCGCCACGTCGTCATGATGACGACCTGATCTTTCGTCTCATCCGATGTATCCGTCAACACTTGCATCCGGATGAATCCATCCATCGACTCGATGCCTTTCGTCGTTTGGAAACGGGCGGTGACCGCCTCAATCTTCCCTTTTTCAATGTCTAGTTTGTTCATGACAATCCACATGCACATGTCCTCCTCTGCGATATCGTACGGGTTCATTATACATGGAACACGATCGATGCCTCGCTCGAGATGCTCGCATCAACGTTCGGCCCACCACTCCTCGAACGTCCAATTTTGTTGTTTCATCGTTGTCGCTTCTTTCACACCGACGTACCGTAGATGCCATGGCTCGTAGTTGTAGCCGGTGATTTTCTCTTTGCCTTTCGGATAGCGGACGATAAATCCGTAACGGTGTGCCTGTTGGAGCATCCATTTGCCTTCTGGGGTCTGGTCGAACGAGGCATAGAGTCCCATCTGCATGCGTGCACTCGTCATATCGACGGCGAGGCCGGTTTGATGCTCACTATATCCAGGACGGGCGACATATTTTGAGGCGTACGCCGTGCCTCGCGTGTTGACCCAATACGTATAAAGTGATTTTTGAGTGGCGTAGGAGCGATAGGCGCTGAGGGCATACAACGTGTGGCCTTCTTTTCGCCCGGCGTAATAGAGGAGGGCTAGCGCGTGAGCGGCTTCAGCGGCCATGAGGGTTCGCTCGCTTCCTTTCGTGTAGACGGTCGGGATGGTCAACGTGACGAGTTGCCGCGAACGATACGTGCTCGAGAGGCCGTGTTGTTTATTGACGAGTCGAATCCGTTCCGCAGGCGCAAGTTTCGGGATGCCAGCTTTCAAGTTGCTCGACGGGGTATAGTAGCGTGTGCCATCGATATAGACGTTTGACCAACTGCGATTATACATCGTGTAACGGACAGGTGTGTTCGTGGACAGCGTCTTGGCGACCGGGGACGCTTGCATGGCCCGCCAGTACAGTTTCGTCGTTTTAATCGTGTAGCCTGGCTGGGGTGACGGGGTTGCGGCGGAAGTGGATATGACGGGAAAGATGAGCATCAGGACGAGGAGTACACGGATGAGTTTCATGAGGATGACCTCCTTTTGAGTCGTTGCTCTTCTTTTCCCTTTTTTTCAAATGATGAAAAGATAACGAATCAGGGAATAAGAGATAAATCGTCTCCGTCTCTTGACCTGAAGCGTGTACTGCCTGAGCCCGATGTGCCGGCAGCCCAAAAAAGATACACTTATCGTGTAGGGAAGAGATGGATCGAAGTATCGAAAGGAGTGAGTGCATATGGAACTCATTTTTGGTTTACCATTGTTATTGCTTGTCCTATTCTTTGCCTTTTTGTATTTCAACATCAAAGGGCTATCGAGTATGTGGAAAGATTACAATCGGACGAAATCGATGATTCCTCTCGGATTCTTCATCATCGGGATTATCGGGATTTTCACCGGCGTCTGGACGTGGCTCGTCATCTTGATTTACTATGCCGTCCGTCCAAAAGCTTGACCGGACACCATGTGCGAAAGTGCATGGTGTTTTTTTGCTATACTGAGGACGAGGTGTTGTCATGGATAAATTGATTAAGGCGTGGTTCATCATCACGCTCATTACGTTTGTGCTTTTTAAGCTAGGTGAGACGATGACCGCCGCTTATACGGAACCGGCGGGCGAGGGGAATCCGTACGTACTCGTTTTGCTGGTCGGTTGGCCGTTCGTCCTGTTGTTCATTTGGATTACGATTCGGCTCGCGCAGCGCACCGTCGCGTCGGTAAACCGTTTGGCGCGAATCGGTCTCTTGGTGGGGAGTCTCGTCATGGCGGGAGTCAGTTTCTATATTAACGCCGAGCAGGCCGCTTCGCTCCGCGCAGGCATCCGTGCTTCTGAGAACGCGGCCTATGCGTCAGGGTGGAATCAGTTCACGAACATCATTTATGCGAACCAATTGACGTTTTTCGTTTTGACGGTCAGTTGTATGGCACTTGGAGTGGCGTTTTCCTTCGTCACCCGCAAACGAACGAACGAGGAACGGCTCAACTAGCCGTTCCTCGTTCGTTTGTTTAGCTTAGTTTACTTTGATACAGGAGGGCGTAGCGGTCGGCCGCGATGATGGCATCGGCGACTTGTTCTGGGGTCACATCGAATCCGCTATGAATCGTCTCGCCTTCTGCGGTCGCGGCTTGGCCGACTTTTAGGATGTCCTCGCGGGAAGCATCTTTCAATTTCACGTCTTCAAGCGTGACCGGCAAATCGAGCGCCATATACAAGGCGACGTAGCGGTCAAACTCTGCCTGCGTCCGGCCTTCGAGTGCGAGTTGGACGAGTGTACCGAAGGCGACTTTTTCGCCGTGCGTCAAATGGTGAATGTCGCCATGCAGGGCCGTGAATCCGTTATGGATGGCATGCGCAGCGGCTAATCCACCACTCTCGAACCCGAGACCGCTCAAGAGCGTGTTCGCTTCGACGACGGACTCGAGTGCCGGCGTGACAACTTTGGCTTTTACGGATTCGTAAGCTAAAATCCCGTAATCGAACAGCACTTCTTCACAGCGTTTGGCAATTGCCTCCGCGGCAATGGTCGGGACACCGCCCGCCATCGTTTTTCCCCCAAAGGCGAGGACGCTTCGAACCTCGACCCATGTCGCGAGCGCGTCGGCAATTCCTGAGGCGAGGAAACGAGCCGGGGCCTCAGCAATCAGTTTCGTGTCGACGAGAACCAAATCCGGATTCTTTTTATAGAACCGATATGTCTCAAAGTTTCCTTCATCCGTATAGATGACAGAGAGGGCACTCGTCGGCGCATCCGTCGAAGCGATGGTCGGTACGATCACGATGCGGGCATCCAGTTCGTCAGCGACGGCTTTGGCCGTATCGAGCGTTTTTCCGCCGCCCATCCCGATGACGACTGCGGTATGGCTCTCTGCGGCCGCTTTGGCAATCCGTTCAATCTCGTGACGCGAAGCCTCCCCGACGAAATCAGCCTTCTCAGCGTTGACGCCGCTCGCTTTAAGTGAATCGGTCACCCGCTCCCCAATCAAGCGCCAGACGATGTCATCGGCGATGAGCAGCGCCTGTGACCCGAAGTGACCGACATGGTCCCCAATCCGATCGATTGTATTCTTGCCTTGCACGTACTTGGCTGGACTGATAAATACACGTTCTGACATATTCAACATCCTTTCTGAAGTAACGGTAGCGATAGGGCAACAGTAGATTTGTTCCCGATTCAACCCTAGCTTCAAACAGTCATCCTTGTGACAGCTCCGTGAATCCAACCTGAACATCGTTCACAGCCCACTCATCATCACGAGTAACACAATTAAAACGGCGACGGCAAGAAATCCCCAATCGAGTACGTATTTCATCACAATCGTTCCCTTCTACTATTATGTGATGAGTATAGATGATTGGCAGGCGGACGCCATTTCCAAAATCGGACCAGGTCAAAAAAAGACCGACGTCGCAGGTCCAGAGGTTTGAATGGAGCCAGAGCGGGAACAACTCTTTCGTATGCTTAATTTAGAAGGAGGAATTTTCAATGTCTAAACATGTACTGATTGTCACGACGTCTGCCGATCAATTAGAAAACGGTCACGCGACAGGGCTTTGGCTCGAGGAATTTGCTGCACCGTACCTTCAATTTGAGAAGCAAGGCTATAAAGTCACAGTAGCGAGCATCGAAGGCGGAGACGTGCCAATCGATGCGAACAGCTTAGAGGGCGAATTGCCGCAAGAGGTGTTGGATACGCAGCATCTATTGAAAGATACAGCCCGACTTGATCAAGTGGCGGATGACACGTATGACGCTGTTTTCCTTCCGGGTGGACATGGGACGGTCGTTGACTTCCCGAACAGTGAGACGCTACAGCGTGTCATCCGTGACACGTATGAAGGTGGAAACGTCGTCGCAGCCGTCTGTCATGGCCCGATCGGTCTCGTCAACGTCAAGTTAAGCAACGGAGAACCGCTCGTCAAAGACAAGCGCGTGACAGGGTTCACGGACGCAGAAGAGCGCGAGATGCAGCTCGACTCAGCGGTGCCGTTCCTACTTGAATCAGCAATGCGTGAGCGCGGCGGGAAATTCGATAACGCCGACAACTGGGCCGTCAATGTAGCCGTGGACGAGCGCCTTGTCACGGGTCAGAACCCGCAGTCGTCAGAACAAGTCGGCGCGGAAATCGTCAAATTGCTTGGATAATCGTAACGACAGCTTAGGAATCATTTCTAAGCTGTCTTTTTTTCGGACATATGTCCTTTTCAAAGCGCTCCATCTCACGTACAGTCAGACGAGGAGATAGGAGGGGAACTTGTTTGGGAATTTTATTTGCCGTGCTCTCGGGCACGTTCATCGCGCTGCAAGGTATTTTTAACGCTAAGCTCGGTTACGCGGTCGGCGCCTGGTTGTCGGTCACAGTCGTCCATCTCGTCGGTCTCGTGCTCGCACTCCTCATTTATGCGTTCAAACGGGATGCAGATTTGACAGCGTTTCGGCGCGTGCCTTGGTATTACAGCCTCGGCGGGTTGTTCGGAGTCTTCGTCGTCTTCGGGGAATTGACAGCCATTCAACAGCTCGGTGTCACGTGGGCCATTTGCGTCTTGCTCGTCGCCCAATTGATTGGCGCATTCTTGATTGATGTGAACGGGTGGTTCGGTGTGAAGCAGAAACCTGTCAATCAAGGTCAGCTTATGGGGCTCGCTTTAATGATCATCGGGATTGGGATTTACACGTTCACGTAAGGAGGAGCCAGATGAGAGTAGAAACAGCGTTAGCACGGCTCGGGTGGGCCCATCTGTTTTCAGGACAAACGTTAGAGGCGTCGACAATCATGACCTATCCGTCCGGGGCGATGCTCTGCACGAATGGTAACCCGATTGAGTCACTCTTCGTCGTGTTGTCGGGACGTGTCAAAATCTATACGTTAAGCGAGGAAGGCAAGTTGCGCTTACTGCGTTTAAAGATGGCTCCGACGTTGATTGGAGATATCGAATATGCGAGTGGACGCAACGTGCTCCACACGGTCGAGACGGTCGGCCCGGTGACGTGTCTGCGCATCCCATTCGATGTGTTGCGCACACATAACAGGACGATTGAATTTACGGAGCACCTTCTCCGCGGCGTGTCTGATAAGTTGTTCATCGAGGCGAACGCCTCATCGAACCATCTCATGTCGACGCTCGAAGAACGGTTGGCGGGTTATCTCGTCTCGCTCAGCGAGTCAGGGAATGAGTTGTTCCAAGATGAGATGAGTCAGTTGAAGCGAAAAGAAGTCGCGGAATGGCTCGGGACGAGCTATCGCCATTTGAACCGGACGTTACAGGCATTCGCGGATGAGGGACTCGTCGAGAAAACACGGACGCAAGTGACGATTTTAGATGCGACTCGATTAAAAGAACGTGCCAATGGCATGTTGTACGAATAAGGAGGCAATTCATGATAGTAGGAATTATTTGTTCGGCAGTGGCCGGTGCGTTCATTAGTGTCCAAGCGGCGGTTAATGCAAAAATGAACATCTATTTAGGCGCCTGGGCGACGACGGTGCTCGTCTTTATTGTCGGGCTAATCGGTTCGCTGATCCCACTCATTTTATTTGGCGGCAATCTGCAGGGACTGTTTGATATCTCTCCGATTTACGCGCTCGGCGGTCTGCTCGGTGTCGGTGTCGTCTTCTGTGTCATGCGAAGCATTCAATTGCTCGGACCGACCTTATCAGTGTCGATTATTCTCGTCTCTCAATTGATTTGGGCACTTGGTGTCGACTTGTCCGGAGCGTTCGGAATGCCACAGTTGTCATTGTCCCCAGGTCAGGTCATCGGACTGATGGTGCTACTTCTCGGTGTCATCGTCTTCAAGCAGTCACAAGCAACGGCTCTTCAGCAAGAAAGTTCAAACGAAGCGACTTCACGTTGAAGTGGCTTCTTTTTGAGCAAAACGGGTACAGGTGGATAACGAATCTCTGATAGGATAGAGAGGGAAGCAGTACGAAATATACGTAGAGGTGATGAAAACGGTGGATTCTTCCATAGTAATCGATTTACTGATTGTTTTATTCTTGATTGTGTTGAACGGGATTTTCGCGATGACGGAGATCGCGCTCATCTCGTCTAAACCGGCCAAACTTGAAGTCGAGGCGAACCGCGGTAAGCGCAGTGCCGAAATCGCACTCAAGTATTCAAAAGATCCGACCGACCTGTTATCGACGGTCCAAGTCGGAATCACGTTAATCGGGATCATTAACGGTGCCTATGGGGGTGCGCGTTTCTCGGCACCGCTCGGCGAATTGTTCGCGGAGCTCGGAATGAGTGCCCAATACGCACCGACCGTCGGTTACGTCGTCGTGGTCACGCTCATCACATACTTGTCGCTCATCATTGGTGAGCTCGTGCCGAAACGAATTGCCCTCGTTGCACCGGAAAAAGTGACGATGGCCATCATTCCAGCGCTGGACGTGTTCAGCAAAGTGATGCGACCGTTCATTTGGATTTTATCGAAATCGACGTTGTTCCTCTTTAAACTGCTCGGCTTGAAAGCAGAACAATCGAGTGGCGAGACGGAGCTCGAGATTAAACAGCTCTTATTCGAAGGGGCCCAACAAGGGGCGTTCGCTCACGAAGAAGTACAACAGGTCGAGCGCGTGTTTGCGTTCCATGACCAGTTGATTTATGAGTTGATGCAGCCGCGGACGACGCTCGAATGGGTCGACCTCGAAGATGATATGGACGATATCAAGAAATCGATTTATGAGAGTAAACACAATAAACTCCCGGTCGGTCGCGATACGCTCGATGAATTCGTGGGCTATATCGATGTCCGCGATATTTTGACCTTGCCGACGCTTCGGGAGCCATCGCAAATCTTGAAACGAATCAAACAACCGCTCGTCGTGCCAAAACAGCGAGAAGCGAGCCAAGTCTTGCAGATGATGCAAAAGAACGGCGTCGAGATCGCCTTCGTGCTCGATGAGTATGGTGGATTCCTCGGAATGGTCACGTTGTTCGATATCCTTGAAGAAATCGTCGGCGAAGTGATGATCGAAGAAGAGACGCCGGAAGTCGTGCGCCGTGAAGACGGATCGTACTTGGCAGACGGCCTCCTCGGAATTGAAGATTTAAAACGGACGTTCGGGATTCGAGATAATCGTTTCGATGAAGGACGAAGCTCGTATCATACGCTTGCCGGTCTCGTCATTTACGCGCTCGGGGACTTCCCGAAGCGAGGTGATGTCGTCGAGGCGTACGGACTCCGGTTCGAAGTCGTCGATATGGACGGAAAACGTGTCGACCAAGTACTCGTATCTGAATTGCCAGCAACCGAAATAGAAGAAGACTGACGCCGCGGCGTCAGTCTTCTTTTTTGTGCGTGTTCCACGTCTCGAACGCCGCCTGCATGAGGATGCGGGCAGTATGCAGCATCGCCCGTTCATCGACATCGAACCGAGGGTGATGGTGCGGGAATACGGCACCGACTTCCGGGTTGCCAGCCCCTGTGAAAAAGAAGCTACCAGGAACGTGTTGCATATAGTAGGCGAAGTCTTCACCGACCATGAGCGGTGCCATCTCGATGACGCCATCCGTTCCGACGACACGTGCGGCACTGCGCCGCACATGGTCGGTCTCGGTCGCATGGTTGATGACGGCGGGATAGCCACGAATGTACTCGAGCTCATAATGTGCCTCACTGGCCGAGCAGATGTGGGCGATGGTGCGCTCCATCTCGGCGATGATGCGTGTTTGCGTCTCCGGTGTGAACGTTCGCACCGTGCCAGACAGCTTTGCTTCATCGGCGATGACGTTGAACGCTTGACCGGCGACGAACGTGCCGACGGTCAAGACGGCCGGTTCGAGCGGGTCGATGCGGCGGCTGATGATTTGTTGCAACTGGCTGACGATATTGGTTCCGACCATGACGGCATCGACCGTGTGTTGCGGGATGGCCCCGTGACCTCCCTTGCCTTTGACGGTCAGTTCGAACCGGTCGGCCGCCGCCATGATCGGTCCGGTCTTCACACCAACCGTGCCGAATGGAAGCGGCGTCCAAATATGAGAACCATAAATGTAGTCGACCCCATCGAGGCAGCCATCTTCGATCATCGGTTTGGCCCCGCCTGGTGCGAGCTCTTCCGCGAACTGATGGATGAGGACGACATCGCCGGGAAGATCGATTTCCGTAAGGGCTTTCGCCAAGACGAGCAGCGTCGCCGTATGGGCATCATGACCGCAAGCGTGCATCGAGCCGTTTACTTTTGAACGATACGGAACATCTTTTAAATCTTGAATCGGTAACGCATCGAAGTCGGCACGAAACGCGATGGTTGGACCGTCACCGCCATGAATCCGTCCGACGACACCGTTGCCGCCGACGTGTTCGCGCACATCGAGCCCGAGCTCACGTAAATAGGCCGCAATCGTCCGCGGTGTCTCCCGTTCTTCAAACGAGAGTTCGGGATGTTGGTGGAAGTGGCGTCGAAGCGACACCATCTCTTCGTATAACTCAGTCAATCGGGAATCGAGGTCAGTCACAAGCATAGCAAGCACTCCTGTCAGTTGATTGTTTTTGTTTGAATCAAGGTCCATACGTCATGCGAATCCAAATCATCGAGAATCGGTTGAAGTAACATCTGTCGTGCTTCATCAGCCGTCACCCATCTGGCATTGCTATGCTCTTCAGAGAGAGTGATGGTTGTTGCGACGGGATGAGCCCAGTACGTCATCAGAACGACTTGACGATTCGAGTCGGTCAAAAATGTCGTGGCGTACAGTAAGTGTTGAATCGTTACGCGTAGCCCAGTTTCTTCGAATACTTCCCGTTCCAGGGACTGTTCGAGCGTCTCACCAAAATCGAGCTTGCCGCCGACAAGCTCCCACGTGCCAGGATGGATTTCATCATCGGTTGCCCGTTTAATGATGAGGAGCCGGTCGTCTTGCACAATCACTGCCTTCACAGCGACGACGATAGATGGAATAGACATCGTGACACTCCTTTGTATGAAATCATGAGGAAGCTCACTGTAGATATGAATCATTTACTATATTTTCCGAAGTTATGCTTATGGTATACGACGAGAGGGAATTAATACAGGAGAAAATCATGAAATGAGGTGTCGAAATGGGTTGGATTATCGCAATTGGGATTATCGTTGTCTTGGCGTTCGTCTATTTTTCGATGTACAACGGACTTGTCAAATATCGAAACTGGGTCGACGAGGCGTGGGCACAGATTGATGTACAGTTGAAACGGCGTTACGATTTGATTCCAAACTTGGTCGAAACGGTGAAGGGCTATGCCAAACACGAGCAAGAGACGCTTGCGAAAGTCGTTGAGCTCCGGAATCAGCTCGGGTCGAAGACGAGCCGTCAAGAACAGATGGAAGTGAACGATCAATTGAGCGGCGCGCTGAAAAACTTGTTCGCTCTCCGTGAGGCATATCCAGATTTGAAAGCGAACGAGAATTTTAAGATGCTTCAAGAAGAACTGACGCAGACTGAAAATAAAGTCGCCTACTCACGACAGTTGTATAACAATACGGTCATGAAATATAACACGAAAGTCGAATCGGTCCCGACAAACATCATCGCCTCCGTTCACAACTTCGAAAAACGCGACATGCTCGAAGCTCGTGAAGAAGAACGCGAAAACGTGCGTGTTTCATTCTAATGGATTGGAGTGGCGACGATGATTTTATATGAACAGATTCGCAAAAATAAAATCAAGACCGTGTTCATCGTGGCCGGATTCGTCCTTCTCGTCTTAGGCGTCGGGGTGGTCATCTCGTATTTGAATTATGGTGACCCGCTCCCAGGCCTCATCTTCACGCCGGTGTTCTCGCTGTTTTATATCGGGATCGTCATCATGTCGAGCACGAACATCGTCATGAAAATGAACCACGCCCAAGAGATCACTTCGGTCGACCAGCACCGGTTTCTCTGGCACACCGTCGAGAATATGGCGATGGTCGCGCGCGTCCCGATGCCGCGCATCTTCATCATCAACGATGCGTCACCGAACGCGTTCGCGACCGGCCTGAAACCAGAAAAGGCAGCTGTCGCCGTGACGACCGGACTGCTCGACCAGTTGACGCGAGAAGAAGTCGAGGGCGTCATCGCCCATGAAGTCGCCCATATCAAAAATTACGATGTACGACTGGCGACAGTGACGCTCGCCCTCGTCTCGGTCATCGCCATCATGAGCGATATCGGGTCGCGGATGCTGTTCTTCCGCAGCGTCGGCGGCCGTCGCGACAACAACCAAAACCCGATTTTTATGATTGTCGGGCTCGTGTTGTTGATTCTCGCACCGCTCATTGCCACGCTCGTTAACTTGGCCATCTCACGGAATCGTGAGTTTTTGGCGGACGCGAGCGGGGCCGAATTGACGCGTAATCCGGATGCCCTCGCATCGGCGCTCGAGAAAATCGCCAATATCCAGACACCGGTGAAGGAAGCCTCACGTGCCTCGGCGTCGCTCTACTTTTCAGACCCGCTCAAGAAAAAGCTGAGCGGTCTGTTCTCCACGCACCCGAACCCGGATGAACGGATTGCCAGACTGCGAAGTATGTAGTGCATAACGAAGGTCCTCTTTTTAGGAAGAGGGCCTTTGTACGTGAATCGGATCAGCCCATTTCACATACCCAGTTTGTATGAATAGTGAATGGGAATGATAGTAAAAAGAGGACGGATTGGAGGGGACTTCATGTTTGAGTCGGCACTTGAGTTAGGCATTGTCATCTTCTTATTGATTTACTCAGTCACGGTTTCGCTGATGTTGATGTCAGTCAAAAAGAAGAGCTGAACTAACATATGAGCAAAGGCAGTAAAAAGCCACCTCGCGCGCGAGGTGGCTTTCGTCAGTTACCCGGCGCGATGGCTCCGGAGTTTTTCAATCTCTTCGAGGACGAATTGGACGTTCGTTCCGACGATGACTTGAATGTGGTTCGGGCTGACAACCTTGATACCAGGGATGCCTGCTTTCTTGATTTGGGCTTGGTCGACCGTATCCATGTCTTTCACATCGACACGAAGGCGCGTGACGCACGATTCGATGCCTGTGACGTTTTGATCGCCGCCGAGACCGTCGTAAATCGTGGCTGCCATCGCTGAATATTGACCGCCGACAGCGACTGGAGCCGTCTTCGTTTCGCCTTCAGGAGTCGTTTCCGTTGCGACCGCGTCAACCGCTTCGTCTGACTCACGGCCTGGCGTTGCCAAGTTGAGCTTGACGATCATGAAGCGGAAGATGACGTAGTAGATGGCACCGAAGACGAGACCTTGGACGAGCAACATGTACGGCTGGTTCGCGAGCGGTAACCGTGAGCTGAGGACAAAGTCGACAAGACCAGCGCTGAAGCCGAATCCGGCCGTCCATTGGAACGTCGCCGCAATGAAGAGGGAAACCCCTGTCAAGACCGCGTGGACGAGGTAGAGAACTGGTGCGAGGAACATGAACGAGAATTCGAGCGGTTCCGTGACACCTGTGAAGAACGATGCGAACGCTGCGGCGAGAAGGAGCGAGGCCGCTTGTTTTTTACGTTTTGTTTTCGCGGTGTGGTACATGGCGAGGGCTGCTGCCGGAAGACCGAACATCATGATTGGGAAGAATCCAGCTTGATATCGACCAGTGATTCCTTTCACGCCTTCGCCTGACCAGAAGTTACCGATGTCGTTGATACCGGCCACATCGAACCAGAATACCGAGTTCAAGGCGTGGTGAAGACCAGTTGGGATTAACAGACGGTTGAAGAAGCCGTAAAGGCCTGCCCCGATTGCACCCATTTTAGAGATCGTTTCCCCAAATCCGACGAGTCCTGTGTAAACGACCGGCCAGACGAAGTAAAGGGCGACCGAGACGAGAATCATCGAGAATGCCGTCATGATTGGCACGAGACGCTTACCACTGAAGAAAGCGAGCGCGTCTGGAAGCTTCACATGGCTAAAGCGGTTGTACATTTGAGCGGCGACGATACCTGACAAGATCCCGACGAACGCGTTGGCAATTTTACCGAATGCTGGGTTGACGGCTTCGACGTCGATACCTTGGAACAAGGCGACAGTAGCCGAAGACAAGAGCGTCGTGACCGTGAGGAAGGCGACAAGTCCGCTTAGAGCGGCTGAGCCGTCACGGTTTTTCGCCATTCCGAGGGCGACCCCGACTGCGAAGAGAATTGGAATGTTATCGATAATGGCTGCACCGGCTTTGATCAAGAATGCGGCGGCGATGTTTTCAGAACCCCAGCCGACGGGATCAATCCAGTAACCAATCCCCATGAGAATGGCAGCTGCAGGAAGTACGGCAACTGGCAACATGAGGGAACGTCCGAGACGTTGTAAAAAGTTCATCATTGTGAATTTCCTCCTTTTTGATGGTGTTGATCTTGCAGGCGTTGAATGTGGAGCGTAATATAACCAAGCTCTGATTCGGGCAAGACGATGCCGTATAAGTCTTCCATTTCGTTTGCGACGTCAGACGCACATGCATAGGCCGACGAGAACTTCGTTTGAATCATGAGAAGCATATCTTCGTCGATCGTATGGTGATCGTAATGGTTGACCCGATCCATGACGAATCGTAAATGAGTTAATAAGCGTTGATAGGATAAGTCATCTTCTTCTATAGATAGATCGAGTCGTCTCGAAATCGATTGAATCATGTCACGTACGATTGTCGTCTGTTTGACCGTCTTGCGTAAATCACCTCCCTTCACTTTTAGTGTATGGATGTGCAGCGCGATGAAGGCCGCCTCATCTTTCGGCATCTTGACGCCGAGTTTGTCCTCGATGAGGTGAAGCGCCCATAGTCCGATTTCGTACTCGTTGCGATATAAAATCTTAATCTCGTTCAACAGTTTATTTCGGAGCGAGATGCCTTCTTGCTCGCGCTCGATGGCGAATGAGATGTGATCGGTGAGGACGATATGGATGTGTTCGTTGAACGTCGTCTCGAGCCGTTTTTCCGCATGCGAAATGATTTCTTCTGAAATCGTGAAGTGCTCGATTGGAATCCGCGTCAGCAGTTGTTGAAATTTATCGTTCTCCGACATGACGAACAGCTTTTCAACTTTATGCGGATTGACGATATCGTTGCGTGCCTTCTTGAATGCGACGCCCGGTCCGATGGCGATTTTCTCTTCACCCTCATCTGAGACGATGACCGCGTTGTTGTTTAGAATCTTTTTGATTTTTAACATGTGTCCTCCTATCGAGGAGTCATTGTCCCGCTTGAGCGACGACGGTCTTCCCAGGAAGCGATGGGCCGCCTGCATGGAACGAGTAGGGCTGTTCCAAAGCGCCTCCGTTCGTGATGACCATTGGGGTGACCGTGTCTTTTCCGGCTTGTCGGATTTGTTCCAAGTCGGCCGTCAACAGTGGCTGTCCGGTCGTGACCGTGTCACCGACTTTGACGTGGACATCGAACGGGCTTCCCGCAAGCTCGACCGTATCTAGTCCGACATGAATCAAAATTTCAGCTCCGTCTCCCGAACGGAGCCCGATGGCATGCTTCGTCGGTGCGACTTGGACGATGGTCCCATCAGCCGGGGCGACGACGGTTCCGTTCGTCGGCATGATGGCAATCCCGTCGCCCATCATCTTCTCGCTGAAGACAGGGTCGGTCACTTCCTCAAGTGGAATGATGTCTCCTTCCATGGGTGCATAAAGTGTCAGTGTATGTCTCTTCATCCACTTATTCAATAACATCTTCGAATCATCCTTTCGCTTGAAAAATGATTGTGAAAAAACAAAACAGGCATGGAGTATAGACGGGTGGCCTGAGCCTTTCGTCTTACCCCATGCCTGATCGAATCAGTCACATGTGATTATTATTCGTTTCGTCACCCTCAAGATAGCACGCCGATGTATAGATATCAAGACCTAATTTGAAAGCGTTCTCTAGAAATTTTACTTCTTCGAAAATCTGTTGTATAGTTAGGGCGAAACTGAATGAGAAAGGTGTTGCATGTTAATGAGTGAGGTTGTATCTGCCTAACGAACTGAAAAAATGTTGGATGACACGTCTTTTTGTCATGCCTTCATGTTCTGTTACAGATACCGCCCTTCATAAACTGCCAGACACCGGTCTGTCTTTTTGCGTTGGTCGTCATCGGCCGACGCTTTTTGTTTGCGCGGTATCTCCATCCCATTTTTAAGGAGACTCCATCATGAATGAACAAACTTTAGACAAACTACAATATAACGACTTGATTCAACACGTCGAACGCTACTGCATCAGCGGATTCGGACGCAACTTGTTACGAAACCAGCGTCCGACGAGCCATTTGCAAACGGTTAAAAAACGGCTCCAAGAGACATCGGAAGCACGCGCGATTCTCGACGCGACGTCACACGTCCCCTTTATCGGGGTATCCGATATGGAACCACTCATCGGTAAAATCAGCCGGGGTATCCAGCTCGAGGCAAGCGAACTCGAAGCCGTCGCCGAATTTTTCCGGGGTGCCCGGAAACTGAAGCGGTTCATGGCCGAGCAGGCGTTCTTTGCACCGCTCTTGTCCCTTTACGCGGGAGAGATGAGCGAGTGGCGCAGTATCGAGGAAGACATTATCCAGTCGATTCGCGGGGGACGTGTCGTCGACGAGGCGTCCAAAGAATTGAAACGGGTCCGCAAACAAATCGACATTCTCGAAGGACGGATCGAGGAGCGGTTGAGCAAGTTCTTGAAGAGCGCTGCGAACCGGGAAGCGATTCAAGACGGCTTTGTGACTAAGAAACAAGACCGATTCACGATTCCGATCAAAGCGTCGTATAAACATAAAATCGCCGGGACAATCGTCGACACGTCGAGCCGCGGCACGACTGTGTTCATCGAACCGGAAGCGGTGGCGAAGCTGAACGCAGAACTCGTCGTCAAACGGACGGAGGAAGCAGTCGAAATCTATCAAGTGCTCGCCACGCTTACCGGCATAGTGGCGGAGGCGTTGCCGACCATCGAGGCGACGCTCGACGTCATCGCCCAATACGACATGGTGTTCGCGAAAGGGAAGTATAGCCAAGCCATCGATGGCATCGCCCCGCGCGTGAACGGTGTCGGGAACATCCGTTTGAAACAAGTCCGCCATCCGCTTCTCGAACGAGCGGTCCCTCTCGACTTCTCACTCGGGGACACGTACCGCGGTCTGATTATCACCGGACCGAACGCCGGCGGGAAGACGGTCGTCTTGAAGACGATCGGTCTGCTAAGTTTGATGACGATGAGCGGGCTTCATATCCCGGCCCATCCGGACACGGACATCTCAACGTTTGACGACGTATTCGTCGACATCGGGGACAACCAGGACATGGGTTCGGCGCTCAGCACGTTCTCGGCCCATATGCATAACGTGGCGAGCATCATGCAGGAGGCTGGGAAACGATCATTACTATTATTCGATGAGATCGGAAGCGGGACCGAGCCGAACGAGGGTGCGGCACTCGCCATCGCGATTTTAGAAGAGGCATACAAGCGCGGCTGTCTCGTCGTCGCCTCGACCCATTACGGCGAAATCAAAGCGTACTCAGAGACGCATCCGGACTTCATGAACGCGGCCATGCAGTTCGACCCGGACACGCTCGAACCGAAGTATCGGCTGTTGATTGGGCAGTCCGGCGACAGCAACGCCTTGTTCATTGCCCGGAAAATGAAATTGCCCGAATCGATTTTGAAGCAGGCGGCCCGCTATATGCACGACAAGACGTATGACCAGTCGCTCCTTGATGCGACGCGCCTGACACAAGAAGTCGTCCGCCCTGTCGTCGAACCTGACCAAATGCTAGCGAAAGGTGACCGGGTCCGCCTGCTTGAGACGAATCAAGTTGGTCTTGTCTATGCGATGGATGAATCGTTGCGCCAAGTCACCGTGTATGTCGACGGTGTTTTCAGTGAGCACCCGCTCCGTCGAGTTCGACGCGAGGCGAAAGCGCTCGACTTGTATCCAGCCGGCTATGACCTCGAAACGTTATTCGTCGATTACCGGGACCGGAAAGAAGCGCATGACTTTGCCCGTGGCTCGAAAAAAGCGCTCCGTCGCGTCGAGAAAGAGATTCGGGCGCGGCAACGTGCCGAACGAGGCGAATGAGTGTATCCGGCAGGACACTCGGGTAAGGAACAAGGACCGGGAGTCATCACAGCAGTTCGGCTTACGGGTAACGTGTCGGAGGTGACTGGATGTTTTGGTTAAGTTTATTGTTCGCCATCGGATTTGTCTTGATCCACTACTTTTCAGGACAGTTGATTCACGTGCGCGAGACGCCGCGGAGCCGGTTTCTGTCACTCGCCGGCGGAGTCGCTGTCGCGTATGTGTTTCTTCATCTCTTGCCTGAACTGAACGAATATCAACAAGAACTCGAAGGACATCTCGAGAGTGGACTGTTCGCCTCAATCGAAAACCATATCCTCGTCGTCAGCATGCTCGGTCTGGCAGTGTTTTATGGCTTGGAACGGTTGGCCACGCAAATGAAACGGCGTGGCAACGGCAGCGTTTTTTGGATTCACATGGCGTTGTTCATCGTCTACAACTTCAGCATCGGCTATGTGCTCGCGGAGAGCGAGTTCGATACGGCATGGGCAATGACACTCTACTTTGTCGCATTAGGGATTCATTTCATCACAGTCGACCAGGGTCTGAGGCATCACCATCAGGAGTCGTACGACAGGCGAGGCCGATTGTGGTTGTCGTTGGCCGTGCTTGCCGGGTGGAGCGTCGGCGCATTTTCAGCGCTCCATGAAGTGACGCTGTCGATGATTGTCGCGTTCTTGGCCGGGGGGATTATTTTGAACGTCATGAAAGAAGAGCTGCCAGAAGAACGAGACAGCAGCTTTCGTGCGTTTGCTGTCGGGCTCATCGGATACGCTTTACTGTTATTGGCCATATGAAAAGGCAACCGCGAGGTTGCCTTTTTGCTTACAGTGAATTGGTGCTCTGATTGTCTACGTTATCATCGGACGCAGGTGTGTCCTCATCTTGGTTAGGTCCACCGAATTGACCACCGTGATGTGGGCCATGCCCACCCCCACCCCCGTGACGTCCACCACCAAAGCCACGCATGTCGCCTAAGTCGTCGTAACTCGTGACGTCAGCAAAACGTTCTTCGTGGTCGGCAAGAATCGTGTCGGCCTCATCTTGCGTCAAGTCACCGGATTCGATGGCTGCCTCAAGTTTCGCTTCATGAGAGGTGATGATCGCCTCGATGAACTGTTCGATGGTGATCCCTTTTTCTTCCGCGAGTTCAGGAAGCGATTGTCCTTCTTCTCGCGCTGCGTCCACCTCGTCTTCGGTCAAACCGAGCGCCTCGAGCAAAGCGGCCTGCTCGGCGGCCCGGTCACCGAACATACCCCGCTCGCCGCGTTCTCCGCGTTCGCATTGTGTCGTCGTTTCCGTTCCGTCGGTCGTTGTCGTATCGTTCGTGGCGGCATAGACGCCGGTTCCTGAGACGGCAAGTAGGCCGGCCAGGGCGATGGCTAATTTAGATGTTTTCATATTAATCTCCTCCTTTACTACTTCAAGTGTAGGGCGGGGACGTTCAAAAGTTGTGAGGGAGTTGCAAGGTTTCTGCAAATTGTCTTTGGGAAATGATGGGTTCGTTTCACGATGCGATATAATGAGAGTGGAGGCGATAAAGATGAACGTACTCGTAGTCGAAGATGAACCGAAATTAGCGGACGGGCTCGCCCGCTTTTTAACGTACGCGGGGTTTTATGTCAGTGTGGCCGGCACGCTCGCCGAAGCGAAACGACAGCTTGAGCAACCGTTCGATGCAGTCTTGCTCGACGTTCGTTTGCCGGACGGAGAAGGATGGACGCTCATTCCAAAACTGAAGGCACTTAAGCCACGGCCGGCCATCATCTTGGCGACGGCACGAGGAGAGGCAGATGACCGTGTGTTCGGTCTCGAGCTCGGGGCCGACGATTATTTGGTCAAACCGATTGTGTTAAAAGAACTCGAAATTCGTCTGAAGCGTCTCGTGAAACAGACGGACGAGATTTCGTTCGGCGACATGACGGTGGACGCACGTTCTCGCATAGTGATTGACGCCGGGCAAGTGATTCGAATGACCAATAAAGAATATGAGTTGTTACTCTACTTCTTGAAGCATAGCGGAGAAGCGCTCGATCGGAACCGCCTACTCGACGAGGTGTGGGATTATACGTTCGCCGGGGATACGCGGACGGTCGATACGCACGTCAAGCAGTTGCGCGACAAATCACCGACGATGAAACGGCAATTGAAGACGGTGCACCGCGTCGGTTATCGATTGGAGGAAGTCTGATGAGCCGTTTGATGAAGAAACTGCTATGGACGGCAATCCTTCCGCTCGTCGTAATGGCGTTGCTCACGTTCGGCCTGACGTCGCTATTGATTGGACGTTTCGCTGAGACGGAGAGCTATGACCAATTAGCGCGTGAAGCGGATATCGTCTACGAGGCACTCGTGGATGGGCGCGGCATACCCGGACAGCTCGATGTCCTCGTGTTTCAAGACGGGGAGGCGGTCAATCCTGAACGGGGAGGTAGGATGCGTCGACAGATGACGCCGATGCTCGACCCGGACGGATTGTCCGAACGAGACGAGGTCAGCGTGAACGGGATGCGGCTATTGACGTTCCTTCGGGAAGAAGGAGATGTTCAAATCGTGACGTATGCACCTGTCCCGCTGTCGAACCCTCAGTTTCGCCAAATTTATGTCATTCTTGGCAGCGGTTTTTTGCTCGCACTCCTCGTCGCCGTCGGTGTCACATATTGGATGGGTCGGCGTTTGACGTCCCCGCTCATCGAGCTGAAGCAAGCGACCGCGTCCATCATGTCGGGTCGTCATGATCTCACGTTGCCACCGGTCACTGACGATGAAATCGGCGATTTGACGGAAGCGGTCCGTCAAATGAACACGTCGCTCGAAGAGAAAGAGCGACTGCAAAACACGTTCATCTCGGGAATCACGCACGACGTCCGCACCCCGCTCGCCATCGTCCGAAACGAGGCAGAAATGCTTGAACTCGGTGTCGTTAAACAAGAAGACGTGGCCGAGACGGGACGCAGCATGACCGAAGAGGTCGATCGCATCGACCGGCTCGTCACCCAGATGCTCGAATACTCGAAGCTATCGGCAGGCAAGCTGGCGCTCACGATTGAGACTGTTCACATGAATGAATTGATTGAAGCGACGGTCACGCGGATGGAGGAATGGTTCCGTCACAAGCAAGTGACGGTCACACTTGAACTCGTCGAGGATGCGGTCGTTCAGGCGGACCGGTTGGCGATGGAGCGCATCTTGTCAAACTTTCTTCAGAACGCGTATCATGCGAGTCCGATTGGCGGAATGATTACAATCAGGCTCACCGAGCGACGGCTTGAAATCGAGGATCAGGGTCCGGGCATCACAGCATCGATGCTTGTCAACATCTGGGACATGTATGTGAAAGGCGACCGCTCGAACGGGCACGGGCTCGGTCTGGCTATCAATAAGCTGTTACTCGAGGCACAAGGGCTGTCGTACGGGATTGAGTCGAGAGAGGGGGCGCTATTTTGGATCGAATGGGATTAAACTTATTTTTGCGGGGCGTGCGCTTGGAACGGGACCGGATTGAGACACCGGGCTATCCGTTCTCGCTACCGATTTTTGAGGGGTTTGATGAACTGACGCTGACGAAGCCGGTCACGTTCTTGGTCGGCGAGAATGGGAGTGGAAAATCGACGTTGGTCGAAGGGATGGCCATCGCCGCCGGATTCAATCCGGAAGGTGGGGCGACGACGTTCCGTTTTGAGACCGAGGCAACGCATAGCCCGTTGTTCGAGGCGCTCCGTCCGATTCGGGGTGCCTATCGACCGAAGGACGGATTTTTCCTCCGGGCCGAGACGGCATATCAATTGTCGAGTTATGTGGATGAGATTGCACGAACGTCGCCCGACCCGGAACGGTTCTATGCGTCTTACGGCGGTCGATCGCTCCATGAGCAATCGCACGGGGAGGCGTTCTTGTCGCTCATGCTCCATCGTTTCTGGGATGGCGGGCTCTATATATTGGACGAGCCTGAGGCCGCCTTGTCCCCGATGCGGCAGTTGACGATGCTCGCGCGGATGCATGAACTCGTCCAATCGGGCAGTCAATTCATCATCGCGACCCATTCACCAATCCTCATGTCGTATCCTGACGCCGACATACTCCAAGTCGAGACGGGACTCCGGCCGACGACATTCGACGAACTCGAGCACGTCCGTGTCATGCGTGACTTTCTAGCGGCACCAGAACGGATGCAACGCATCCTGTTCGAGTGAAAACGGTCATGGTGTAAGCGTTTTATTTTTATGTTGACGTCAAGATTTCAAGGGAGTATGCTAGTAGCGAGAAGAAGAAAATCCATTTTGGGATTGTTACTGGTCAAGCAGGCAAAACCTAAATTGATGCCGATCATCCAAATTTGGGCGGACCGGTGTGAATTTAGGTTTTTTTCTTTTCACTCGAACTTGAGCGGAGGTGAATTGATTCCATGCAGATTTCAAAAGTGTTCAACAATAACGTCGTGGCCATTCAAGCGAACGGTCAAGAACAAGTCGTCATGGGACGGGGGATTGCGTTTCAAAAACGTCCGGGTGATGCGATTGATCAAGCGCGGATTGAAAAAGTCTTTACGCTCGAGAGTAAAGAGAGCCACGAACGGTTCGTTCATTTTTTGAATGAGATGCCAGCGGCGGAGATGGATACGGTCAAAGAGATCGTCAAGTTGGCGGAGACGCGGCTTGAGAAGTCGGTCCATGATTCGCTATATGTGACCCTCGCCGACCACATCCATTTCGCCCTCAGTCGGTATCGGGATGGAATCATCATTCGGAACCCGCTCGTTTGGGAAGTGAAACGATTTTACGGACCCGAGTTCACCATCGGGAAAGAAGCGGTCGCCCTCATCAATGAACGGCACGACGTCAAATTAGACGAAGACGAGGCGGTCGCCATCGCGCTCCATCTCGTCAACGCAACGATGTCGGGTGCCAAAGGTGAGAATTTGCATCTCGTCACTGAGATGACACGCGCCACACAAGCAATCCTCACCATCATCACGTACCACTTTCAAATTGATTTGGATGAAGAATCATACGCCTATTCACGATTCTTGACCCACTTGAAGTATTTCGTCCAACGGCTTGCCTCAGGTGAGAAGATTAAGCAGGGGGGCGACGAGACGCTGTTCGAGATGGTGAAGCTGCGCTATCCGGACGCTTACGAATGTGTCGAGAAAATCGCCGGTCTAATCGCCACGAAGTACAATTACGAGGTTTCGACCGATGAGCGGTTGTATATGATGATTCATATCGAAAACTTAATGAAAGAACGACGATCCTAAGGATGGTTACTGATGATGCAGGCCAAACCTAAATGACGACACCTCCCGTGTGCGTTCATTTAGGTTTTTCTTTTTATACAAATTGAAGGAGTGAACAGTATGAGCCAAACAAAAACGCTCGCCGCGGACATCATTCGTCACGTCGGCGGGAAAGACAACGTCAAAAGCGTGTTCCATTGTGCGACACGGTTACGTTTTAAATTGAAAGATGAACAGAAAGCTAACCCCGAAGCGTTAAAAAATCATGACGGCGTCATCACGGTCGTCCAAAGTGGTGGCCAGTTCCAAGTCGTCATCGGCAACAACGTCCCATACGTCTACAAGGACGTGGTCGAGGCCGGTGGATTCCAGACGTCATCAAATGACGATACGGAAAAAACGGGCGTCTTTAACCGTTTGATTGATGTGATTGCGGGGATTTTCACCCCGATCCTCGGACCTATGGCCGGTAGTGGTCTATTGAAAGGGTTGCTCGCCATTCTCGTCGCCCTTGGCTTACTGACACAAGACATGGGCACATACATCGTCTTGAACGCAGCGGCCGACGCGCTCTTCTACTTCTTACCGGTCATCCTCGGCCATTCGGCAGCGAAGAAGTTTGGCGGCAATCCGTATATTGGGATGATTATCGGGGGTGCGCTCGTCTATCCGGCCATCGTCGCGATACAAGGTGCGGGCGAGTCACTCTCATTCCTCACGGTGCCAGTCGTCTTGATGAGCTACGCGTCCTCGGTCATTCCGATTATCTTGGCGGCGTACGTGTCATCGAAAGTAGAGACGTTCTTCAACAAACACACGCATGAGGCGGTCCGTAACTTCACGACCCCGATGATGGCACTCTTGATTGTCGTCCCGCTCACGTTCCTCGCCATCGGTCCGGTCGCGACATACGCGAGTCAAGGTCTCGCCGGCGGCTACTCGTTCTTATATGAACTCAGTCCAGTCGTCGCCATCGCTTTCATCGGTGCATTTTGGCAAGTGCTCGTCATGTTCGGTCTCCATTGGGGGCTCGTGCCGATTATCATCAACAACTTGGCAGTCGTCGGCATGGACACGATTGTCGTCGGGGTCCTCATGGCCACATTCGGTCAAGTCGGGGCAACGCTCGCCATCACATTGAAGGCGCGTGACCCGAAGACGAAGGGACTCGGTACCTCGTCGACGATCGCTGGTGTGTTCGGTATCACCGAGCCGGCGATTTACGGATTGACGCTCCCGCGTAAAAAACCGTTCGTCTTTGGGATGGTTGGCGGCGCGGCCGGCGGTGTCGTCGGCGGTATGCTCGGGACGGCCGCTTATGCGATGGGTGGTCTCGGCGTGTTCAGTATCCCGGTCATGATTCCGGCAACGGGCCTTGATATGACATTCTATGGTGCGTTGATTGGGATGGCAGTTGCGACGCTCGTCTCGTTCGGACTCACGTTCGCATTCCATAAAGAAGTAGCATCGGAAGAAACGTCGCTGCGTGTCGAATCAGCACCTGTCTTGACTGATCACGTCGGTACACCGGTCTCCTCACCGGTCAAAGGGGAAGTCGTCGCACTTGAGACCGTTCGCGATGAAGTGTTCTCGAGTGGCGCGATGGGGAAAGGAATTGCCATCATGCCGACAGAAGGCGTCGTCTATGCGCCGTTCGACGGGGAAGTCGTCACGGTCTATCAATCGAAGCACGCAATCGGACTCCGGTCGCATAGCGGTGTCGAGGTATTGATTCACGTCGGGCTCGACACGGTCCAGCTCGGGGGACAACATTTCGAATCGTTCGTCACAGACGGACAACAAGTGACCGAAGGCGACGTGTTGGTGAAATTTGATTTAGAAGCCATCGCTCAAGCCGGTTACGACACGATAACTCCAGTAATTGTCACCAATACAGGGAACTACTTAGATGTCTTGCCGACACATAGCGGCATCGTCGAACCAAACCACGGCGTCTTGCGCGTCTTAGCCTAAAAGGAGGAAATGGATATGAAACAAGTAGCGAAAAACTTTTTATGGGGTGGCGCCACAGCGGCGAACCAATTTGAAGGCGGATATCAAGAAGGCGGCAAAGGACTGTCGATCGCGGATGTGATGCCGGGCGGCAAGGACCGGATGAAAATCATCCATGACCCGACGTTCGATTTCGAGCTACATGACGAGTATACGTACCCGAACCACGAAGGCATTGACTTCTATCATCACTACAAGGAAGACATCGCTCTCTTCAAAGAGATGGGCTTCAAGACGTTCCGCATGTCAATCGCTTGGTCGCGCATCTTCCCGAACGGTGACGAACTCGAGCCGAACGAGGAAGGTCTTCAATTCTATGACCGCGTCATCGACGAGCTCGTCGCGCAGGGGATTGAGCCGCTCGTCACAATCTCGCACTATGAGTTGCCGCTCCACTTGGCGACAGCATACGGTGGTTGGCGTGACCGCCGCCTCGTGACATTTTTCGAGCGGTACAGCCGTGTCTTGTTCGAACGTTACCAAGGCAAGGTCAAGTATTGGCTCACGTTCAATGAAATCAACGGGGCCCAATTCATGCCGATGCTCAGTCTCGGGATGGCGATCCGTGAAGGGGATGACCAGTTGCAATTGACGTATCAAGGGTTGCACCATCAACTCGTGGCAAGTGCGCTCGCGACAAAAGCGGCACGCGAAATCGACCCATCGATGCAAATCGGCTGCATGCTCATCGCGGCGCCGGTCTATCCGTACAGCTCGAACCCGGAAGACATTTGGTACGCGCATGACGCCGAGCGCATGATGAACTTCTTCTGCGGCGACGTTCACGTTCGCGGTGAATATCCGTCGTTCGCGAAACGATTCTTCCGTGAGAATGGGATTGAACTCGTGATGGAAGACGGCGATCTCGAGACGCTGAAAGCACACACGGTCGACTTCTTCTCACTCAGCTACTATATGTCGCGTACCGAGAAAGCGGAGAAGACAGAAGACGAAGCAGCAGGGAACATTATGAGCGGTGTGAAAAACCCTTACTTGAAAGCAAGCGACTGGGGTTGGGAAATCGATCCGATGGGACTTCGCGTCATTTTGAACAAACTGTATGAGCGTTATGAATTGCCGCTCTTCATCGTCGAGAACGGTCTCGGGGCTTATGATAAGGTCGAAGCGGACGGTTCGGTCCATGACGATTATCGGATTGAGTATTTGCGTGACCATTTGAAAGCGATGGTGGAGGCGATTGAAGACGGTGTCGACGTCATCGGTTATACGAGCTGGGGCTGTATCGACCTTGTCAGCGCATCGACCGGGGAGTACAGCAAACGTTACGGTTTCATCTACGTCGATAAGCACGACGACGGGTCAGGGACGCTCGAACGTTCACGGAAAGACTCGTTCTTCTGGTATCAAAACGTCATCCAGACGAACGGGGCAAGCTTGTTCGAGGACGAGACGGTGAAATAATAAAAGAGCGGCCGCAGCCGCTCTTTTATTATGCTTTCGTGATTTTTCGCAAAACGATGATGGCGAGACTGACGCCGCCTGCAATCAACATATATGTGAGAATCTCTGTCCAGGCTGCCATCAGACGTCATCTTCGGCGAAGACGGCCAAGTCTCCTTGAGGCATGGCGACGAGTAAAAAGTGCTCGCCTCCGAGCGGGCGGGCGTCTCCGGCCTGCCAACTCTCATACTGCTCATGATAACCGTTCACGAACAAGACCGATCCGGATTCAAATGTGAGTTCAAGGTTGGGGTTGTCTTCTGTTAAACGGACGGAGCGGACGCGTTCACGTCGCAGTCCGACGAGGTGATGGAGTTGTTCATCTTCATTGAACGACGGACCCGATGAATGGACGTACCAGGGTCCTTCGATTGAGAGCCAAGACTCGTTGCCATCTCGTTTAAAGTAAAGTAGGTGATGGTTTGGGCCGGAACCGAAGTCGATTCCGACGAAGGAAGACGCGTTGAATAGATGTTGTAAAATCCGTGTAGCTTCTAGATGTTCGGTACGGGTCACGCTTCCACCTCGCTTAAATAGGTT
Organism: Exiguobacterium sp. E4787; assembly: GCF_018618375.1. Lineage (NCBI taxonomy): Bacteria > Bacillati > Bacillota > Bacilli > Caryophanales > Exiguobacterium > Exiguobacterium sp. E4787. The sequence goes on along the minus strand of NZ_JACSLY010000006.1, from coordinate 95,843 downwards.
AGTTAATTCCATCATTCCACGTTACTCCACTAAAGTAAACGAAAGGATTATGTGAAATCACTCATAAGAGGGGGATGAAGACGTTCGACATCTTATGGAAAATACTTCAAGGAAGTTAAAAGTTTGGTCAGTGATTGGGCGAATTCGGTCCCGCCTTCGAAGATTCGATTTATAATCAAAAGTATAGATGAATCGATGAAACGAGGGGTAACCATGGTTTATGGCTTATTGATTGGCGGTACCGTCCTAATCACCATCGTCCTCAACGTCCTCCGGTTGATGACGACCCCCGCCCTGAATCGCTGGCTGCTCGCCGGGACGAGCAGTCTCGTCGTGATTTGGCACGGGGTGTTGTTCGACTTTTATGATTTACATTGGTCCGTACTGTTGTTGATTGTGACGGGACTCGTCTGTTTTCACTGGAAGGGCATGGTGACGGCCATTCTGGTCGGTTGGATTTTGGTGTACAGCCAATCGGGAACGTTGTCGTTCCCGTTGTTACTCAGTTATATCTTTTTCGGACTAGGTGCGGCGTTGCTCTTCGGCTATGTCAAACAGTTGAAGCGTGAGCGATCGGGACGGTTACGGATGTTGACGGCAAGTTCTCGTCAATTGAACGTGTTTCGGGAAGTCAGTTTTACAATGCAAGACACGCTCGATCCGGATCGGTTGCTGCAAACAATTTTGACATCGGTGACGGCGGGGCACGGGCTCGGGTTTAACCGTTCAATCATCTTCTTTGCGGATTTGGAAAAAGATAGCATTTACGGAGTGATGGGGACAGGACCTATGAATCCAGAAGACGGCTTTCAAATTTGGGAAGAAATTACGCGCCAACATTATGACCTCCAAGGACTGATTGATGAGAAGGAGACGGACTCGACGCACGATGAACAGTTGAACGAACGGATTCGGAAGATGACGATCCCGTTTCATGGCAACCACCTGTTCAAACAGACACTCGATTCAGGACGACCGCTCCATGTCTACGCGAGCATCACCGATGACCCGGTGCTGCGGATGCTACATACCGATTTACAAATGGATGAGTGTACGATTTTCCCGCTTCACCATCAAGGCATTCCTTACGGACTCCTTGTCATCGATAACGTCGTCAATAAAAAGCCGATTACCCCTCAAAAAATTGATAGCGTCCGTCCGATTGCGGAGCAAGCCTCGCTCGCGCTCCATCAAACGATGTTGTACCAGCGCATCGAGACATTAGCACTTCGTGACGGCTTGACGCGTCTTAAAAACCATCGCTCATTCGAACAAGATTTGGACGTCTTGTTCCGGGAGTGCGAAACGGACGAGCTGTCACTAATTGTCATGGATATCGATCATTTCAAGCACTTCAACGACACGAATGGTCACTTGGCTGGAAATGAGTTACTCACGCGACTCGCGAGCGTCATTCGACGGAGCGTGCCGGATGAACAGATGGCGTATCGGTTCGGTGGCGAAGAGTTTGTCGTGCTATTGCCGCAGTATGACGAGGTCGAGGCAGCACAGGTGGCGGAGACAATCCGCAGCGCCGTGCTCGGAACGAACTTTATGAACGGAGAACGACAACCGGGTGGACAGTTGACGCTAAGCTTCGGCGTCGCTTCAAAGCACACCCTTCATGAACAGTCCCTTGAACAGTTGATTGAGTGTGCCGATCAAGCCCTCTATATAGCCAAATCAAAAGGGAAAAACCAAGTTTGTCGTTGGGAAGGGGTGCCGCTTTGACCGAATTCAGTGTCATGATTATGACCGTCGCCTTTATCGGTTCAATCTTATTGACGAGTCAGCCGTGTTATCGTTTCGTGACAGGTAAGTTAGCGAGACGACATGCTGCGGCGCTCGGCGTCTCATTGAAAGACGTCTCGTTCTCGTTCGATCAAATGGTATATTTCATCGCGTTGCCGACGACGATTCCAGAAGTCCGAGATGCGGGGAAATCAGAACTGGTCGTCGAACCGTATTATGAATCTTATTTCTTTCCAGAAGTGAACGGCGTGCAAGTCTCGGTGAAGTCAGGGTCAGTCGTGATTGCTATCGCCTATTTGCCGATTGACGACTTCAGCCTTCCCGTGTTGGATCGACACTTGGAGGCCGGCAAGATTAATGAACGCGTTAACCGGACGATTCGGGAGCATATGATTGTCCATGATCGTACGCTCGCAGCGATTCGAGACGAGGTGTATCATCAACTCCATGAAGATCGCCTCGCAAAATAAAAGGGTTTCCATCACAGATTCGTGATGGAAACCCTTTTTTTTACTGCGCTAACATGTGAAACCGTGCGGCACCAATCAAGTTGGCCTCGTTGAAATGGGCACACGTCTCGATGTCGATGCGGAACGTGCCGAACGCGTCACAGAGCGCATCCAAGTGTCGTTTAATCCCGTCCCGGACTTCCGGACGGCGACTGATGCCACCACCGATTAAAATCAGATCCGGGTCGAGCCCGAATTGGAGATTGTACATGCCAATCGCGTTCCAGCGATAGAAGCGCTCCAATTCCGTTTGGATGACCGGATCGGTTTGAAGCGCGAACACATCTTTTCCGGTGAGTGGACGACCGAGCTGTTCGCTGCAACGCTTGACGAGGACGGCCGTCGAGCCGATGGCGCTCCATGTTCCGTCAGGATGAGGTAAGTTCGGGTCCAAAATCCAGTACCCGTACTCACCGCCGTGGAAGTGCGACCCGACCATAAGGACGTTCGAGTCGACGAACGCTCCACCGATGCCGGTTCCGATGACCACGGTCGCATAGCGTTTCACGGATGCGGCCGCACCATTCCATCCTTCTGCAAGTGCTGCCGCATTGGCATCGTTCAAGACGGTGACCGGTAAGTCGTAACGGTCTTCGAACGGCTGTAGAAACGGACGATTGTGGATATAAGGCAATGCGCTGATGCCATGAATCACACCGGTCGTCGAATCGACGGAGCCGGGCGCACTGAAGGCGATTCCGTCGAGTGGGGCCTCGACGTTAGCTTCGTTAAAAATCACATCGACGTGATCAAGCAGGCCGTCCCACGTCGCTGGGGTTGGGACGTGTTTGTTCGACAGGAGGTTGCCGTCGGCTTGGACGACTCCGTATTTGATACTAGTACCACCAATATCGATGGCTAAATAATGTTGCATGTCTTGTTTCCACTCCTTATGGCAAGAATGCGGCCCCGATGACGCCAGCGTCGCCATGCAGTTGCTGCAGGACGAGGGGGGTCGCTCCTCTCAAATGAGGGTATACTCGCATCGCGACCGCGTCTTGTAACTGATTCCAGTATAACGGAGCCGAAGCCGTCACGCCTCCTCCAAGAATGATGACGTCAGGATCGACCGTGTGGATGATATTGGCGAGACCGGTCGCTAAATCCTCGACGAACGTGTTGCGTTCGATTTCGTCTGTCAAAAGCGTCATCGAATCAGTCATTCCTTTAGTGCGGGCACGTTCGTGAAGTGCCGTTCCACTCGCATGCGTCTCAAGCGCTCCGACGTTCAGCGTCGGATGTGTTGGTCCGTCCGTACGAATAATCATATTGCCGACTTCTCCGGCGCTACCATGAGCCCCACTAATCAAATTTTGCTTATAGACGAAGCCGCCGCCAATACCTGTGCTGACCGTGACGTAAAAGACGGAGTCGACATGACGACCAGCCCCGAACTTCGCTTCAGCGAGTGCCGCCGCATTGGCATCATTCTCTAACGTGACAGGTAGGCCGAGCAGAGTGCATAGCGGCTCCACGATCGTCTGATGGTGCCAGTTCGGGAGGTTCGGCGGGGTCAAGAACGCACCTCGTTTTAAGTCGAGCGGACCAGGAGCCGCGATGCCGACGTGCGTGATGTCATATTCGAGTTGGAATCGTTCGACGGCAAGCTTGATTTGGTTCAACAAGGTGTCGAGCTCAAGGTGTGGCTGTGTCTTCAACTTATATTGTTTCTCGAGTCGCCCTTCTGTCGACACGACGGCGATTCGTGTGTTTGTGCCGCCCAAATCGATGCCGATGCGGGCTTTTTGTTTCGTTGGAGAGGATACGCCGGTGACGAGGCACGTGGCCGTTCCGTCCAACTGAAATGACTGACCCGCTGGCAAAAGCAACGTCGCACCAATATCGAAGGACGAACCGTCAATCTCAAGTGTCCCATCGACGACCGAGAGCAAACGGAACGTGTCCGTCGAGACGGATTCTTCGCGTTCGATCGTCCATTTTTCGACAAAGAAATACGGATTGCGCGTCAACTGCGTCCGGAAATGATTCAGTGACAGGACATGTTCCACATAGTCGAGATGGGGTGCAAAGGAGGCAAGGGTACCTTGATTGACGTGGAGATCACGTGTGCGGCCCGTCGTCGGTTCAGTGCGTCCGTAATCATAGAGACGGTACGTCGTATCCGAACTTTGTTGAATCTCGAGAACAGATACGTCTTTCGTCAAAGCGTGGACAGTCCCGGCCGGCACGTACAAAAAATCGCCGCGGCTGACAGGTCTTCGAATTAAACCGGACATGACATCACCAGCCTCGAGCGCCTGTTGTAACGTCTCTTTCGACTCGAACGTATGCCCGTAGATGATTTCTCCCCCTTCTGGCGCGTCGAGGATGTACCAGCATTCATTCTTTCCATACGGTTGACCCTCGAGCGACTGCGCCAACTCGTCATCAGGATGGACTTGAATCGATAAATCATCGTTCGGATCAATCCACTTGATTAACAATGGAAATACCGAAGCATCGATACCGAATAGTTCACGATGCGTGTTGTACAGTTCGCCTAGTGGCGTCCCCGCGTAAGGGCCAGCAGACACGACGGAACTGCCTTGCGGCAACGCCGAGGCGGTCCATGCTTCGCCAATCGAGACTTCATCAAAATAAAAACCAAAACGCTTTAAGCGGTCGCCTCCCCAAAGACGATATTGATAATGCGGCTGTAACGGGATGATTTTCATCGTCAATTCCCTCACTCTCATTTATTATCGTATACACTTTTAAATTTAAAAACTAAACAAACTTTAAATCAAGTATAGACATGAAATTAATCATGTGTATAATAAAAGTTGTAAACGATTTCAAAAAAGGAGTGATCGAACATGAAGAAGGTATTACTTGCTTGTAGTTCAGGAATGTCGACGAGCCTGCTCGTCACGAAAATGCAACAGCACGCGGCGTCAATCGGGGACGAAGCGAAAATTTGGGCAGTCGGTCAAGACCAGGTTGGTAAGGAGATGGAAGAGGCGGACGTCATCCTCATCGGACCGCAAATGCGCTTTTTGCTCGACAAATTGAAAGCGCAAACATCAAAGCCGGTCGAAGTCATCGACATGATGGCCTACGGAACGGCGAATGGGAAAGCAGCGTATGAGCAAGCAATCAAATTGATGGGGTGAGGTCATGGAAGGAACGGAAGAGTTAACGTTAGAACAGATGGCGTTCATGATGATTTTGCATAGCGGGAACGCTCGGAGCACGATTCAAGAAGCAATCCAAACGTATAAGAAGGGTTCCTACGAAGCGTTTGAAGCGCAGCTAGCGACAGCACGTGAACAGTTAAAAGAAGCGCATCAGACGCACTTTAGCCAAATTCAAAAAGAGGCGAACGGGGAGAAGACGGACATGTCACTGTTGCTCCTTCACGCCGAAGACCATCTCATGTCGACTCAGACGATGCTAGATTTGACGGCAGGTCTGATTGAAATGATGGAGCAAAAGATTGTAAATCCTAATCAAGAAGGGTGAATCCTATGTCACAGGACAACAAAATGTTCTTATTGATCAGCAAGTTGCTCATGCCGATGGCGACTTACTTGAACAACAGTCGGTATTTGCAAGTCTTACGGGATGCGTTCATGCTCGCGTTCCCGATTACCATGTTCGGTTCAATCGTCGTCGTTATTGCCAACTTGCCGTTCTTAGACAAGTTCATGTCGGAAGGGACGCTGAATGCGTTCAAATCGTCACTCGGTAACGCCCCATCGGCCACGATGGGAATCATGTCAATCTTCGTCGTTTTCGGTATTGGCTATTATCTTTCGAAAAGTTACAACGTCGAAGCCGTCTTCGGTGGGGCGATTTCGCTCGTATCGTTCCTCTTGTTGACACCGTTCCTCATTGAAGTCGAAGGAATGACAGAAGCGGTCGGTAACGTCCTCCCGCTCGATCGTCTTGGCGCCAAAGGAATGTTCCTCGCCATGATTACAGGTTTCCTCTCAGGTGAGATTTATCGATTCGTCGTTCAAAAGAACTGGACGATCAAAATGCCGGATGGCGTACCGCCGGCGGTTGCGAAGTCGTTCTCGGCGCTCGTTCCGGCCTTGTTGACGCTCACGGTCTTCTTGCTCCTCAACATCGGTGTGACGAGCTTGTTCAATACGAACTTACATGACGTCATCTTCAACGTCGTGCAACAGCCGCTCGTTAAATTGGGTAACGGTCTCGTCCCAACGTTGATCGCCATCTTCTTCGTCCAATTGTTCTGGTTCTTCGGGTTGCACGGACAAGTCATCGTCAACTCGGTCATGGATCCGATTTGGAATACGTTGTCGCTTGAAAACTTGAACGCGTACACGGCGACCGGAGATGTGCCGAACATCATAAGTAAACAGTTCGTCGAAATCTATACGGTCGGCCTTGGTGGCTCCGGCTCGACGCTTGCCGTCATCGTAGCGATTTTGTTGTTCTTGAAATCGAAGCAGTTGAAACAAATCGGAAAACTGTCACTCGGACCAGGGATTTTTAACGTCAACGAACCGGTCATTTTCGGTCTGCCGATCGTCATGAACCCGCTCATCATGATTCCGTGGATTGTCGCCCCACTCATCACGGTCACAGTCACTTACTTTGCAATGTCGACAGGGCTCGTCCCGCCGCCGACAGGGGTCGCGGTACCTTGGACCGTCCCGATGTTCATCAGCGGGATGATGGCAACGAACTCACTTGCCGGCGGATTGCTACAACTCGTCAACTTCTTGATCATCTTGGCGGTCTGGTTCCCATTCCTTAAATTTATTGACCGTTTGAACTTGAAGAAAGAACAGGAAGAAGCCGCTAACCATAAAGACGAAGCGGTATGAATGAGAAATAGAGAATAAGGGAGAGAAAGTTTATGACGAACCCGACAGAAACGAAAACATCAGCAGCAGTGACGTATCAATTCCCGACCGATTTTTGGTGGGGGACGGCCTCTTCGGCGACGCAAATGGAAGGTGCGGCTTTTGAGGGAGGCAAAGGCTTAAATATTTGGGATTATTGGTATATGCAACAGCCGAACCGATTCTTCAATGGCGTCAGCGCGACGGAGGCGTCTAACTTCTATCATTTGTACGAGCAAGACATCGCACTCATGAAGGAGCTCGGACATAACACGTTTCGTTTCTCAATCTCGTGGTCACGTCTATTCCCAGAAGGCGTCGGTGAGGTGAATGAAGAGGCGATCACGTTCTATAACAATGTGATCAATTGCCTCATCGATCATGACATCGAGCCGTTCATCAACTTGTATCACTTCGACATGCCGATGGCGCTTCAAGACCGAGGCGGTTGGGAATCACGTGACGTCGTCGACGCTTACGTACAGTTCGCGAAGACGTGTTTCGAACTTTTCGGAGACCGTGTGATGACATGGTTCACCCATAACGAACCGATTGTACCGGTCGAAGGCGGCTACTTGTACGATTTCCACTATCCGAACGTCGTCGATTTCAAGCGTGCCGTTCAAGTCGCTTACCATTCGATCTTATCGAGCGCGCTCGCTATCCAGGCGTATCGGAAGCAGGGACAACCCGGTCAAATCGGGATCATCCTGAATTTGACACCGTCGTATCCGCGCAGTCAACATCCGGCCGATCTGAAGGCGTCGCGCTTGGCCGACGCCATCTTCAACCGCTCGTTCTTGGACCCGTCCGTGCTCGGGACGTTCCCTAAAGAACTCATCGACGTGTTACAGGAACAAGGCGCGATGCCGGAGATGCAGCCGGGCGACTTGGATCTTATTCGGGCGAATACGATCGACCTCCTTGGCATCAACTACTATCAACCGCGTCGGGTCAAGGCAAAGGCGTCGCTTCCGAATCCTGATGCGCCGTTCCTACCCGAGAATTTGTTCGACTTCTATGAGATGCCGGGTCGCAAGATGAACCCGTATCGTGGTTGGGAAATTTATGAGCAGGGCGTCTATGACATCTTGATCAACTTGAAAGACAACTATGGCAACATCCCGTGTTTCATTTCTGAGAACGGGATGGGCGTTGAAGGGGAAGAACGTTACCGTGACACCGACGGCAGCGTCCAAGACGACTACCGGATCGATTTCATTCGCGAGCATTTGAAATGGACGCATCGGGCGCTCGAAGAAGGTGCGAACGTGAAAGGGTACCATTTATGGACGTTCATGGACAACTGGTCATGGAGCAACGCCTATAAGAACCGCTATGGGTTCGTCGGTGTCGACTTGGCGACCCAAGAGCGGACCGTTAAAAAGTCTGGTCACTGGTTCAAACAAGTGATTACCAATCATGGATTTACAGAATAATAGGAAAAGCTGACAAGGACCTACTCTTTGTCAGCTTTTTTTGATATATTATTTGTATATGTCTATACATGAGGTGGAATATGTCTACAAAGAAAAAACCAAAATATGAATCGATTGCGGATGAGATTCGGCATCGGATCAATGAACAGGCTTATGAACTCGAAACACCGCTCCCAGATGAGATTCAATTGGCAGAAGAATTTGGTGTCAGCCGTATGACGATGAAGCGTGCTCTCGAGATTCTCGTGATGGAAGGCTTGATTTATCGGAAGCGTGGCAAAGGGACGTTCATCTTGCCGGCCAGTTTCCAAAAAGAACGCATCAACATCATCAGTAAAGAGACGAGAGGATTGACGCAAGTCATCGGCGACCGCAGTTTGCGCAGTGAAGTGCTCGATTTTGAAGTGAAGTTCCCGACCCAGGAAGTCGCTGACCATTTGATGATTGAGCTGACGGAACCAGTCTATGAGATTCGTCGTGTCCGCTATGTGGACGAAGAGCCGTATGTCATCGAATTGACGTACATGGTCGCCAATCTAATTACAGGACTGTCGCGTAAAATTTTAGAGAAGTCGGTCTATAGTTACATCCAACAGGAGCTCGGTTATACAATCACGAGTTCACACAAGATGATTCGAGCCGACAAGCCTGACGAGTACGACCAACGTTACTTGAAGAATGACATTACCGACCCAATCATTGAAGTCGAACAAGTCGTTTACTTGAGTAACGGGAAGCCATTCGAATATTCATTCGCCCGGCACCGCTATGACAAGTTCGTTTTCTCTTCGGTCAATATCGTTCGATGACGTCGCCGGAAAAGGCGACTTTTTGCGAAGGAGGTTCGAATGGACGTTTACATTGAACAAGCCGGGTATGAACGCGGTGAGTCGGTCATTGAGGACATCGAATTTGAGGTCCGACCGGGCGAAATCGTTGGGATGATTGGGTCGAACGGGGCCGGGAAGAGCACGACGCTCGCCTGTCTCACCGGAACAATCCCGTGGATGCGTGGAACGGTGAAAATCGACCGCTACGCCTATATCCCCGAGCAACCGGTTTACTATGATTATTTGACGCTCGAGGAACATATCGCTCTCGTGTTGGAATTGACGGATGTTGACAATCGTGAGCGGACGGAAGAACTGATCCGGTTGTTTCGGCTCGAGACGGTCCGGCACGACTATATCGCCTCGTTCTCAAAAGGAATGAAGCAAAAAGCGATGATTCTTTTGGCGCTCATCCAAGAAGCGAAGTTTCTCCTTGTCGATGAGCCGTTCGTCGGACTCGACGCGACGACGACGATTCAGTTGCTTCGTTTACTTGAAGCGGAACGTCGTCAAGGCACCGGGGTGCTTCTCGTCACCCACGTCCTCGACACGGCAGAGCGGTTATGCGACCGCTTCGTCTGGATCGATGACGGACGCATGCTCGCAAGTGGGACGAAAGATGAATTGCGTCTCAGCCTTCAAACCGAAGGCAAGTCACTGTTTGACATGATGGAAGATGTGGTCATGCGATGAATGAACATCAGCTGTTTGCTAGACGTATTCGAGTCCATATGACCAAGCAGTGGAAGACGTGGCGGCTCATTTTGGATTGGACAGTCGTTCTTTACGGAGTCATTCCGTTCGCCATCTTTCTCGGATATCAATACCGATTGCTTTGGCAAGGTGAGTTTAGATGGGTGAGCCAAGTACCGATGTTCGTTTGGGCGCTTGGAATTGGAATCGTACTACTCAGAAATCAGTTTTTCGTCTGGATCGAACGGGCGGACGTGACGCTGATCGCCAAACGTTCTTTGATTCACAGATTGAAGCACGATTCGTTGTTTTATTACGCCATCAAACTAGGTTCAACGCTCCTCTTTGTCCTATTGGCATTCATCCCCGTGCTTTGGCTTGACGGTTGGCCCGTTGTCTCCATATCCGCATTTGGGATCAGCCTCCTGTTTTTGACCGGGATTCATACGTGGATCCGTTATCAGTTGACAGTCCGGCGCAGCCATTGGATGTTACGAGTTACGGTCACGTGTGTGACGTTCGTTTGTATGTATGCGCTCCTCAGCGACTCGCCTTTAGGGGCGGTCGTCCTCGGCAGCGGCCTCGTTGCATTTGCGATGTATATCGGAGAAGGATGGCTGTCACGCCACCCATATCTTAGTCAAGAACTCGAACGTAGTGAGGCGCTGCGTACCGCCTTTGACCGGGCCTTATTATCAACGTCGGGCGCAATCGAGAAGCCGAGTCGGCGCAAGCGCCCGCTCTATCGACCGAGACCGAATCGGTTCGGGACCGCCCGGCGTACGTCGGCCATCTTACTCTATATACGGACGCCGCGTCACCGGAACTTATGGTTGCGTCTCATCCCGCTTGCCGTCACGGGGATGTTCCTCGTGCCGAGCTGGTTCAAGTTGCTCATCCCGCTCTATGTCGGCTATGTGATGTGGCAAGAACGACAGGCGTTCAAACAAGAGATGGAGCGTCATCCGTTTTTCCGCGCCATCCAAGAAAGGACAGATTTATGACTGAACAAGATTATGAACGATTGCTTCAAATCGAGACGGCGAAACCGCAACAAGGGTTCCCGGCCTCGGCTGAATACCATCGCTATGAACCGACTCCTTATGAGGCGCTCGACTTGTTGCGTGACGCCTATCCGCTCGCCGCAACGGACACGGTCGTAGATTTCGGTTCGGGGAAGGGGCGGCTTCCGTTTTATCTCGCCTATACGTTCCGGGTCCGGGCCATCGGTGTCGAGATGGACGGCGGCTTCCACGAGGCGGCGCTCGAGAATTGGATGAACTATGCCAAGAAACATCGGACGCGTGGCAGTGTTCAGCTCGTCCGCGGCTACGCCGAACAGTTTGAGGTGCCGGCTGAGGCGAACCGCTTTTATTTCTTCAACCCGTTCTCGGTGAACGTGTTCCGGCAGGTAGTCGCGAATATTATCGACTCGGTCGAGCGCACACCGCGCCCGGTCGACCTCATCCTCTATTATCCGGCCGATGAGTACTTACATTTTTTGAACGATGAGACGCCGTTTCGCTACGTGCAGGATGTCCGATTACCATTGAAGAATCTTCATGAGCGCTTTCTCATTTATCGTTTTGATATGATGGAGTCATCTTGGTGAATGGGGAGTGGAAAATCGTGAAAAAAGAAGATATTTTAGACGCGTATCGTTGGCGTCAAGCGACGAAAGAGTTCGATGCGGACCGAAAAATCGATGAGGAAGATTTCGAGTTCATCTTGGAGACGGGCCGTTTGTCACCGAGTTCGTTCGGTTTCGAGCCGTGGCAGTTCGTCGTCGTTCGTCGCGAAGACTTGCTCCAAAAGATTAAAGACCATGCTTGGGGTGCACAAGGACAAGCGTTGACGGCAAGTCATTTCGTGTTGATTTTGGCGCGGACGCCTGAAGCGATGCGATATGATTCGGACTATATCCGTCACGTCGTCACGGACGTCCAAGGGCGGACGGAAGACGAATATGCCCTCCGTGTGAAGCGTGTCCGTGAGTTCCAAGAACAAGATTATCGATTGTTGGACGACGAGCGTGTGTTCCAAGAGTGGATTAAACGTCAGACGTACATTCCGCTCGGCAACATGATGACGGCTGCTGCCCAAATCGGTGTCGACTCATGCCCGATTGAAGGGTTCAATCAAGCAGATATTGACGAATTGTTGATTTCAGAAGGTGTCATGGAACGAGGCGCTTGGTCGCTCTCGGTCATGGTCGCGTTCGGACATCGGGCCCGTGACTTCGCGCCGAAGACACGCCGTGACTTCAACGAGGTCGTCAAATACATCGGATGAAAAAAAGCTCAAGCGCCTCGGCGTTTGAGCTTTTTCTTATTTCCAGTCTGTGATGCGGTCGATTGGGAAGCGGACTGATTGGTAACCGTCTTCCGCGGCTTTTCCGATTGAGAGGAGCATGACCGGAAGGTAGCGCTCTTTTTCGAGGCCGAACGCTTCCGCGATGTTCGCTTTGTCATAGCCACCAATCGGGTTCGTGTCATAGCCGTGGGCGCGGGCGACGAGCATGAGCTGCATCGCGACGAGGCCTGAGTCGAGCAAGATACTGTCTTTGATTGACTCTTTCGGTGCATCTTTGAAGATGCCTGTAATCATATCGACTTGACGGTCGCGGACGTCTGGCGGCATGAGGCCACGTTCAACGGCCGTATCGAAAATCTCTTCTGTGTAATCGGCCATTTGATAATCGGCGAAGATGGCGATGACGGCAGATGACGTCTCGACTTGGCGTTTGTTGAAGCTTGCGAGCGGGAGGAGCGTGTCTTTGCCTTCCGCGCTATCGATGACGACGAAGCGCCAAGGTTGTAAGTTAAGTGAAGACGGAGCCGTCGTCGCTTCCTCCAAGATTTGTGTCATATCTTCTTTCGAGATTTTGACATTCTCATCGTATACGCGAATCGAGCGGCGTCCTTTGACGATCTCCATAAAGTCTTTTTGTGTAGTCGTGTTCATATAAGGGTCTTCCTTTCGTGTTGAATGTTGGTTTGTAATGTATTTAGCAATTCGAGTAGCTGTTGTTGATCCTCTACCTTCATGTTTACAAAAAGTCGGTCCGATAAGCACTTCTTTTGCTCGGTCCAATGTGCAATCCGCTCACGACCGTCATCCGTCAAATCGACAAAGATGACCCGATTGTCTTGAAGACATCGTTCGCGCGTGATTAAGCCCTGTGTCTCAAGCTGTTTTAAGTGACGCGTGATGGCGGCATGGTCGACGCCGACCCGTTGTTGCAATTCACGTTGCCGTAACGGTCCGACGTGATGCAGGTTGCTTAAAATATCGAAGCGGGTCGAACTGAGTCCGTCCATTTCCGTATCGAACAGTTGGGCGAGTTCTTTTTGTACGGTGATGACGTGGTAAAGGATTTCGTCGCTGAGCGAACAGGCGTCGCGCATGAGACATCCTCCTTAAAACTAATTGATAAATCAATCATTGATAGGTCACACAATTCATCCTAATCGGTTTGAAGAGAGAAGGCAAATAAAAAGATTCAAAAAAACTGTTGTCAAACTGTTATATAATAGTCTATATTATATTCAACTGATATATAACAATTATTCGAAAGGATGTGACGGATTGGAACAATACGTAAGGATTGGCACATATCGTGTCCATCGTGCACTCGTCAACTTGATTGCGCAGCGGGTATTGCCCGAAGAGGCTTCCCGGCAACAGTTTTGGGTGGGGGTCGGTCAAATTCTAGACGACTTCACGGAGCGGAACGAAGCATTGCTGGAAGAACGAGTAGCATATGAACGACTGTTACAGGACTGGTACAAGGAACATGGTCCGACCTTCGAGCAACATCGATACGAGGCGTTCTTGCAAGACATCCACTACATCGAGCCAATCGTTCCCGATTTTACAATCGACGTCACGAACGTCGACTCAGAGATTATACAGGCCGGGCCACAGCTCGTCGTCCCGCTCGATAATGCGCGCTATGCGTTGAACGCGGCGAATGCTCGCTGGGGCAGCTTGTACGACGCCTTGTACGGAACGGACGTCATCGACACGGACGAGGAGCCGACGGCTGGATATAATCCGGAACGGGGGGCGAAGGTCATCGCCTACGCCAAACAGTTTCTCGACAATACGTTTCCGCTCGGGGAAGGCTCACATGAGGAAACGGACGGCTATCTCGTGTCAGAGGGCAGGCCGTACGCCATCATCGAAGGGAACCGCATCGCGTTCCAAGACGATTGTCTCGTCGGCTATGTCGGGGAGGCAAGTGATCCGAAGAAGCTCCTGCTCGTCCACAACGGGATTCACGTCGAGCTGAAGTTTGACCGGAACCATCCAATCGGAAAAACAGATCGAGCGGGACTTGTCGATATCGAGCTCGAATCAGCGTTATCGGCCATCATCGACTGTGAGGACTCGGTCGCGGCCGTGTGCGCCGAAGAGAAAGTCCAGCTCTACTCGAACTGGCTCGGTCTCATGGACGGAACACTCGAGGCGACATTCATGAAAGGCGGGAGACGACTCACACGGAAATTGAACCCGGACCGGCATTATATCGGACCGGAAGGACGTGAAGTCACGCTACCGGGACGGTCACTCTTGTTCATTCGCAACGTCGGACACTTGATGACGACGGATTTGATGCTTGATGAGGCAGGGCGTGAAGTGCCGGAAGGCATCCTGGACGGGATTTTCACAGCGCTCATCTCGAGCCGTCATCTCGACGCTAGACACAATTCTCGCGAACGTTCGATCTATATCGTCAAACCGAAAATGCATGGCTCGAAAGAAGTCGCCTTCACGAACGATTTGTTCGACGCGATTGAAGACGTGCTCGAGCTGCCGCGTCACACGATTAAAGTTGGTGTGATGGACGAGGAGCGTCGGACGTCGCTCAATCTAAAGAACTGCATTGAACGAGTGAAAGAGCGCATCGTCTTTATCAATACAGGCTTCCTCGACCGGACCGGGGATGAGATTCACTCCTCGCTCACGCTCGGACCGATGCGCCGAAAAGGTGAGATGAAAGCCTCGGCTTGGCTCGACGCGTATGAGCGGTCGAACGTCCGGTGCGGACTCGACGCCGGATTCCATCGAAGCGGACAAATCGGGAAAGGAATGTGGGCCATGCCGGACCGTATGGGCGAGATGATGCGCGAAAAAATCAACCATGTCCGGTCCGGGGCGACGACGGCCTGGGTCCCATCACCGACGGCCGCCACGCTTCATGCACTCCATTACCATCAAGTCGACGCCTTTGACGTCCAACGTGAAGTGGCCGCTCGTTCGTTCGATCATGTGATGGAACGGAGTCGGTTGCTTGAAATCCCACTCGCCACGCGAGACTACACGGACGAAGACGTGAACGAGGAGCTCGAGAATAACTTGCAAGGCTTACTCGGGTATGTCGTCCGTTGGGTCGAACAAGGTGTCGGCTGCTCGAAAGTGCCCGATATTCATCATGTCGGCTTAATGGAAGACCGGGCGACGCTCCGCATCTCGAGTCAGCACGTGGCCAACTGGTTGTATCATGGCGTCTGTAGTCGAGAGCAAGTGGAAGCGACGCTCGTCCGGATGGCCGGTGTCGTCGACGCGCAAAACGCGTCGGACCCGTACTATCGCCCGATGACGCCTGACGTGGAGCGTTCGATCGCCTATCAAGCGGCGCGAGATTTAGTATTCGAAGGCGGCGAATCGCCGAATGGATATACGGAACCGATTTTGCACCGGCGCCGTCGACAGTTTTTACAACAAGTGACATTAGAACCGAACTTAAAAGGAGGAGCATCATTATGACAACGAAAAAAATCGAAAGCGAACAGTTAATTGAACGTTGGGTCGTCCGTCGAATCATCTCAGGGGAATCGACAGCGACGCTCGCGAACACGGCGTTCGTCTACGGGAACGATTTGATGCGCCTCGTCCTAGACCGGGCCGACGGATCGCTCCAAATCATGAGAGAGCCAGTCGAAGAAGTCGTCGTGTTCCGCAAACCGGAAGAACGTGATGAAGAGAACGTCTGTCGCTGCTGCGGCATGGAACACTCATCCTTCAAGTCGGCGCTTGAGTGCTGCGCATACTTGGATTAATCATGCACCACTTGTTATATAACAAATGATTAAATCTAAAATTAATATAATACAGGAGGAATGGGTATGAACGAACAACGCGCACAAGTTGAGGAAATGATACAGTCGGAACGATTTATTGGGGTCGAACGTCCATACGGAGTGGTAGACGTGATGCGACTTCGGGGGTCGGTGTTAATTGAACATACGCTCGCGACAAAAGGAGCGGAACGGTTATGGGAGTTACTCCACGAGCGGGACTACGTCCACGCGCTCGGGGCGTTAACGGGGAACCAGGCTATCCAGCAAGTAAAGGCTGGTCTTGAGGCCATCTATTTGAGCGGTTGGCAAGTTGCCGCCGACGCGAACTTGTCGGGACATATGTATCCGGATCAAAGCCTGTATCCGGCCAATTCGGTGCCGAGCGTCGTCAAACGGATCAATCAGGCGCTTCAACGCGCCGACCAAATCCAAACGGCGGAAGGAAAAGGCGATACGCATTGGTTCGCCCCGATTGTCGCTGACATGGAGGCCGGTTTCGGCGGTGTGCTCAACGTGTTCGAACTGACGAAGGCGATGATTGAGGCGGGGGCGGCCGGTGTCCATCTTGAGGATCAATTGTCGTCAGAGAAGAAGTGCGGACATCTCGGCGGGAAAGTGTTGCTACCGACACAGACGGCCGTGAAAAACTTGATTGCCGCTCGGCTCGCGGCAGACGTCATGGGGGTGTCGACGATTATCGTCGCCCGGACGGATGCTCACGCGGCGAATTTGATTACGAGCGACATCGACCCAATCGACCATCCGTTCATCGTCGGTGACCGGACACCGGAAGGGTTTTACCGCACCGAGGCAGGCATCGAGCAGGCAATCGCGCGTGGTCTTGCCTACGCACCGTACGCTGACCTCGTCTGGTGCGAGACGTCCGAGCCCGATTTGGACGAGGCACGCCAATTCGCAAATGCGATTCACGCGAAATATCCGGGCAAACTGCTTGCTTACAACTGCTCACCTTCGTTCAACTGGAAGAAGAAGCTGTCGGACGAGGAAATCGCAACATTCCAACAAGAGATCGGTGCGATGGGGTACAAGTTCCAATTCGTCACGCTCGCTGGCTTCCACTCGCTCAACTTCGGAATGTTCGAACTCGCACGCGGATACAAAGCCCGCGGGATGGCTGCCTATTCCGAGTTGCAGCAAGCTGAATTCTCGGCGGAGCAGCATGGCTATACGGCGACACGTCACCAGCGCGAAGTTGGGACCGGGTACTTTGATGAAGTGTCACTCGTCATTTCTGGAGGCCAGTCGTCGACGACGGCACTGGCCGGATCGACAGAGGCAGAGCAGTTTGAAACGCCTTCCCATTAATCGACGCCCCTCACAAAATGAGGGGCTGTTTTGTGTCCAAATTTGGAACGAGGCAATCCCGTTCACCTAAATGTGACGTATTTCACATTTTTGTCGTCAAACTCTTGCTACGCTAAACATGTCAAAACGAATATGGAGGTTATGACAGATGACACAGACATTCACGGGCGATACGCACGTATCTGAAATCGTCAAACAATGCCCGCAAGCAGCAGACATCTTCAAACGGAACCGAATCGATTTTTGTTGTGGTGGCAACCGACCACTCGCTGAAGCGACTGACAAATCGAAACGGTCGACAGAAGATATTTTAGAAGAAGTCAATGCGCTCTATCAACGCAAGCAAGAGATGAACGAGAAGAGCATCGATTGGGATGCCGCTTCTTCTTCGGAATTGATTGAGCACATCATTTATAAGCATCACCAGTTTTTGACGGACGAATTGCCTCAGCTCACACCATATGTGACAAAAGTGTTCCGGGTTCACGGACAAAATCATCCGCACCTCGGTCGCATTCACCAATTGTTCAATCAATTGAAAGTGGAACTTGAACAACATATCGTCAAAGAAGAGACGGAAGACTTCCCGACGTTGCTTCGTCATGAGACGGCACCGACAGCTGAAACGAGACGGGAGCTTGATGACATTTTGGCTTCGCTCGAGTCAGAACATGCAGCAGCGGGTGACATCTTGAAAGAGCTTCGGCACATCACGAACGACTATACGCCGCCTGAAGGTGCGTGTGGGACGTATCGTCTTGTCTATCAACGGTTAGAAGCGCTCGAATCGGATACGTTCGAACATATTCATCTCGAGAACAACATTTTATTCCCGCGGGCGCGCACGTTCGCTTAATAAGGGCACACCTCTACTGACGTAGGGGTGTATTTTTGTGACGTTTGATACAGATGGGAGGCGAAGCAATCGCTACGATAAAAGAGAAGCAAAGGAGTGATCAATCATGAAACGGGTGAGTGGAGTCATCATAGGGATGGCAGTCGCCTTATTACTAAGTCAAGTCTGGTCGAGTTCAGATTCGGAGGACACCGTGACCATCCTAGCAGCGGCGAGCTTAGGACCGGCTTTGGAAGAGATCGAGCGACAACTTGAAGCGGAATTCGAGGGGATTGATGTTCGGGTCGTGACGAACGGGAGCGGCGCTTTGCGAGCACAAATCAATCACGGGTCTCCGGCAGATATCTTTTTAGCCGCGAGCGTTGACGATGTCGACCGATTACAAATCCCGATTCTAGAGCGGGATATGTTCTTGCATAACGAATTGTGGCTCGTAACACCGAAAGGGAAACCGTGCGCGGAGACGTGGGACGACTTAAATACATGTGCTCGCATCGTCATCGGTGATCCGATCAATGTCCCGGCCGGTCGTTACGCAAAAGTGGCGCTCGAAGGGGAAGATGTGTGGGAGGAAGTGGAGCCGCGAGTCATGTTCGCCCAAAACGTGAGACAAGTGCTGACGCTCATCGAACAAGGTGACGCCAATGCGGGATTCGTTTATAAAACGGAACTCACGACGGCCATCGAGTCGATTCAGTCGGTCCCGTTTGAAGCGACGGGTGCGATTTCGTATCCGGCAGTTCGCTTAACGCATGATCCATACGTCCGCGATATCTATGCGCGTTTGTTTGATGATGAGATTCAAGCTCACTTTTTGGCGAAAGGATTTTCCAAATGACGCAATCTCCACTTCAACTCACATTCGAAGTCGGGATGATGGCGACGGTGAGCGCCTTCGTCCTTGCCTTCGGAGCGGCCTATTTCATGCATCACCGTCAATTTAAAGGAAAGCGGCTGCTGGAGACAGTGTTTTTACTGCCGCTTATCTTGCCGCCGACAGTCATCGGGCTATACGCTTTGATTGTCCTTGGGAACAACGGGATCGGTGGGTTCTTGCCCGTCACCATCTTGTTCACCAAACAGGCGAACGTCATCGCGTCCGCCTTGGCCGCGTTTCCGCTCATCTACCAAACAATTCGTCTCGGGCTCAAACAACTCGATGCAGAATGGTATGAGGCCGGACGCGTGCTCGGCGGGTCAGAGCGTCAACTGTTCACTTACGTGACGATTCCACTGCTGCTACCCGCGTTGACGAGCGGCTTCGTCCTCGGTTTCGCACGGTCAATCGGCGAGTTCGGGATCACGATGATGATTGCCGGGAACATTCCGGGCGAGACGATGACACTCGCTACTGCGATTTATATGGCGACAATCAACGGTGATATGACCCAGGCACTCGTCTGGAGCGGATGGTTGGTTGGTTTGGCGTTTTTAGTCCTATGGCTGAGTGAACGTTATGGCAAACGTCAATATTAGTCAATCACGTCGACTTTTTTCACATAAGACCGGTTCGGAGTATTTAAGATACTTGGGCCGGTCTTTTTCCAAATGTGGACGTGGTCCCCGACAGCGATTTGTTCGAACGTGGCTTTCACTTGAAACTTGAACCAACTTACGTCTTCCGGTTCACTTTGCGCGAAAAGAGTGTCAGGAGAGAGCGTGGCCTCTTCTGCAGTGATACCACTGATGACGAGAGCGGTGCGGTCAAACTCATTCACTTCAATCACATATCCTTCGACGTCTGGCTCGGTCGTCGCCCGGTTAGCGAAGACAAACCCGATGGAAAAGACGACAAGCATGGCTGCGATGGCGAGAAATAACATGATTTTGAATGATGATTTCATAAGGGAACGCCTCCTTCGTTCATTATTCTGTCACGTCTCGAATCGCTTATCTGTGAAAAAAGTAACAGTTAAGTCGAGATGTCATCTTTATGATGAAACTATGAAGTCGCTCGGAAAGAGAAGGAGGAACACATATGTCCGATCGTTATTTTTATTCGACCGCTGCAAAGTGGTCGTTCGTAGGATTCACCGCCTTGGTGCTCTCGACGTGGGTCGCGTCGGCAGGATTTGAGCACGTGGACATGGCGTTGTTCGGCTACTATATCGCCGCCGTCATTTGCATGATTGGGATGGTCGTTCGTTTGACGTTATTCTTTGCACGGCCGGCCACTTCGCAAGTATTGAAGCGGAGCCTTAAACAAATGAAGGCAGGAAAGAAACGGGCCAGTAAAGCCGTCGCCACGACAACTGTCAATAACATCGTCTTACAGAAGTTCATCTGGGAACGTGGCTGGTACCGCTGGACCCAACATATGTTGATCGCCTGGGGATGCCTCGGGTCGTTCGCCATCACGTTCGGCTTGACGTTCCAATGGATGCGCTTTGATTTGATTGATATCGAGACGTATCAAATCGTCGTCTTCAACATCCCGACCATCAAAATGGCCGCGCACGGGTTGTTCGCCGAGCTCGTCTATAACGGCTTGAACATCACCGCGCTCATGTTGCTCGTCGGCGTGCTCATGGCACTCTATCGCCGGATTAACGACCAGGACGTGAAAGTGACCCAGCGATTCGAATTTGATATTTTACCGCTCCTCATGTTGCTCATCGTCACCGTATCAGGTCTCTTGTTGACCGTGTCGTACGTATTCTTCGGCGGCTTCGTCCATCATGAACTCGCCTTGTTCCATCAATTGACCGTCATCATCTTTTTATGCTACTTCCCGTTCGGTAAACTGTTCCACTTGCCGGTCCGACCGATGGCAGCCAGCGTACCGATGAACTACCGGGAAGTCGAAGCGGATGAGACGCGTGTCTGCGCTGGTTGTGGCACACGCTATGCAACGGACAATCAAGTCGAGGACGTCCAAGCGATTTTACAAGCACAGACGATTCAGCTCGGACTCAGTGACGGGACCCAGCTGTCGGATTACTGCCAACCGTGTCGACGTTCGATGCGTGTGAAGATGCAGTTGAACTTGATGAATGGACAGTTGTCGACGCACCCGGTCGATACGAATACCGGCATGTCGATGCCAGGGTTCGGCCGGCCGAAGGAGACGAAAGATGAGGCAAAAGATGAGACACCTGTGCGTTAAATGCGGAGAACCGACCGGGACGCTTGAAGAAATCGAGCAAGTGAAACAATTGCTCGAAGGGTCGGACCAACTCGTAAAAGTCGATGCGGCACATACGGTCCAAGACCTCTGTCACGCCTGTCGTCGTCGGGCCCGGCTCGATTCGGCGCTCGGACGGCCAGGAAGTGACGGGATGCATTATCCGCTTCAAACGATTAACGGCTATCACGTCAGTGGATTTTCAAAACGAAGAGCGGAAACGTTCTATGGAGGGGAAGACGATGAGTGACTTTTTAACGTCGCCAGAAGTACAGAACTTAATCAAACCTGGTGAGAAACTGATTACGACCCATTGTTGTTACTGCGGTATGCAGTGCGGCATGCACATCCGGGTCGATGAGAAGACCGGAGCCGTCAAAGGCGTCGAACCACGCTACGATTTCCCGGTGAATAAAGGCAAGCTTTGTCCGAAAGGCGTCACGGCCTATCAAACGATTGAGCATCCGGACCGCATCCTCACACCGCTCATCAAGCGGAATGGCAAGTTTGAGAAAGCGACATGGGACGAAGCGCTCGACGTGATCGAAGCGAACTTTAAACGGATTCAACGAGAGCACGGAAAGGATGCGGTGTCTGTCTTCGGCGGCGTCTCGATGACGAATGAGAAATGTTACCTCGTCGGGAAGTATGCGCGGGTCGCACTCGGCACACGATTCATCGACTATAACGGCCGCTTCTGTATGTCATCTGCTGCCGGCGGTTTCTTAAAGACTCTCGGGATTGACCGCGGGGCGACGCTCCCGTGGACGGAGTTCGAGCATGTCGACACGTTCTTTGTCGCCGGTTCGAATATCGCCGAATGTCATCCGACGACGACGCAACATATTTGGAAAGCAAAGGACAAAGGCGCGAAAATCATCGTCGCCGATCCGCGTGAGATTCCGATGGCGCGTGTCGCCGATGTTCACCTCGATTTGAAACCGGGGACGGATGCGGCGCTTGCGATGGGACTGCTCAACTTTTTAGTCGAACACGATTATGTCGATCAAGCGTATGTGGATGAGCGTTGCGATAACTACGAAGAGTTGAAGGCGTCGGTCCGTGACTGGACGCTCGAACGGACGAGTGATGTGACGGGGATTGCTATCGAAAAGCTTGAAAAGGCAGGTCACATTTACGGAAAGAGCCCACGGTCGGTCATGTTGTTTGCCCGTGGTGTCGAACAACAGTCAAAAGGCGTCGACAACGTCTCGCTCTACACGTCGATGGCACTTCTGCGCGGCATGGTCGGAAAATTCGCCTCGGGTGTCGCTACGATGACCGGGCAAGGGAATGGCCAAGGCGGACGGGAACATGGACAAAAAGCCGATTTGTTACCGGGCTACCGGAAGTTAACTGACCCGAAAGCCGTCGAATATGTGAGCGGTGTCTGGGGCATCGATCCTTCTGAGATGCCAAAACCAGGTGTGTCTGCATTCGAAATGTTCGATGAGATTCAAGCGGGAACGATTCGGGCGATGCACCTCATGTGTTCGAATCCGGCCGTCTCGGCACCGAACCTACCGTACGTGTGGGACAGTTTCAATAAGCTCGATTTCTTCGTCGTCAGCGACTTCTTCATGTCAGAATCTTGCGAGTTCGCGGACGTCGTCTTGCCGGCGTGTTCGTGGGCCGAAGATGAAGGGACGACGACGAACCTAGAAGGACGTGTCATTCGGATCCGGAAAGTGCGCGAACCGCTCGGAGACTCGCTTCCAGACTGGGAAATCATGAAGCGGATCGCTGAACGGATGGGACGCGGACAGTACTTCCCGTACGAGACGGCGCGTGACATTTGGGAGGAGTTCCGCATCGCGACAAAAGGTGGAGCGGCCGACTACTCTGGGAT
Organism: Exiguobacterium sp. E4787; assembly: GCF_018618375.1. NCBI lineage: Bacteria > Bacillati > Bacillota > Bacilli > Caryophanales > Exiguobacterium > Exiguobacterium sp. E4787. The sequence continues at coordinate 72,565 of NZ_JACSLY010000006.1, read as the reverse complement.
CACGTGGGAGCGAATCGACAACGAATATGGTGTCTTCTGGCCGTGTCCGTCTGAAGACCATCCAGGCACACCGACGATGTTCAAAGAACGGTTTGGTACGGCAAACGGGAAAGCGAATTTGCCCGTCGTCACGTATCGACCGGCCGGCGAATATGCGAATGAAGAATATCCGGTCACGCTCACGACGGGCCGTGTCGTCTTCCATTACTTGTCTGGCAACCAGACGCGTCGTGTCGATTTCTTGAGCACGATGTCAAAATTGCCGTTCGTGGAGATTCATCCCGAGCTCGCCTCAAGTTATGGCCTACAAACGGGTGACAAAGTCGAACTGCGGACACGCCGCGGAGCGATGGTCGTCGAGGCGCGTTTGACGAAGGCGATTCGAAACGATACCGTCTTTGTCCCTTACCATTGGGGCAAAGAGCTCGCCATCAATCAATTGACGAATCCGTGTCTCGATCCGATGTCACGCATGCCTGAGTTCAAAGTATGTGCGGTTCAATTGAAGAAGTTACCGGCGAATACGCCGCTACACATTAACCCGTTGACGGTGCCACTCGGTTCGAGCGTACCGTTCATGGCGGACCATGCGATTACGACGAGCTGTCACGTCATGGATGAGGAGGTTCATACGAAATGAATAAAGTCATGTATTTAGAATTTGAACGTTGTATCGGCTGTCGAGCTTGTCAGGCTGCTTGCCGCGAATGTGGTGATCATGACGGACTTGAGCGCAACTACGTGGACTATATCGATTTCTCGGAGAACCGTCAGACGTTCCCGATGATCTGTATGCAATGTAAAAATCCAGCTTGTGCTCAAGTGTGTCCGGCCAATGCGATTCAAATCACGCCAGAAGGTGTCGTCTTATCGGCTTCCGAAGAAAAATGTATCGGCTGCCGGAACTGTACGTTCGCCTGTCCGTTTGGAATTCCGAAGTTCGATTTTGAGAAGAACAAGATGTATAAATGCGACATGTGTTACGACCGTTCCAAACATGATATCGCGCCGATGTGTGCGTCAGTTTGTCCGTCAGATGCGATTCGTTTCATTGACCATGACGAGATGATGCAACTGCGTCGTCAGCGCGTTCAAATGAACATGATTGAAGGAAAAAAACCTTCACAAGACGATAAATGGAATTACGTCCCTGAATTCTTTGGCGTCTATTCCGACTGAGACAGAAAGGAAGATGACTTATGTCGAAAGATTCAAAAGAGCGGGAACGGTTATCCGCACTTGTCGATAACTTGAGTCGGGCCGATGATGTGAAACTGAACCGACGTGCCTTCATCAAATCGACGTTTGGGGCCGGCATCGCGCTCGGTCTCGCGACGGTCCCGTTTAATATCGCGACTTTCGTCCGCAGTGCACCGAGAACCAATCGTCAGTTCATCACGACGGTCGCGGCGCTCGAGCGGGGGAAATCACTCGAATTCGAATATCCAGGCACGGAGCCATCGTTGCTTGTTCATTTAAAGACCGGTGAGTTCGTTGCCTATAACAACAAATGTACACATCTGCAGTGTCCTGTGTTTTATGTAGAGGAAGAAGATGTGCTACTCTGCCCATGTCACCGCGGCTACTTCGGTCTGGATGGACAGCCCCAAGCGGGTCCGCCACAACGGGAGCTTCCTAAAATCCTACTTGAGATTGAAAACGGGAAAATCTTTGCGGTCGGAAGAGAGATTCATCATGGGGCGTAACGGTTGGAGTTTAATCGGATTGGTCGTGTTGCTCGCAACGAACATGGTGCTGTTGCAATATACAATTGAGAGCTATATGGTGTATGATCATGCCTCGATGCGACTATATATGGTCATCGCCATCATCAATGTCGGATTGATCACCTTGTTATATCGATATTGGGAAAAAATTGAATATCGTACAAAAGAATAGTCGTCCCCTTGAAACGCTTCCAAATGTTGATTGCGTTTCGAGGGGGTTTGTGTTTAGAATGAAGGCAAGCTTTCATATGGTGCAACGTGTTTTTAAGGAAGGTCGGTGGAAATGGCTCATTCAAGTAAATCGATGGTGCTCGAAGAAACAAAAAAATTGGCACATCGAATCATTCATGTCCCCAAAGGCGGGTTTCTGTTCCGGGAACAAGAAGACGCATCCGAATTTTATATTGTAAAGAGTGGACTAATCCAAATTTCGAAATTGACGGAAAATGGAAAAGAATTGACGTTACGTTGTTTAAGCGCTGAGGCTTGTTGCGGAGAATTGACGTTGTTCGCAATCGATCCGAAATATCTGTTTAACGCGAAAGCGTTAGAAGACAGTGAAATTTATGCGGTCAAAATCGAACGGATTGAAACGATGATTTTGTCATCGAATCCCGAGTTCGTCCGCGAGTTCATGATTATGATTAACGAACATATGCGGAAGCAGCATACGAAATTTAGAGACTTGGTGTTGAACGGGAAGAAAGGGGCGCTTTATTCGACGCTCATTCGCATGGCGAACAGCTATGGGGTGGAAGTCGAAGGTGGCATTCTCATCGACTTGAAACTGAAAAATCAAGAGCTCGCCAACTATTGCGGAACGTCGCGCGAACGCGTGAACCGCATGTTGAACGAGCTCGCCCAAGAGGGGATTTTGTCGCTCCCGTCTCGTCAAATCATCATTCATGACCTCGACCGCTTGAAACAGCTCAACCATTGTGAGGACTGTCCCATTTCAGTCTGTGTCATCGATTGATCACATCACGGCGGCAAGTGATAGCTCGCCCTCGAAATGTTCTAACCCATCGGCCTCGATTGTACAGGCCGATACATAAAAATCGCCATCTTCCATCAACTCGTAAGACCGAAGTACTCCTTCGGCTAGCTTGACCCCGTTAGCACGGACTTCGACGACGACACCTTCCATCGAGCGAACGCGCGCTGCGGACAAAAAGTCCAGCCAACGTTTGAAGTGGCGATAGACGGTGACCACCGTCCCGTCCCCTAGGTAGCCGATGACCGCCTGGGTATCATCGATCGTCACGTCGTGGTTTGTATCGATTCGGACAAGCAAGTCATGCAGGGCTTGCAGTTCTTCCATCGGACTTTCCAGTGGGAACGTGACGGTGATGCCCGTCTCCGTGAACGCCGCTTCGGCAATCGAGACACCGAAGACGCGGAACACATGGGCCCGATCTTGACTGAAGAAATATGGCTGCAGCGCCAAACGAGCCTCGGATGCGCAATGAATTTGAATAAGATGTGACACAGTTATCCCTCCTCTATTCCTTACGATAAGGAATCGGGGAGGGTTTTTCTGTGTTCAATGTCACAGAACCGAAAGAAAGGCGATTTTGTCACAGATTGATGACAAGCCGATAAAAAAACTCAACATGCGAAATAAGTGTGAAAGAAGGCACACTTTTTTAAGGGAGGGGTCGATAGGATGGGATTAGGATACGAATTGAACCGTTTAGAGGAGGAATAGACAATGCAACAATTAGACAAAGGGTCGCATGCACTCGCCGAGTGGAAGCCAGAGGACGTGGGGTTCTGGGAAGGGACGGGGAAGCAAGTCGCCAATCGCAACCTGCTCGTCTCGGTCCCGGCCCTGACGCTTGCGTTCATCGTTTGGCAGATGTGGTCGGTCGCGGCCGTCCAATTGAATTCGATCGGGTTCAGCTTTACCCAAAGTCAACTGTTCACCTTGGCCGCCCTGCCTGGACTTGTCGGGGCATCGTTGCGCTTTTTCTACACGTTTGCGAACAGCATATTCGGCGGACGGAACTGGACGATTTTCTCGACATCGATTTTGCTGTTGCCGCTCCTTGGTATCGCCTACGCCGTCCAAAACGTCGAAACACCGTATTGGGTGTTCATGATTTTGGCCGCTCTGTGCGGGCTCGGCGGTGGAAATTTCTCGTCGTCAAACGCCAATATCGGTGCCTTTTATCCGAAAGCGAAAAAAGGGACCGCGCTCGGGATTAACGGTGGCATCGGGAACTTAGGCGTCTCGCTCGTCCAATTGATCACGCCGCTCGTCATCACGACAGGAATCTTCGGGGTCATCGGTGGAAACGCCCTCGTGACGGAGACCGGACAAGAGATTTGGCTCCAAAACGCCGCATTGCTCTGGGTCGTGCCGACCATCATCTTGACGGTGTGTGCGTACTTGTTCATGGACAACTTACCGACGGCACGCCAATCGATTCGTGAACAAGCGAGCGTGTTCAAAGACAAGCACTTCTGGATTCAAACGTTGCTCTATACCGCGGCGTTCGGTTCGTTCATCGGATACGCAGCGGCGTTCCCGATGATCTTGAAGTTAAAATTCCCGGAATCGGATTTGATGGCGCTCGCCTTCCTCGGTGCCTTCCTCGGTGCTTCCTCGCGGCCGTTCGGAGGATGGATTAGCGATAAAGTCGGGGCCGCCAAAGTGACATTGGTCGTGTTCGGAATCATGGCACTCGGGACGATGAGTGTCATCTTGGCCATCACGAACAACAACTTGACGATGTTTTTCATCTCGTTCGTCGTTTTGTTCATTGCGACGGGACTCAACTCCGGTGCGACGTTCGCGATGATTCCCCACGTGTTCGTGGCGACGAAGACGCCGGCTGTCGTCGGATTCTCGGCAGCGTTTGCCGCTTACGGTGCTTTCTTCATTCCGAAGATGTTTGGCTGGTCGCTTGAGTTCGTCGGCTCATTTAATGGCGCGTTGTTCGTCATGCTCGCTCTTTATGCGATTTCAATCATCACTACCATTTATTACTATTTGCGAAACGGTGCTGAAAAGCCGATTCGCTGACTTTTGGGAAGGGACTTCGTCGGTCCCTTCTGTCGTTGACAGAAAGGATGAACCTACATGACACCATGGACCGATCGTCGGAGACGACCGTTGGAAGATTTGCGTATCTCGGTGATTGATAAATGTAACTTCCGATGCCGCTACTGCATGCCGGAAGAAGCGTTTCGCCACCACCAATTTTTAAAGCGAGATGAGTTATTATCATTCGATGAGATTGAGCGATTCGTTCGGATTATCGCCCCGCATGGCGTGAAGAAAGTGCGCTTGACCGGAGGTGAACCGTTACTCCGAGCGAATCTCGATGAACTGATTCACCGTCTCCGAGCGGTCACGACCATCGAGACGATCGGGTTGACGACGAACGGCGTCTATTTAGAACGGATGGCGAAGGCGTTGAAACAAGCAGGGCTGGACCGGGTCAATGTGAGTCTAGACGCCTTATCAGCCGAGACGTTCGGGATGATGAACGGGCGCGGGACGTCGCCCGAGACGGTGTTACGAGGCATCGATGAGGCGAAACGACAAGGGCTTGAGGTGAAAGTGAACATGGTCGTCCGGAAAGGATGGAACGATCATGAAGTTGCCCCGATGGCCGCTTATTTCAAAGAACGGAATATCACGCTTCGTTATATCGAGTTCATGGATGTTGGCACGGCGAATGAGTGGAATGTCGAACATGTCGTATCGTCCGAATCGATTCTCGAGGTGTTGCGCCAACAGAACGGCTTGCTCGAACCACTTGCTCCCGAGGCGCTCGGGGAGGTGGCCAAACGTTACCGCTACGATGATGGAGCAGAAGTTGGTTTTATCTCTTCGGTCAGTCAACCGTTCTGCGGGACGTGCACACGAGGTCGGCTATCGAGCGATGGCAAATGGTATACGTGCCTGTTCGCGGAAGAAGGGACAGATATTCGCGAGTTGCTTCGCAGCGGAGCGAGTGACGACCTCATCGCGATGACGTTAAAAATGGTATGGGAAGTGCGCGACGATCGCTATTCGGAAGAACGATCACGAAATGGGAACCGGACACGCAACCGGATTGAAATGAGTTACATCGGAGGGTGAAGACCATGCAAACACACAATCACGTACATGAAAATACAAAGCGTGTCCGGGCCGCGATTTTAACAATCTCGGATACACGCACGCTCGATACAGATGTTTCGGGAGAACATATTTGCTCGTTGTTAAAAGCAGAGGCTCACACAGTCACATACCGTGAAATCACGAAAGATGATCCGATAGAGATTGAGGCGGCCGTCAGACGAATGGTTGATGAGAAGATGGATGTCATCTTAACGACCGGTGGGACGGGAATTACGAAGCGCGATGTCACCATCGAGACGATTCGACCACTGCTTGACCGGGAGATGGTCGGCTTTGGCGAGTTGTTCCGTCACGTAAGCTTCACGGACGACATCGGACCGGCCGCGATGTTGTCGCGCGCTCTCGCCGGACGTATCGGGGATACAATCATCTTCTCGATGCCAGGGTCACGGGGCGCCGTCGACTTGGCGATGACCCGTTTGATTCTCCCCGAGCTCTCGCACATTGTCTGGGAAGCGACGCGATGATTGGCATCGTTTTGGCAGGCGGCCAATCGCGTCGGTTCGGCTCCCCTAAATGGCAAGCTCGCTACAAAGACGCCTCGTTTGAAGAACGAGCAAGGAACATCCTAGCTACGACGACGGAGACCCAGTGGAGCGTCGTTCCCGCCGGACAGTCGACGACCGCGTATCAACTTGAAGACGACCGAGAATGGCGAGGCATGGGGCCGATCGCAGGCATCGTCACCGTCATGCGGCACGTTACGAGTGATTGGTACGCCGTCTGTGCGTGTGATACGCCCTTGGTGCCAGCAAGTGTTTATGAACGCCTAGCGACGGAACGAAGCGATCAACCGGTCATCGCCTACGCTGACAATCGCATTCATCCGCTCATCGGCTTGTACCCCTGTTCGATGCTTTCAAAATTTGAAGCTGCCTTACATCGTGGCGAACGGGCGGTCATGCCCCACTTGACTGAGGCGACAATTGTCTCATTTGAAGAGCAAGATTGGTTTAAAAATGTGAATACACCAAATGAGTATGAATCTCTGTTCGGGAAGGAAGTGAAGTGATGGAGAAGATGTCGACCCTATTTCGAAAGCCGCTCGCCGTTGACGAGGCGATCGCACTCGTCGAAGAAACGACGGGACGAGCCAAATCGGAAACGGTACCGTTATATCGAGCACACGGACGAATCTTGGCGCTGGACCTTGTCGCGACGCATGACGTTCCAGCGTTCGATAAATCACCGTATGACGGTTTTGCCGTCCGAGCAAGCGACTTGTTGACTGCGAGTCGCGACGAACCAGTGACCTTACCTGTCCAATACGTACAGGGAGCTGGACACGTCGGGGAACCGTTATGTGATGGCGAGGCGATTCGCATCATGACCGGAGCAAAAATCCCAGACGGAGCGGATGCGATTGTCATGCTCGAACTCGTGCAAGCAGATGACCGAGTCGTGACGTTCAAACGGCCAGCCCGCGATGCCAACATCTCCTATCGCGGGGAAGATGTGGCGGCGGGGACGAAACTCATTGACCGAGGTACCCGCATCAATCCAGGCGTCATTGCCTTGCTCGCGACGTTCGGCTACGACCAGGTCGACGTGTACGTGAAACCACACATCACCGTATTCGCGACCGGAGACGAACTCGTCGAACCGGGACGGAAGAAAACCGACGGTCAAATTTATAATTCAAATGCCTATATGATTCTTGCCCAAATCGAGGCACTCGGCGGCACGGCGACGTATGGTGGCATTTTGCCGGATACGTTCCTCTCGACAAAGTGGGCGATTGAAGAGGCGCTTCGGACGAGTGATGCCATCGTCACGACGGGCGGGGTGTCGGTCGGCGATTTCGATTATTTGCCCGATGTGTATGACGCACTCGGAGCGACCGTGTTGTTCAATAAAGTTGGGATGCGTCCAGGTTCTGTCACAACGGTCGCACGCTTCAAGGATCGACTGCTGTTCGGGTTATCGGGTAATCCGTCGGCCTGCTTCGTCGGCACGGAACTATTTGTCGGCACGTATATGAAAACCTTGTTTGGGCAAGCATCGCGTCCGGTCGTTGACGCGATGCTCGGTGCCGATTTCCCGAAACCGAATCCGTTCGACCGGTTCGTGCGCGGACATATATCAATTAACGAAGCCGGACAGGCGGTCGTTCATCCGAGCGGCAAAGATAAGTCGGGCATCGTCTCCTCGCTCGCGACGTGTAACGCGTTGATTCAGCTGCCAGGCGGAACGAGAGGCTTTCAGAAAGGGGACACGGTGCGATGTCGAATCATCGATCAGCTTTAATTTTACAAGTGGTCGGCTATCAAAATAGCGGCAAGACATCGTTCGTTTCCGAATTGACAAAGCAGTTGTCGGCGACAGGAAAACGAGTCGGTGTCATCAAGCATCACGGTCACGGAGGGGCGCTCGATTTGCCAATGACAGACTCGCACCGTCATGCGTTGGCTGGTGCCGTGCTCTCGAGTGTGATTGGTGAAGGGGAGACGTTGATCGAATGGCGAGACACCGACACGTTTGAGTTGCTCCTCAACTGGTACGAGATGCACGTCGACATCGTGCTCATCGAAGGATACAAACGGAAAGACTATCCGAAAGTGGTGCTCGTGCGAGACGGGCATGAACAACCGGTCGATGTGACGAACGTGATCGCACGCGGAGACTCCGTGGCAGATAAGGACCGGTTGATGCGTTCAGTGGAAAGGTGGATGGAGGATGAAATGGTATCAAGTGAATGAACATCCGCTCGAACCGATGGTGCTTTATGAAACGGTCCGGCATCGAAACGTCGGTGCGGTTGTACTCTTCATCGGAACGGTGCGGGAGATGACGGGTTCGAAACAGACGGAGCTCCTCGAGTACGAATCATACGTACCGATGGCCGAGAAGATGCTCGAACAAATCGCGACCGAAGTCGCGGCACGTTGGCCAGGGGCATTGACGGCCATCCATCACCGGATTGGCCGGCTCGACATCATGGAAGAGGCAGTCGTCATCGCCACGAGTTCATCCCATCGTGCCGACGCGTACGAGGCGAATCGATATGCCATCGAACGGATTAAAGAGATCGTCCCGATTTGGAAGCGAGAGCATTGGACCGACGGAACGAAATGGATGGGCGATCAAAAAGAACAACACCCGGGCCGACCGGAAGGAGTGACGTATACATGATTGAAGTACTTTGTTTTGCTCACGTGGCAGAAGAATTAGCGACGCGGTCCTATACGGTCGCGGGTCCACAAACGCTTGCCGCGTTGCGAGCGGATTTGGCCGATCGAGGGGTGTCAGGTGCAGAGCGTCTCATGTTCGCGGTCAATGAACGCTATGAGACGGATACGTATCTCGTTGAAGATGGGGACACGGTCGCCGTCATTCCAATGGTGAGTGGGGGGTAAATGATGGAACTGACACATCTAAACAATCAAGGGCGGGCACGAATGGTCGATGTTTCCGACAAAGCGGAGACGACACGGACGGCTCGGGCCCGTACATCGGTTGAACTGAGCGACACGCTAAAACAGCTGATTACGGGTGGTCGAGTATCGAAAGGCGACGTGCTCGCGGTCGCACAAGTCGCCGGTATCATGGCTGCTAAAGAGACGAGCCGCATCATCCCGATGTGCCATCCGCTCGCCTTGAAAAAAGTCGACTTGACGTTCGAGTGGGACGGGACACAGCTCATCATCGAGTCGTTCGTGAAGACGAAAGGCGATACCGGGGTCGAGATGGAGGCGTTGACGGCCGCGTCCGTCGCTGCCTTGACCGTCTACGACATGACGAAGGCGATCGATAAAGGCATCGTCATCGGACCGACGTATTTACTCGAGAAACAAGGCGGGAAGTCAGGGGATTACGTCCGATGACACACGTTCCGGAACGTTACGCACGGCAAGCGCGATTTCACGGCATCGGAGTGGAGGGTCAAAGCGAGTTGATGGAAAAGCGCGTGCTCGTCGTCGGACTCGGCGCACTTGGTGCGGCTGTTGCTGATCAGCTCGTTCGGGCTGGCGTCCCACTCATCCTCGTCGATCGCGATTATGTCGAAGTGACCAATTTACAACGTCAGACGCTCTACACGGAACAGGACGCACTTGCCGAGACACCGAAAGCGATTGCGGCGCTCGAACGTCTACGTGCCATCAACTCGGACGTTGAGTTGGATGCTCGGATTGCCGACGTATCGTGGGAGTGGCTCCGTACCTTGTCGCCTGTCGACCTCGTCTTGGACGCAACCGATAACGTTGACACACGGTTGTTGTTAAATGATTTCGCACTCGAGCGTGGCATCCCGTTCATGTTCGCCTCCTGTGTCGGGGCGTACGGCATGAACTACACCATCATGCCGGGAGAGGCCCCATGTCTTCGTTGCCTCATGCGTCACTTGCCATTAGCCGGACAGACGTGTGCGACAGCGGGGGTCGTGGCCCCCATCGTCCAACATGTGGCGAGCCGTCAAGTCGTCGAGACGTTGAAGTTTTTAACGGGCCGGCTGGAAAAGCTGGAACGTCGACTTTTGATTGAAGACATGTGGGAAAACCAGTCACAGCGGCTCGATGTCGCACGGCTCGTCGATGTGTCTTGTCCGTCTTGCCAAACCCACGAGTATCCGAGTCTCGTCTCGAATCGACAGCAGACGGCACTTCTATGCGGTCGCGATGTCGTCCAAGTCCGTCGCTCTATCGAAGGGCTTGAACCGATCGCACATCAGCTCGAGCGTGCGGACATCGCGGTGAAACGAACACCGTTCACGTTAGAATGGCGTTGGCGGAATCATCGGATGCTTTTATTTCTTGATGGACGGGTGCTCGTGCATGGGACCGATGAGGCGCATGTTGCCGTTGCCATAGTCGATGAATGTTTAGGGGTATGAAAAAACTGTCCACCGAGCGAACACGTCGGTGGACAGTTTTTTTAGCCAGTGGTTTTTAGACGTCGCCGCCCGCGGATAGACCGAAGCATCTCGACGAGGACGATCCAACTACCGGTGATGACAATCCCAAGCCACGTCATATTTGTATGATTTGGGATTCCGTACCCATCCGCAATTCGGTAAATGTCAATGCCAGCGAATGTAACGGGTTGTCCCGTCGTTTGTGCATCTGAGTAGCCTAACCAAATCAACGTAGAGAACAGCATCGTGGCGATTGCCATCCCAATCGTCGTCCCGACGCCAAGACGTAGCAGTGTTCGTCCCATCAATTGTGCCTCCTCTGAAAATGAATAGTGCTTCCCTTTCATTTACGAGGAGGAGAGGAGAAGGTTTCATCTCCTTCGTCTGTTTAGCGCGGAATCGTGAGCACTTGCCCGACGCTGATCAAGCTGGTGTTCGTGATGTTGTTGGCGGCTGCGATTTTAGCGACAGTCGTGTTATACATCGTCGCAATCTTATAGAGGGTGTCCCCTGATTTAACCGTGTATTTTACTGTGGTCGTTGGTGGTGTGACGGTCGTCCCTGGGATGACGAGGACTTGTCCGACAGTGATTGAATTGATGTTCGTAATCTTGTTGGCGGCGGCAATCTTAGCGACGGTCGTTTTGTACAAAGTGGCGATCTTATAAAGCGTGTCACCCGATTTGACCGTATATTTGACGGTCGTCGTAGGTGGAGGAGTTACAGTGGTACCTGGGATGACGAGCACTTGCCCGACATAAATCGAGTTGTAGTTGGTGATTTTATTGGCGGCTGCAAGGGCAGAGACGGTGACGCCGTAAGCACGAGCGATGCTGTAAAGGGTGTCACCTGATTTGACGGTATACGTTTTGGCAGTCGAAGTAGAACGATAAGCAAGGAGTTGGGAGACGGTGACGAATTTATAGCCCTTCGCTTTCAATTGCGAAATCATCGTCGGCAAGGCGAGCGGTGTGCCCGGAGCGCCGGCACCGGTGTGCATTAAGACGATTGAGCCAGGTTTGATATTCGCTTGAACTTTCGTATTGATTTGGCTTGCGGTGACACCTTTCCAGTCTACTGTGTCGATGTTCCATTGAATCGTGTAGCCGTAGCCGGCTGCACCGACCCCGCTCAACACGGCGCTATTCACGGCGCCAAATGGGGCTCGGAAAATTGGTTTTGTTGTTTTACCGGTGATCGATTTGACTTTTGCTTCTGTCCGGTCAAGTTCTGATTTCATCTGCGTGGCGGTCAACTTCGTGAAGTCTGGATGAGTGTAGGAGTGGTTACCGAGTTGGTGACCTTTAGCGGCGATGTTTTTGATGTATTGAGGATGGTTAGCGGCGCCCGATCCAGTCAAAAAGAAAGTGGCTTTGACGTTGTTCTTGGCAAGTATGTCCAAAATCTTATTCGTGTTCGCACCATCCGCACCGTCATCGAAGGTTAACGCGACGACTTTACTCGTCGTGTTCACGCTCGTGATGAATTTCGAAGCGGCGGCATCGGCCGATTTTGGATAAGCGACTAACGGTGCCAACATGATCAACAAGGCCATTAACACACGTACGAACCTGCTCTTCATTTTGGTTTCGCCTCCATTCTTGGGTGTATGTATCTTGATGTTAAGGCTTTCCATATATTGAGCTGTGTATATATTTTATATACCCCCTTTTGATGGTAAACATCGTTCAACCCTAAAATTAGGCAAAGGATTTTTTGGATAATATCTCTCAAAATTTGTGTTCAATTTATGAGTGACAAACGTGGCAAATCTCACACAATCCTCACACATTTCCTAAAAAAGGGTGCTATCATGAACAATGTGTGAAGAATGTAAGCGATTGAATAGGGGGATTCAACATGAACAATATGGTGAAACGATTCGGCGTGACGTTTGGGCTTGTCGGTCTATTCGTTCTTGGGGCATGCGGGACAGATGAGGCAACAAAAAGTGCCGAGACCGCACCGTCGATGGAGCCAGTAGAGGCAGAATTGAACGTGCCGGCGACAGCCGACAAAGACGAGGCGATCACGTTGGCAGTTCGCGTCACGCAAGACGGGAAAGCAGTCGATGACGCCGACGAGATTAAGTTCGAAGTCTGGAAAAACGGTGCCAAGGAAGAGAGCGAGACGACCGAAGCGGCGCTCACAGAAGACGGAGTGTATGAGGCGGAGACAACTTTTTCCGATGAAGCGGTCTATACGGTACAAGTGCACGTGACGGCTCGATCGATGCACACGATGCCGACGACGAACGTGACGGTCGGTCATCCGGAGGCTGAAGCCGAGGCCAAGGAAGATCATCATAACCATGCCGGAGCGGACATCGTCCTTGATCCGACGCAAGCTGTCGCCAAGGAAGTCCAACCGTTCACCGTCAACGTTGAGATTGAGCATGAGGCGTTGACGGGTGCGGACGTTCAGCTCGAAGTGTTCAAAGACGGAGCGGACAAGCACGACTGGGTCAAGCTTGATGAAACGGAAGGCGGAAGCTATGCAGGTGAGCATACGTTCCCTGAGGCCGGTACGTACAACGTCCAAGTTCATGTGACAAAAGGACACGATATCCATGAACACATTATGGAGACCGTCGAGGTCAAATAAAAAACGATCGGCCGCGGCCGATCGTTTTTCTTATGCGTTCTGATAGAGTGATTCGACTTGTTGTTGAAGCGATTCGTTCTCGAGGAACTCGTCATACGTCGCTTCTTTATCGACGATCCCGTTCGGCGTCACTTCGATGATGCGCGTGGCAATCGTCGAGATGAGCTGATGGTCATGCGAGCTGAAGAGGAGTACGCCTTTGAACGTTTCGAGCCCGTTGTTAAGCGCCGTAATCGACTCGAGGTCCAAGTGGTTCGTCGGATCGTCAAGAACGAGGACGTTCGAGTTTGAGAGCATCATTTTCGAGAGCATGCAACGCACTTTCTCGCCCCCTGAGAGGACAGACGCTTTCTTCATGACTTCTTCGCCTGAGAAGAGCATACGACCGAGGAAGCCGCGAAGGAACGTATCCGACTCGTCTGCTGGTGAGAACTGGCGTAACCAATCCAAGATGCTCTTATCTGAGCCTTCGAAGTATTCTGAGTTGTCTTTCGGGAAGTAAGACTGTGTCGTCGTCACGCCCCATTTGATTGTACCTGTGTCGGGCTCCATCTCACCCATGATGATTTTGAAGAGTGTCGTGATGGCGACGTCCGAACGGCCGACGAATGCGACTTTGTCCGTCTTGTTCAGTGAGAACGTGACGTTATCGAGTACTTTGACGCCATCGATTGTTTTCGAGACGTTGTCGACGTAGAGTACGTCATTCCCGATTTCGCGTTCCATCGAGAAGCCGACGAACGGATAACGGCGTGATGATGGACGGATATCGTCGAGTGTGATTTTATCGAGCAACTTCTTACGCGACGTCGCTTGACGCGCCTTCGAGGCGTTCGAGCTGAAACGGGCGATGAAGTTTTGAAGTTCTTTGATCTTCTCTTCTTTTTTCTTGTTCTGGTCGTTGGCCATACGTGAAGCAAGTTGGCTCGACTCGTACCAGAAGTCGTAGTTCCCGACGTACAATTGAATCTTACCGAAGTCGAGATCGGCCATGTGCGTACATACTTTGTTCAAGAAGTGACGGTCATGGGATACGACGATGACGGTGTTCTCGAAGTTGATTAAGAACTCTTCGAGCCATTGAATCGCTTTAAGGTCAAGACCGTTCGTCGGCTCATCGAGGAGAAGAATGTCAGGTTTGCCAAACAATGCTTGTGCAAGGAGGACTTTGACTTTCTCGCCACCTGTGAGCTCGCTCATGAGCTTGTGGTGTGATGCGTCCGTGATACCGAGCCCTTGAAGGACCATGGCAGCTTCTGATTCAGCTTCCCAACCGTTCATCTCGGCGAATTCGCCTTCGAGTTCAGCCGCGCGCATACCATCTTCGTCAGAGAAGTCTTCCTTCATATAGATGGCGTCTTTTTCTTTCATGACTTGATACAAACGCTCGTGGCCCATGATGACCGTCTCGAGTACCGCTTGATCTTCGTACGCGTAATGGTCCTGTTTAAGGACAGCGAGGCGTTCGCCAGGCGAGAAGCTGACGTCACCTGTTGTCGTCTCTTGCTCACCGGCAAGAATTTTTAAGAATGTTGATTTCCCGGCGCCGTTTGCGCCGATCAAGCCGTAGCAGTTGCCTGGTGTGAACTTGATGTTCACGTCTTCGAACAACTTGCGTCCACCGAATTGGAGACTTACGTTATTTACTGTAATCATGTATAGGATCCCTCGTTTTTCTGATTTGTTTACGACGTGTATTGTATCACGTTTTTGGAAAACGCGCAGTCGTGGGTAAAAATGAAACGAACGTTGACGAGATTCGTATAGCTTGATAAGGGGGAATTCAAATGAAAACATCACTATCCATTCGCGAGGCGTGGTCGAACTATTATCGGAACGACTTTCTGCGACTGTGGATCCTTTTCATCATTACCAGCATCGGGTCGTACTTCTTGTTTCGATCGTTTATCGCACCCGATCAAGTAGACGAGATTTTAGCCCAGCTCGGAGATACGTTTGAATCGAGGGGCTTGACGTTCGATACGAGCGCGCGCGAGACGATGATCGCCTTGTTCGTTAACAATACACGCGTCACGTTGTTCGCTTTCCTGCTCGGGATGATTCCGCTCTTCATTCCATACGTGTTCGTCGTCATCAACGCCGCTGTCATCGGTTTAGTCGCCATGCTCGTCGGGTTCGCCGGCGAATCGGTCGTCCGGGTCATCGTGCTCGGCATCTTGCCGCACGGAATCACCGAGATTTCGGCCATCTTGCTCGGAGCGGCGATGGGATTATCGCTCAACCGTTACGTGTGGAAGAAACTGCGCGGGAAAGAGACGGACGTCACGTTCAAGGCGCTATTTGTGGCAGGCGTGAAGATGTTTCTCTTCATCGCGGTGCCGCTCCTCGCCATTTCGGCCGTCATCGAGGCATACGTGACCCCACTGTTGTTACAGTAAAAAAGCCATCAGCGATGGCTTTTTTACTTGAAATGATTCGTTGTCTCAACGCAACGGATCATACGAATCCCTTCTGTGGTCAGCTCGCCGTTCACTTGCCACATTTCTAGTCCGTCCGCAATCGCCTCGCGAATCATCTGGCGAATCCGTGCGTCTTGTTTCCGGTTCGGATTGCCGGTGAACACGGGCGCGTCGTATAGGAAGACATACAGCAGGACAGCCCGTTTGGTTTCAGGCAACGTCGCAATCAACGTCTCGAGATGCCGCATCAACCGTTCGGTCTCGACCGGTCTCGTCACCGCACGTCGTTCAAAGCGCGAGAGAGGCGTCACGAACAGCTCGGCGAGTGGTGCCTTCACTTCCATATAAACACCATCGACCTTGAAATCGAGTCGTGATGACCCGACGACTTGCTCACGCCCCACCTGTTTGGGGGAAGGAAAGACCGGTAATGCGTCCGTGTCCAAACAATGCGCGACGAAATCGTTGGCGCGACCTTGATGAATCCCGATCCATTGTCCATCCGCATCGATTGAGACGGCTTCTACCGTGTAGGCCGTGTGCCGTCGCGGGTCGTTCGTCGTCGAGACGAGACAAGGCACCCCGTCAAAGACGAGATCGCCGATGCGGCCTGTGACCGGACAGTGACAGGCGACGACGGTGTCACCGAGCAACACGTCCATCACGAACCGATTGCGCCGTTTCAAGATGATCCCTTCATGCAGGGGTTGTGCGAAGCGATACATCGTCAGTCGACGCGTGTGACCGTCGTGTCGAGCTCGAACGTGACGTTGCCGGCCAAGGCGCGTGAAATCATGCAACCGTCTTTCGCTTTTTTAGCAATCCGTTCGACGAGCGTGAGGTCACGGTCTGTGGCTGTTGCCGGCACGTTGATGAGGGTCGTGTAGCGAATCGTCTCATACGTGAAGACGCCGTTCGTCACGTCGACGATGCCTTCGGCGTCGATGGTGATGCCACGGTGCGGCAGGTCACTGCGCCCGAGCATGGCCGCGAGCGTGATGATATAGCAAGTCGCCGCAGCACCGAGAAGCATCTCATCAGGGTTCGTCCCGATGCCGGGCCCATCCATTTCCGGGGGAATCGAGATTTGTGTTTTCAACCGTTCAGCCTCGAGCGTACCGACGTCATTGCGTCCGCCGGTCCAGTCGAGGTTCATTTGAAACGTATGCTTCATAAAAATCGCCTCCAATGTCTCTATTCTAGAAGAGAACGATTGGAGGCGCATGTGTTATGCTCGCGCGCGTTCAGCGAACGTGCGGAGCGTCTGGATGATGACATGGGTCGCTTTTTCCATGTTGTTGACGGAGACGTACTCGAACTTGCCGTGATAGTTCTCGCCGCCCGTGAAGATGTTCGGGGTCGGGAGTCCCATATACGACAGTTGCGAGCCGTCTGTCCCGCCGCGAATCGGTTCGATTTTCGGTTCGATGCCGAGTTCGAGCATGACATCGGCGACCGTGTCGACGATATGTTTCACCGGCTCGATTTTCTCGGCCATGTTGTAGTATTGGTCATCCATCTTCAAGTCGATGCGCGCTTCGCCGTATTTCTGTTTCCATTCGACGACGAGTTTTTCAAGCAACGCTTTGCGCGCTTCGAACTTCGTGCGGTCGTGGTCGCGGATGATGTATTGGAGCGTCGTCGTCTCCACGTCGCCAGAGAAGCCGTTCAAATGGAAGAAGCCTTCATAGTCGCTCGTATGCTCTGGCGCCTCATCGGCCGGAAGGCGGTTGTGGAATGCCATCGCCAATTTCATCGAGTTGACCATCTTGTTTTTGGCACTGCCCGGGTGAACGTTCGTCCCATGGAACGTGACCGTGGCACCGGCGGCGTTGAAACTCTCATATTGGAGTTCGCCGAGCGGGCCACCGTCCATCGTATAGGCGAAGTCGGCGTTGAAACGGGCGACGTCGAACTTGTGCGGGCCGCGGCCAATCTCTTCGTCCGGTGTGAAGGCGATGCGGACCGGTCCGTGCGGAATTTCCGGATGGGCCAATAAGTATTCGACAGCGGTGACGATTTCAGCCATGCCGGCTTTATCATCGGCCCCGAGCAGCGTCGTCCCGTCTGTCGTGATGAGCGTATGGCCGACGTAGCCGTCGAGTTCCGGGAAGTCACGCGGCGACAAGATGACTTGGAGCGCCTCGTTCAAGACGATATCGCCACCCTCGTAATGCTCGACTAGTTGCGGGTTGACGTTCGTCCCGGTGAAGTCGGTCGCCGTATCAACGTGGGCAAGTAAGCCGATTGTCGGTACATCGTGGTCGACGTTACTCGGGAGCGTGGCAAACAAGTAGCCATATTCATCCGTCTCGACGTCTTCGAGTCCGATTGCTTTCAACTCGGCCTCGAGATGGCGAATCAAATCCCATTGTTTCGCCGTCGACGGTGTCGTCTCACTCGTGAAGTCGGATTGTGTATCAATTTTTGCATACGTGATTAAACGTTCAATCAATTTCGATTGCATGGTCTGCCTCCTCTGATGAATCTGTTCTCATTTAGTTTAGCATGAGAGCCGTTTTGAAAAGTATCGAAATTGTTTGAAAATAAAAAGAGAGGCGCAATGGCCTCTCTTCGTGCCCGATTTCTTCCCGAATCAAAACAGAAGAGGAAGTAGAAACGGCAACACGAATGACGTGAAGATGGCAGACAGACCCATCGCGGCGCCGCCTGTCGCCCCTGACAGCGGGTGTTCTGTGGCTGCTTGGGCCGTGCCGATGCCGTGGCTCAGCGTCCCGAGCGCCAATCCTCGTGTGAACGGGTCGGTCACGTTGAAGCGCGTCAGAATCGTCGGACCGAGCATGGCCCCGAGAATCCCACAAGCGACGGCGACCGACGCGGCGAGTGCGGCGTCACCTTGCAGTTGCCGCGCCAATTCCAGTGCGATTGGTGACGTCACTGATTTTACGGACAAGGCGAGCAAGACGTGATCTGTCAATTTAAGCGCAGTCCCTAACCCGACAGCGACGAAAATTGTCGACAGCGTCCCGAGCATGATGGCCCCGAGCGCCCGTTTCGCACGCGCGAGCAAAATGGGCAAGTTGCGATAGAGTGGTAATCCGAGTGCGACCGTGGCTGGTCCAAGCAGCGTCGTGATGGCGTCTCGAGCCGGAGCGTACGCATCATACGTCTGTCCGGACAACAGCAACACCACAATCAATGTCGCCGTGCTCAAGAAGACGACGTTCGTGAACGGGGACGCCCATTTAAATGACAGTTTGCGGCTCAACATGTAGATGCCGATGGTGACGAGCACCCAAAATAACGTCATGACGCTTCACCTTCTTTTCCGGAGATGAGGGCGGTGACGATGAGGCCGACGAATAGGCTGATGATCAAGGCGGCAAAGAGCGGCACGCCTTCCGCTTTTAATAAATCACTGTACGACATGAGTCCGACCGCGATCGGGATAAAGAAGAAGGCGAGATGCTTCGTCAAAAAGCCGGCGCTGTCTTCAATCCACTCGACACGGATCAATTTGGTCATCAGTAAGAGCAGCAAGAGGACCATCCCGATGACGCTTCCGGGAACTTTTAAATCAAGCGTCGCGACAATCCAATTTCCGAGTGCGCTCAAGCCAAACAAGAGCGAAAGGCCGATCACCCATTCGATGAGACGTTGCATATGTGACATCCTTTCACGAATAAGTTCAAAACGTAAGCATCTTCTCAAGTTTCATTCATTCGGTCAAGAGAAAGGCTATATAAAAAATGATAAAGGGTACACACGTTCGGTATGATAGACTACTTGTATCATATCCGAATGAGGTGTTCGAATGGAACTTCAATCAATCAAACAGTTTATTGACCAGCACGGGCTCGAACAGGGGGATGACATCTTGGCGGCGTTCACGAAGCGCGTTAACTTGAAGCTTGAACCCCGAACGACACGAGAAGAAGTCGCAATCGGTCATTCGAAATTTGGCGGCTATCCGGATTTACCGAGTGTGTCGGACCATCCCGGAGAGAACTTGACGTTTTTGGCACAGTTCAGGCTTAGTGACTTCGCTGGATTTGAATCGGTCGAAGCGCTTCCGAAAGAAGGCATGTTATCGTTCTTCTATGATTTGGATGAACAACCGTGGGGTGACGCAGACGAACGTCACCTTTGGCGCGTCCTCTATACAGAAGCGACGACGCTTGAACGGGTACGGGTCGGCGAAGCGCTCAAGGAGCGGGCTGCCACATTCGAGGAAGGTTATGCGCAAAACGATGATGCACTGTTTGATTTGATGAGCGAAGAAGAATATACCGCTTTTGAGGAGCTGTTCGATGAGGGCGAGTTGCATGCGGTGGGCGGGCATCCGGACGAGGTGCAAAACGATGTGTTTGAAGAGATTGAAGAGACGTATGGGGAACGTTTCCGTGACCCGTTTCTCTTATTCCAAATGGATTCGAGTGAAGAACTCGACATCATGTTCGGTGACGCCGGCATCCTTTATTTCCTCATCCCGACCGACGCCCTCAAAGACAAGAGCTTTGAAGAGGCAGAAATCATCATGCAATGCTATTAAACACAAAAAGAGAGTCGACCCTATTTGGGCCAACTCTCTTTTGCGTTACGCTTGTTTTTTCTTGCGGAACCGTGCGAAGAACTCATACACGATTGGGACGATGAGGAGCGTCAACAGCGTCGAACTTGTCAATCCGCCGATGACGGTCACACCGAGACCTTTCGAGATCAAGGCGCCGCCTTCAAGGCCAAGTGCGAGCGGAGCGAGGGCACCGATTGTCGCGAGCGCCGTCATGAGAATCGGACGGAGACGTGTACCGGCTGCCTCGAGCAACGCATCACGCGTCGAGAGACCGGCCGCTTCTTTATGAATGACGCGGTCAATCAGGACGATGGCGTTCGTGACGACGATCCCAATCAACATAAGCGCACCGATCAAGGCTGATACCGAAATCGTTTCGCCTGTGATGAGTAGGGCGACAAGTCCCCCGATAATCGCATAAGGAAGCGAGAACAGGACGACGAACGGTGTGACGGCACCGCCGAACGTGATGACGAGCACCAAGTAGACGATGGCGACGGCCGCGAGCATGGCGAGACCGAGCTGGGTGAACGATTCTTGAATCTGTTCAGTGACCCCACCGACGTCATAAGAGACGCCAGTCGGGAGCTCGATGTCAGACACACGTTCTTCGATAGCAGCCGAAGCTTCCGTCGCTTTGTCCGTGCTGAGCTCGACGTTGACGCGAGCGAGGAGCTTCCCGTCGCGTTGGACGAGCGTATCCGGTGTCGTACCTTCCTCGACTTCGATGAAGTCCGAGATTGGCCGAGGGCCGAACGGCGTCGTCACTTCTTGTTCTTGCAACTCTTCGATGCTGTCGTACGTGACTTGTTCTGTCGGGATGATGACATCGAGTTGCTTGTCATCGATCGTCACGGTCGAAAGCGGGCTTTCTTGCGCTTGGAACTGTCCAATCGTCTGGGCGAGCTGAGCGGCCGAGACGCCTGCCTCAGCAGTAGCTTGCTGGTCGACGTTGAACGTGTACTGCACGTAAGATTCGCGAAGATCGGACGTCGCTTGACGGACGTAATCCGTCTCTTCTTCAATCGTCTCGATGAATGTCGGGACGATGGCTTCTAGATCTTCGAGCGAGTTGGCATAGACGTTGTACGTCACGCCACTCGTGCCGGCGCCGCCGGCGAAGTCTTGCTCTTTCCATTCCCCGCCTGTAGCGAGTTCGTTCAAGCGTTCGACGTCAGCGATTTTGACGTCAGCGAAATCTTCTGTGTCCGGGTCATACTGGACGATGAAAATCCCTTGTTTGTTGTTCCCCGGGTTGAGCGGGTTCTCGCCACCGACCGTGAATTGGACGTCGGTCGCGTCTGCTTGCTCTTCCATGAAATAAGTTTCGGCGATTTCAGCTGCCGCAATCGAATCGTCGAGTGTTTGGCCCGGTTCTGGGTCGAACGTGACGTAAAGCGTCTTCTCCGACTCTTGGTTCAAGAAGTTGACCCCGATGGCTGGGACGAGGGCGAAACTTCCGATTAAGAGTGCTGTCGCGAGACCGAAGACGACGAGTTTATGGTTGAGCGACCAGTTGAGGACACCACGATACCATTGCGCGAGCTTCCCTGGTCCTTCTTCTGGTTTCAATTTATCGCGGTTCTTAAAGAACGAGTCGGCCATCATCGGTACGACCGTGATCGCGACGAGTAATGACGCGAGCAAGGCGAAGACGACGGTCAAGGCGAACGGTAAGAACAGCTCACCGACGAAGCCAGTGACGAACCCGAGCGGCAAGAAGACAGCGATTGTGACAATCGTCGACGACGCGATCGGAATGAACACTTCTTTCGTCGAGGCGATAATCAGTTCTTTGCCTCGCAACGTCTCGTTCGGACGGGTGAGGCGGCGGTAAATGTTCTCAATGACGACGATGGAGTCGTCGACGACGCGTCCGATGGCGACGGTCATCGCGCCGAGCGTCATGATGTTAAGCGTGATGTCGAGCTGTTTCAAGACGATCAATGCCATAAGGAGCGAGAGCGGAATCGAGATGACCGCAATAATCGTCGAGCGGAAGTTACGAAGGAACACGAGAATGATCAAGATGGCGAACAAGCCACCGAGCAACGCTTTCGAGACCATCGTCTCGACCGATTCTTCAATCGGTTGACCTTGGTCGAGCGTGACCGATACTTTGGCCGTGTCATAGTCGGCTTCGAAGTCGGCGAGCACGTCTTTGACGGCGTTGACGACGTCGACGGTGTTCGCATCTTGTGTTTTCGTCACTTGAATCCCGATGGAACGTTCCCCGTTCGACCGTGAAATCGATTCCTCGATCCCGCGGTCTTCAATCGTCGCGAGTTCGCTCAAGGCGACGGTCGGGACAGTCGTCGGGATGTTGGCTGGTGGCACGGCACCTGGCACTTCAGTCGGGACTTGTGGAGTCTCGCCAGTCGGAAGTTCTGTTGGCGCACCTGGCACCGGCTGTTCCGTTTGTGCGGGTGAGTACGGGATTTGGAGGTCGCGGAACGCTTCGAGCGTCTCCGACTTCCCGTCGATGACGACGGCTTGTTCCGTATCACCGAGTTCATACAAGCCGAGCGCGATGCGGGCATCGTTCGCTTGAATCAACTGTTTGACCGTGTCTTCCGTCAAGTTGTATTCGGCAAGTGCCTCCTCATCGAACTGAAGCTCGACGCGACGAATCTCTTGTCCGGCGATTTGCACGGTCTGAGCGCCTTCTACACCTTCAAGCGCTGGTTGTAACTCATCTTCGACCAATTTCGTCAATTCAGCCAAATCGAGACTCTCATCCGAGACGGCTGCCCCGATGACCGGGAACGCGTCAAAGCTGAGACGCGACACCTGCGGGTCTTGGACGGCTTCAGGCAACTCGACGTTGCTGAGCGCGTCTTTGACCAGTTGTTCAGCCTCTTCCATGTCGGTGCTGAAGTCGTAATCGATTTGAATGTTTGAAGCGTTCTGGAACGAAGACGAACGAACTTGTTCGACACCGTTCAAGCTCTTCAAGCGTTCTTCGAGCACGGTGCTCACTTCGTCGAGCACTTGTTCAGGTGAGGCTCCTGGATAAATCGTCGTCACCGAGACGGTCGGTGTCGTGATGTCAGGCAATGTTTCTAGTTTCATCGTCAAGCCGGCGAAAATTCCGGCGGCTGTCAAGATGATCGTCATCAACCAGACTGCGAACTTGTTGTTGACGGAGAAGGACGTGATTTTCTGCATGGGATTCATTTCTCCTCTGAGGGCTTAGTCTGTTTTACCCGAATCGATATTCCGGGCTCGCTCGATCAAGCGAGCGATAATGTCGTGTTTTAAGGCAGGCGGGGCGACGCCGACGTTGAAGTGCTCGGACATCATCATGCCTTCGAGTGCATAACGGATAATCATCGTCTCAACGGGGTCGCTCGTCTGTTGAAACTGAGCGAAGAACGTGTCGAGGTCGTGCTTCCATCGTTCCGCGTACTCTTGGTCGACCGCGAACAACGTCAAGAAAGCGATCATTTTCTCGGCGTCGATGTGGATCGGTGAACGCTCCGGATGGAGTTTTGTCTCGTCAAACAGGCGGACGAACGCTTCGACAGGACCGTTGCCGTCCGCTTGAAGCGACTCGTACAAATCGTTTTGTTCGGTTTGGAGCCGTTCGACGATGGCGGTCAGCAGCGCTTCTTTGGATGGATAATGATACAGGAGACCACCTTTCGAG
Organism: Exiguobacterium sp. E4787; assembly: GCF_018618375.1. Classification (NCBI taxonomy): domain Bacteria; kingdom Bacillati; phylum Bacillota; class Bacilli; order Caryophanales; genus Exiguobacterium; species Exiguobacterium sp. E4787. Next base: position 48,644 of record NZ_JACSLY010000006.1, on the reverse strand, counting down.
ACGCCAGCTGTCTTGGCGACTTCATCTAATGTAAGATGATGCACACCATGCTCCATGATGATATCCGTCGCGGCATCCAACAATTTTTGTTTCGTGATCATTGATCGGTTTGTCATGTCATGCCTCCTTTCTGTACCGACCAGACGGTTTGTTCTCTTTCACTATAGGGGGCTAGTCATTTTGAAGTCAAGAAATGATGATGTTAAAACTGTTAAGTTATGTACCTATAACTGAAGTAAACGATTTCAAAAAAAGGTTGACGTGAGAATGATTATCAGTGATGATATTAACTGAGAGTAATTATCATTACCAATAATAGATATGAATAAGTGGGGGATTATGAAATGAACAAAAAGTACATGGCACTCGGCCTTTCGGCTGCGCTCACGACATCACTTCTTGCGGCTTGCGCCAGCACAGAAGAAACGACGACTTCAAGCGACAACGAGACAGCAGAAGAGTCAAAAGTCGTCAACGTTTACTCGAGCCGTCACTATGATGTAGATAAAGAGCTTTACAAGCAGTTCGAAGAAGAGACAGGCGTGAAAGTTAATGTCGTTGAAGGGAAGAGCGATGAGTTGCTCGAGCGTTTGAACACAGAAGGCGACAATACAGAAGCCGATCTCTTCATCACAGCGGATGCAGGGAACTTGTATCAAGCGAAAGAAGCGGGACACCTGCAAGCGGTCGATAGCGACGTGCTTGAGTCGAACGTTCCGGAGAAATACCGTGACACGGACAACGAATGGTTCGGTCTCACGAAACGGGCGCGTGTCATCGTCTACGCGAAAGACCGCGTGAAACCAGAAGACTTGTCAACGTATGAAGCACTCACGGAAGAGCAGTGGAACGGCAAAGTACTCGTCCGTCCGTCTGAGAACATGTACAACATCTCGCTCCTCGCCTCATTCATTGAAGTGAACGGTGTCGACCAGGCAAAAGAGTGGGCGAAAGGCATGGTCAACAACTTTGCACGCGACCCACAAGGGAACGACCGTGACCAAGCGAAAGCAGTCGTGGCCGGTGAAGGTGATGTCGCCATTATGAACACCTACTACATGGGTCTCATGTTGAATTCGGAAGATGCGGAAGAGAAGAAAGTCGCTGAACAACTTGGCGTCTTCTTCCCGAACCAAGATACGACGGGGACACACGTGAACATCTCAGGAATCGCGATGACGAAAGCCTCGAAGAACTCGGAGAACGCGAAGAAGCTCATGGAGTTCATGTCTGATCCGTCGGCACAAGAGCAGTTCGCGAGCGTAAACTACGAGTATCCAGTAAATGAATCGGTTGAACCGAACGAACTCCTTAAATCATGGGGTGAGTTCAAAGAGCAGGACATCAACTTGTCTGTCCTCGGTGAAAACCAGCAAGAAGCCATCCGCGTCTTCAACGAAGCGGGCTGGAAATAAGAAGACTTCGGCTTGAACAGACGTTCAGGCCGAAGATTTTTGCGTTTCTCGACACGCTAGCGGTACAACGAGAGCGTTGAACCTGATATGATGGGACAGGAAGTGACTGAACGAGAGAAGAACGGGAGTTGTACGACATGAACTGGTACGCGCTGAAACGACAACTGAATGGATGGGCCATCCTCAGCTTTATCGCGCTCTTGTTCATCGTCCTGCCAGGCGTCGTCGTCTTGGTCGAACTATTCGCACCGGTCAATGACAACTGGCAACACATCCGCGAGTATTTGTTGCCGACTTACGTACGCAATACCCTGTTCATCATGCTTGCGACCGGCCTGCTGACGACGATTATCGGGACGAGCTTAGCTTGGTTCGTCACGGTATACGACTTCCCGTTCCGTAAGTTCTTCAAATGGGCGCTCATCTTACCGCTCGCCATCCCGCCTTATATCGGGGGATACACGTATCACGGGATTTTGAACTATACGGGCGTCATCCAGACGACGCTACGCAATGAGTTCGGCATCACCGTCGACCAGACGTATTTCAACATCATGACGATTCAAGGAACGGTGTTCATCTTCACGCTGTTCTTGTATCCATACATTTACACGATCACGCGGGCTTTCTTGCACAACCAATCGTCCTCGATGATTGAGAACGCCCGCATCCTCGGCCGCGGCTCATGGGATATCTTCTTCACCGTCGTCATCCCGATTTCGCGTGTCGCCATCATCGGCGGGGTCAGCCTCGTGTTGATGGAAGTATTGAACGACTATGGGGTCGTCAAATACTTCGGGATTCAAACGTTCAGTACGGCCATCTTCAGTACGTGGTTCGGGATGAAAGATACGTCCTCGGCGCTGAAACTCGCCGGGACGCTCATGATTCTCGTCATCGCCATCTTGACGATGGAACGGCTCGTCCGAGGTCGGAAGCAGTTCAGCTATGCGACGACGAAAGTGAAGCCGCTCAAACCGAGACAATTGAACGGGTGGCACCGCTACGCCGTATTCGGCTACGTGGCGACCATCTTCGCTATCGCGTTTCTCATCCCGTTCGTGCAGCTCGTCGCTTGGACGGTATTGACGTTCGAACAAGTGTTCACGGCCGAGTTTTTCCGCCTCGTCTGGAACACGGTGAGCGTGGCGTTCATCGCGACCGTAATCATTCTCGTGTTCGCGCTCATCATCGCGAACTACACGCGCCTGTTCCCGTCGAACATGACACGCGTCATCTCGAAAGTGACGACGCTCGGCTATTCGATTCCGGGAGCGGCCATCGCCATCGCCGTCATCACGTTGTTCTTGCTGCTTGACGAGTGGGTGCTGAACGTGGCGCTCGCGCTCGATTTGGGGCAGACGTTCGTGTTTAGGACGACGCTCATCATGCTCATTTTCGCCTACGTCATCCGCTTCCTCGCCATCGGCTATAACTCGATTGAGAGCGGATTTGAGAAAGTCGGGAAGTCGTTCACGGAAGCGTCGCGCATGCTCGGGTGGGGGACGGTACAGACGTTCTTCCGGGTCGATATCCCGATGATTAAAGGGGCGATCATGAGCGCGTTCATTCTCGTCTTTATCGATATTATGAAAGAATTGCCGCTGACGCTGTTTTTACAGCCATTCAATTTTTCGACGCTCGCCACGCAGGCGTTCAAATATGTCAGTGACGAGAAGATTCATGAGGCCGCGCTCGCCTCGATCGTCATCGTGCTCATGAGTGGACTGTTGATCTTTGTGTTCCATAAGGTGCTTGATAAGGAGGCCGACTAATGTTTGTTCAAATCAACGATTTACACTTCAGCTATAAAGGTGCGCAAGCTGAGACGATTAAAGGATTCTCCATCTCGATCACGAAAGGTGAAATCGTATCGCTTCTCGGCGACAGCGGTTCTGGGAAGAGTACGATTTTACGCCTCATCGCGGGGCTCGAGATGCCGAACCAAGGCGTCGTCGTCGTCAACGACTGTGTCTGTTGCGACGACTGCCAGTTCATGCCGCCTGAACAGCGTGGTGTCGGGATGGTGTTCCAAGACTATGCGCTCTTCCCGCATATGACTGTTGAGAAGAACATCCGTTTCGGTCTGCATAAATTGAGCCGGAAGGAGCGGAACGAGCGCGTCGAAGAGATGCTGGCGCTCGTGAACTTGTCCGAGTTCCGTCATCGCTATCCATACGAGCTCAGTGGTGGTCAGCAACAGCGTGTCGCGCTCGCGCGTGCGCTCGCACCGAAACCGTCGCTCCTCATCTTGGATGAGCCGTTCAGCAACTTGGACACGTCGCTCCAACATCGCATTCGGGACGATTTGCGCCGCCTCCTCAAACAGACGGGGACGACGACTATCTTCGTCACGCACGATGAAGAGGACGCGGAGGCGCTCGCCGACCGTATCGTCTATCTTGGCGAAGGCAAAATCAAAAAACAGGTCATGACGGAGAACAATAAGACGTTCAACCCGCAGATTCCGTGTTTCGTGTAAAACGTAAGAACCCGCAGACATAAATCGTCTGCGGGTTCTTTTGTGGTTATTTCGTCTCTTGAGAAGGACTCGACTCATTTCCGAGCTGGTCGATGGCAGTTACATAATACGCTGCCTGCTCGTTCGTGACCTCGATGCTCTTCCGGGCGTGCGACGCGATACTCTCAATACGAGTCGCTTTTCCGTCGACGACTTCATAGACGCGATAGCCGATGACGGTGTCGTCACGGACGGCGTGCCACGTCAATAAGTTCCCGCGGAGTTCGACGCTCGTCGGTGCATCAAGTTCGACTTCGGTATTGATCTTGGTATCGACAAGTTCGGTATAGACGACGAAACGCTCGTCGTAACCGCCGTCACCGAACGTACCGGAACACGTGATCAAGTTCAAATATCGACTCGACGTGGCCCCGAAAATATCTTCGATCGGTGCGTTTTTCGTATCGTAACTCTCTGTTTTTGTGACACGAAACGTCAACGTGTTGCCATTCTCATCAATAATTGTCACGTCATCGCCTGTCTTCAGTTGATCGAGCTCATAGAAGACGGCGGGGCCGGTCTTACTGTCCACATGTCCGGCGATGACGGCATTCCCTTTACTGCCTGGCTTGACGCCGGGCTCGAACCAACCGACTTGGTTCTCGTCTTTTGGGACGCCCATCTGGCCGTTGTCGAGTACGCCGACCTGTTCGATTGCGGTGTCGACCTTGATTTTAGGAATTTGAAGTTGGACGGGTGTCGCGACCTTGGCACTTTCCTCTTCCTCGGCTAATCGAAGCTTCTTCACCTCTTCCTGTAGAAGTGAGAATTCAGCCGATAAATCTGGGCTCTCCTCTATTTGTTTTTCTTCTACAGGTGGTGACGACGATTCTTGGGCGCTCGTCCACGTCCAGAAGCCAAAACAAAAGAGAGAGAGCGCCAGAAACAAATGGCGCTTGTTCATGGGGCTCCCTCCTTATTGAATTATTGTTCAGACACTTTACGGTTGCGAAGCGTTACGAAGGCGAGCAAGATTCCGCCAAGTACAGCAAGGCCAGCGTAGAGCGTGTTCATTGATGGTTCTTGTGCACCACCGAGACCTGTTTCAGGCATCTCTTCAGGCATTGTTGTTTCAGCGAACTTGTCAGGCATTTGTGTCACGATCGCGTTACCGAGTGTCTCACCAACACCGAACATGAACGCGTATCCTTCACGGAATGACATCCAAGCGGCATCCGCATCACCAGCTACATACTGATCGAACGTTTGAAGCACGAGGGCCTCATGTTGTTTGATGGCTTCTTGGCCAGCTTCTTGTGGCAAGTTACCTTCTGTCGCTGCATCGAGGAATGTGCTGAAATCGACAGCGAACTGGTCGAGCTTCATACGTGCTTCTTCAATTTTAGCTTCATCGCCTTCGAGTGTAGCGGCAACGATGTCACCTTGGGCTGTGATGTGGTTCCCGTTCCATACTTTTTCGAATTGGGCTGCACCTTCGTCACCGTAGACTGAACCGATGGCTGCTTTGAAATCGAGTGTGTTCTGATCTTCAGCCCAGCTCACGTAGTCAAAGTCTTCTGCTTGATCGTAGCCTTTTTGCATGCCGATTGCTGCGAGGGCGAAGTGCTCACCAGCAAGGCTGTTCAATGTTGAACGAAGCTCGACGGCCGGTGTGTCAGCAGCAGTTTCAAACTTGTCAGGCATCTGTGTGACGATTGCGCCTGAAAGGGCTTTACTGATGTCGAACATGAGCTTGTACCCTTCACGGTACGTCATATATGCCGACTCGTAATCACCTGCGACATAGTTGTCGAATACTGAGAGAACTTGGTCTTCGTGAAGCTCAAGTACGTCAGCTGCAGCGTCTTTTGGTAAGTTACCTTCTGTTGCTGCATCAAGGAATGTTGAGAACTCTTCTACGAATTCATCGACTTCAGCTTCTGCGTCAGCGCGAAGCTCTTTGTCTTCTGATTTAGCCGCTTCAACGAAGTCAGCTGAGTAGTCGTTATGACCAGCGAAGATTTCTTCGAACTGCGCTGCGCCTTCATCTCCGTAAATTGAAGCGATGGCCGGTGTCATGTCGAGTGCGTTTTGATCGAGTGCCTTCATCGCGACTTCAGCGTCTGGTGCTCCATCATAAGCTTTCATCATCGATGTGACGGCTAAGACGTAATGCTCAGAAAGTAATTGATCGAGCGTGGCTCGTAAGTCACCTGCTGGTGTGCTAGCTGTCGGCGCGTGATCCGCTGCCTGTGCATTCAATGGTACGAGTAAGCCGAGTGCAAGTGCCGGTGCTACAATCTTGTTCATTGTTTTCTTCTTCATGGGTAATCGCTCCTTTTTTTGAGTGGTTGTCGTTGTTTACACCCATCTAACGGAGCGGTTCAAAAAATGGATCACTCTTTTTTTATTTTTTTTCGTTTTTTTGTTGAAGTGTGCGATAGACCCCTGGTGCGACGCCATATTTTCGTTTAAAGATACGATGAAAATATGGATAGGAGCGGAATCCGGACAGCTCGGCGATCCGTTCGAGAGAGTGTTGGGTATACTGCATCTGTTCTTCGGCGAGCTGGAGTCGAATCGATTGAGCATAGGCGACAATCGTCATACCGGTCACTTCTTTGAATAAGTGGACGGTCCGCGATACACTGAGCCCGACCGCGTCGGCGACGTCCGCCACTTTGAAGTCGCTTGTAACGTTTCCTTCTATATAACGCATCATGCGTGACACGACAGGTGGTCGCACGTTTGCTTGCACTTCTTGGACGGAACGGTCGAGCATGAGGAGCAAGGCTTCAATCAGTGTTTCAATCAAATCCGGACTTTGTTCAGTCGTCGGGCGTCGCGCCTCTTCGGTGATATGCTGCCAGAGTGACAACAAGCGAGGGTCGATCGAGATGGACGTGATGCGGGAACGGTCGATCGCCGCCCACCATGCATCGAGTGTCGGACCATCACAGAAGAGATGATAGTCCCCGCTTGCCGGAGTGTCGACATGCAGTTCGTACTCGTCACCAGGTTTGACGAGCAACAAATCGCCAGGTCGTGCCGTATGCGTCTTCCCATTGACGACGATGCGCGCCGTGCCCTCCGTCTGCAAACGAATCAAATACGTCTCCAATCGATTCGGGAAAGGAAAAGTGTAGGTCGTTGTATGATACGAATAGCCACAAAAGCCGATTTCCATCAAATCATCCTTTCTTAATAGCAAAATCGTGCATATTCTCATCATATCATGGATAGAAATCAAGGCGACGAGCGGGTACGATGAAATCGACAGAACGTATGAGGAGGATGAAACATGAAACAATGGTGGAAAGAAGCGGTCGTCTATCAAATTTACCCGCGCAGCTTTAATGACTCGAACGGTGACGGGATTGGGGACATCCCTGGAATCACCGAGAAGATGTCGTATTTGGCGGAACTCGGAATCGATGTCATCTGGCTATCGCCGGTGTACGATTCACCGAACGACGACAACGGATACGATATCCGCGATTACCGTGCCATCATGGATGAGTTCGGAACGATGGACGATTTCGATGCGATGCTCGAAGAAGCGCATCGTCACGGCATCAAAATTATGATGGACCTCGTCGTCAACCACTCGTCGGACGAGCACCAATGGTTCATGGAGTCGCGCTCCTCAAAAGACAGCCCGTATCGGGACTATTACATTTGGAAAAAAGGCGAGAACGGTCAGCCGCCGACGAACTGGGGCGCTTTCTTCGGAGGGAGTGCGTGGCAATACGATGAGGCGAGCGACGAATACTACTTGCATCTGTTCAGCAAAAAGCAACCAGACTTGAATTGGGAGTCAGAGACGTTGCGCCGTGAAGTATACGATTTGATGACGTACTGGCTCGATAAAGGGGTCGACGGTTTCCGGATGGACGTTATCAACATGATCTCGAAAGATCCGAGCTATCCAGACGGCGAGACGCGTGGGACAGGTTATGGGGACGGCACACCGTTCTTTTTCAACGGGCCGCGCATCCATGAGTTCATGCAGGAGATGAATCGTGAGGTCTTGTCGAAATACGATACGATCACGGTCGGTGAGATGCCGGGCGTCAGCGTCGATGAGGCGAAGCTTTATACGGGAACAGACCGTGACGAGTTGAACATGGTGTTCCATTTCGAACACGTCGACGTCGGCAACGGCAGTTTCGGCAAATGGAACCCGACGGACTGGAAGTTGACGGACTTGAAGACAATCTTCTCGCGTTGGCAGGAAGGTCTTGAGGAAGATGGCTGGAACAGTCTCTATTGGAGCAACCATGATCAACCGCGAGCCATCTCGCGGTTCGGGAACGACTCGGACGAATACCGTGTCGTCTCCGGTAAGATGCTGGCGACGCTCCTGCACATGTTGAAAGGGACGCCTTACATCTATCAAGGTGAAGAGTTCGGGATGACGAACGTGGCGTTCGACTCGATTGATGAGTACCGCGATATCGAGACGCTCAACGCGTATCGGGATTACACGACGAACGGACTGTTGACGCATGATGAGATTTTCCGCGGCATTCACGCACGTGGGCGCGACAACTCACGGACGCCGGTCCAGTGGTCGGCCGAGGCGCAAGGCGGATTCACGTCCGGCACGCCTTGGATCGGGGTCAATCCGAACTATGTGACCGTGAACGCGGAAGCGGCACGACGCGATCCGGACTCGCTCTTCCATTACTATCGCCAATTGATTCAGCTCCGTAAACAACATCCGATTGTCGTTTACGGGAAGTATGAGTTGTTGCTGCCGAACGATGAAGCGGTATACGCCTTTACACGTACGTTCGAAGGCGAGACGTGGCTCGTGCTCTGTAACTTCTCGGACGAGACGGTGACGCGTGAGCTCCCATTCGACGTGAAAGAGCGGGTGATTGGGAACATGGAACCAATAGAGCCGTTCACGCTTCGTCCGTACGAAGCGCAAGTGTATAAAGTGTGACGAACAAAACTCGCCTCCATGGCGAGTTTTGTTGTGTTGTTAGTAAAGATGACCCGTTTCGGGAATAGGGATAGTAGAGTCTGACCGAAAGGGGGAAACACGATGAATACGTTAATTGCTTATTCGACCCGCTACGGGACGAGTGAGAAAGTCGCCCATCTGTTGGCCGAGCGGCTAACAGGGAACGTGCACATTCAAAACGTGGTCGAACAGCCAGACGTTGATTGGGCGACAATCGATCATGTGATTGTCGGCAGCTCAATCCGGATGGGGAAAATCCAAGATGAGATGACGGCATGGCTTCATATTCATGAAGCTAAATTGTTGAAGCGTCCGCTTGGACTTTATCTATGTGCTGGGACGCCGACCGCGGCCGAACGGCAACGGGAGCTCGAGGACGCGTATCGGGAAGTGTTGCGCGTGCACGCTTATTTCGTCGAAGTCGTCGGCAACGGCTATGATTTCGAGCGGATGGGCTTTCTCGACAAAGCCATCGTCCGCATGATGGCAAAACAGACGGTGAGTTCGTTCAATTTAGACGAGACGATGCTCGATGAACTCGTCGAGGCGGCTCAAACATCGTTGCGTACGCGACCTGAGAATCCGTAAGCAAACAAGTCGTGAGCCTCGATTGGACTACTCGTGGAGATGAGCACATCTCCACTTTTTTGTTCGCCTTCGATTCGCTGGAGTGTAATATTCGTCAACTGGCCACCAATTTTCAATGCGACCGGGGCCGAGTTGCGACAGATAACGTCCTCAATCGTGACGTGGTCGGTCCGGTTATCGCCGCCGAACAGTTCAATGTCGGCCCGACTCGATGCAAATCCGCTCGTCGCAATCCGTTTCAAGCGTACGTTGCGAGATTTATACTGGACGGCGAGGGCTGGATTGGCGCGGTAGTCGTAATCCGGATTGCCGATGGCCGTGAATCCATGAATGAACACGTCCTGATACGCCGACACGACGAGACTGCGTGCCGAAGATTTCGTATACAGCTTCGAGCGGACCGGTTCCATCGACACGAGATTCGTGCCCGACAGGAAGCGGGCCGTCTTCGACTGCGGGTCATCTGCCAAGTGATGGCTGATATGACGGAAATTGAATGACCGATTGTCGTGATACGAAAAATGTCCGAATATATGAACGTCATGGGCGGCCGATGACGTCCCGTGCGCTTTCACTTCGACGCCCCCGAAACAACCTTCACTCATATTATTGACGAGCGTGACGTGGCGCGACCCATCATCAATCTCAATCCCGTTCGAGTTCGAGAAGCCATGGGCGTGGGTGCGTCCGTGTGGATGATGGCAGTAACAGTTCGTGATATAGAGGGCATCGCTATGATGGGTCGTAATGCCGTCATCTCCGTAATTCGTTGCTTCACAATGGTCGAGCCACACGTACCGGCTCCCTTTTTTGGCGCGAAGCCCGTCCCCTAAGTAATGATAATGAGGAGATGTGATATCGAAGGCATGCAGTCCCGCGTTTTTCGCCGTGACATGGTGAATCCAACCGAATTTGACGTGTGTGAACGTCAACGCGCTTGAAGCGGTATCGCCACTCGAGGTCCGGTCGACGTCACCGAGGCGCTCCACGTTCCAGTCGAGCGTCAAATGTGCGACTTCGATATGGTGGTTTCCGGCGAATGGAGTTGCATTTCGAAGCAACCGTCGATGTTTCGGAGCTCGGTCCGAGAGCTTGATGATCGTTTCCTGCTGACCGGCGCCTTCGAGCACACAGTTCGACGGGATGCGGATGCCGCGGACGACATACACGCCGGCCGGCACGTGGACGTGGCGGTTCGACCGGAGGGCGAGCCGGAAAGCGAGCGTGCAATCGGTCAAACCATCCCCGACGGCCCCGTAGTCGGTGACGTCGACATGTTGGCGTGTCGCTTGTCTCAAGTTCAAGTGCTCGGCGTCGAGCCGACGCATCCATACCGGGCGGACGATTCCATCGATCGTCTCGAGCGGCAAGGAACTTGTCACTGGGACGATGCGTTCGGTCATCGGCAGGTGGGAGAGATAGGTTTTCGCTTGATCGGGATAATTGGCTTGTCGTGTCGCCTCATGCCAATCAAGTGTTTCTTTCAATAGATCACCGAGCGCCCAGTTCGAGTGGTGGGCGATGGTGGCAGCGATATTCGAGCGATCAATGTATGCGGTCATATGGTTCATCCTCCTAGCGTTCACTACAATTGGATGTACCCGTTTTAAAAGTATTTTTAGCAAACCGAAGTATTTAGTAGACAGAAGCATTTATCCGTGGTATATTCTATATGTGCTTAATTAAGAATAGCTGGAAACATAATTCACAAAACGCTTTGGATTATTTTTCGTTTAAGATAATCCTAGAGGTTTGTGATTTTTTATTGGTCAGTTTTTTCTAGTAAGGCACTACTAGAACGCACAGCGTTTATTTCAGGAGGGTTCATTATGAACACAGGTAAAGTAAAATGGTTTAACTCAGAAAAAGGTTACGGCTTCATCGAAATGGAAGGCGGAGACGACGTATTCGTACACTTCTCAGCAATCCAAGGCGACGGCTTCAAGACACTTGAAGAAGGCCAAGCAGTAACTTTCGAAATCACTGACGGAGCTCGTGGACCACAAGCTTCTAACGTTGAAAAAATCTAATCTTCCTTTCTAAGGAATTTTATAACCTGCTCGCTTCGGCGAGCAGGTTTTTTGTTGTCCGCGTGTTTAATCACTTGTCCCAGGGGAATGAATATACGAGTGACTACCACAAGGAGGTTTTTCAGAATGGATGCAATGCAAACGGCAAGACAGATTTTAGATCATAGTAACGTGGGCACGATGGCGACGGTCTATAAAGGAAAGCCGCACAGCCGTTATATGACTTTTTTCCATGATGAGCTGACACTCTACACGGCAACATCGAAAGACACGGATAAAGTCGATGAACTGAAGAACAATCCGTATACGCATATTCTGATTGGCTATGACGGCGATGGCGTCGGGGATACGTATCTTGAGATTTTGGGGGAGACGACGGTATCCGATGACGAATCAATGAAAGAAAAAGTATGGAACGAGAAACTCGAAGGCTGGTTCGACGGTCCGGATGATCCGAAACTCGTCATCTTAAAAATCTCGCCGCAATCGATGCGTGTGATGAATAAAAAAGGGCAGCCGCCCCAAGAAGTAAATCTGTAATTCAAACAAAGACGTCCCGAGTGGGCGTCTTTTGTAATTGACCAATTTCCAAAAAGTGACTGACCTGTGACACACATATGAACGAAACGTGAACTGTTATCCTAACCTATGTGAAAAGATGAACATGGATGGTATATTGTGAATGTAATCACATATAAGACATCATTCACTCATCTAAGGAGGAATTATCATGTTCACAAAATTTTGGCAGAACCACAACGTCGCCACCGGTATTTTGACAGTCCTTCGTGTCTGGCTCGGCTATCACTGGCTCACAGCAGGTTGGGGCAAGATCACAGGCGGATTCGGTTCAGAAGGTTTCCTCAATAACGCACTGACCCTCGCAACAGGCGATCACCCAGCTGTAGCCGGTTGGTGGGCAGCATTCCTTGAAAACTTCGCCATCCCGAACGCTGCCTTGTTCGATGTGTTGATTCCATACGGTGAATTCCTAGTGGGTCTTGGACTCTTGGTTGGTGCCCTCACACGTAGCGCAGCCTTCTTCGGTCTCGTGATGAACATGGCGTTCTTGCTCTCAGGTACGGTCAGCACGAATCCAACGATGTTGATTGTCTCAGTCCTCATTCTTGTCGCAGGCTATAATGCTGGGAAACTTGGTGTCGATGGATTGTTCCTACGCAAATTCGTGGAAACAAAAGTCATGCATCGTTCACCAAATCGTCAAATAGCGTAACGACTTTATGACGTTCTCCTGTGACAAACATCACCTCTTTCGGCTACGATGGACGTAGCATCGATTGAAAAGGAGAACGAATATGAACGCGACACGTTTTAAATGGCTTGGATACACAGAGGGGATGTCTTTCTTACTCTTGTTGCTCTTCGCGATGCCGCTCAAGTACTTGGCGGGCATGCCGCTTGCCGTCAGCATCGTCGGCGCGGCCCACGGTTTCTTTTTCGTCGCTTATGTGGCGGCAGCCGTCTATATGGCATGGCGTTTCAACTGGGGCTTCAAAGTGTTGGTCCTCGCGGTTATGGCATCCGTTATCCCGTTCGGACCGTTCTTGTTAGAGAAACGAGTCCTACCATCTACAGAAAAGACATCGAATTGAGGTTCGATGTCTTTTTTGCGTTCATGCACTCTCTGCTTGCGCTGACACAGCGGCTTTTTCGGCAGTGATGTCGTGACGGATCCGATACATCGCGAACAACGTGATGGTGAGCAGGCAGAGCATGCAAATCGTATAGAGTGAAGCGACCGGCATCCATTCGCTTAATAGGCCAAACACGATGAAGCCGAACGGTGTGATGCCCATCGCGAGGGATTCGAGGACACCAATCACGCGACCGAGATAACTCGGTTCCGTGTTCGTCTGTAAATAGAGCTGGATGGGGATATTGACACGGATGATGAAGAACCCGCTTAATAAGGCGAAACCAGCGAAGAAGACGATAGCTGGTGTGACTGAGAAGTCGAAATAGAGCGGGACGGCCGGTCCGATAAAGAGGCAACTCATAATGATCAGCGCGGTTCGGGTCGTGGCTAGCCGATGTTTGATTTGAAAGACCGGCAATGCATGGGCGAGCGAGGCGACTAAAAATCCGACGGCGAACATGCTTTCTAAAAATCCGAATTGAAGCGGGCTGACGCCGATTTCTTGTAGGGCGGCAATCGGGAACAGCACTTCGGTGGCAACAAAAAAGAAATTGAGCAAGGCGGCCAAGAGGGTCAACGTCCAAAGTACGCGCTGGCGTTTCAAGTAGCGGAAGCCAGACCGGACCTCGGACCAAGTCGATTGCTCGCTGGGGACATGGTCGTACGCTTTAAAGTGGAGACGAGAGGCGACAAGAGCGGCGATCATAAATAAGAGAGACGAGCTGAAGAGAAACGCTGATACCGGAAGTAACGTGAACAGTGCCCCGGCGAGCAGCGGCGTGCCGATGCTTGAGATGGAGATGGTACTTTGAATGAGGGAATTGGCGCGTTGGAGTCCGTCTTCGTCGAACAAGAATGGAATCGAACTCGATAATGTGACGGATAAGAAAGTCGAGACGACAGAGAGCAGACATGTGATAATCAAGAAAGCAGGAACGCCGAACGTCCAGACGAGACTCGCGATGCCGGCAGCTAAAAATAATAAGGCGTTCACGGACTCCATCGTAATGATCACGCGCTTGCGATCCAGTTTGTCGGCAAACGCCCCAGCAAACGGAGATAATAAGACACGTGGCACTGTGCCGGCAAGCAAGACGAGTGCGAACTGTAGTCCCGAACCGGACGTCGTCAGAACCGTCAGTCCCGCGACGAACGTGAAGAGACTGGATGCAAACAACGACATGAATTTTCCGAGCAATAATACATACAAGTTTGATGAAGTGGTCGTCATATCGATTCTCCTTTACAGTTAAGTTCAATCTGATTTAACTTTATAGTAAACGATGACACTCGATCTGTATACAATAAGTTCAATTAAATTTAACTTTTAAGAGGTGCTCTATGATTGGACAACGGATTAAAGCGTTACGCAAAGAAAAAAAACTGACGCAAAGCCAGCTCGCTGAAGGCATCATCACGAAATCGATGCTCAGTATGATTGAGAACGGCAAAGCAGAGACGTCGATGCGCAGCCTTCGTGAAATCGCGAAACGACTCGACGTGTCGGTACAGTCATTGCTCGTCGATCCTCGCGAGGAGGACTTACAGAAAATCGTCGAGGAGATTGAATATACGCAAGGAGGTCTCCACTCATGGGAAGACGAGGCCGTTCAGAAGGCGCTCCTCCCTTACGTGGACGTTGAGATGAACTCGGTATGGCAAGGGAAGGCGTACACGTTACTCGCGGACAGTGTATTTTATAGTGGGAATCAACAACAACTGTTGGAGTGGTATGATCGGGCAATCGCGGTGTTTGAGCGGCTCGAGGAGAAAGAAGAACTGATTATGGCCCGCATCAGCCAAGCGTTTTATCTGCTCATGTGGAATCGATTTGATGAAGCGATTGAGCGTATCGATACGATTGAGTTGATTGATTCGAGAAGGATGAAGACGAAGACGCGCGTCGAATTCAGCATGTTGATGGTGTTCCGTAATATGTTGTATGACGATGATTTACCAGGCGCGATTCGTCGTCTCGAAGATACGCTTGATTACATGAAACGAACGAAAATGTACTATCGGGTCGACGATGTATATCGAACGATTGCCATTTGTGCCCTTTATTTAAAAGATGAAGCAACGATTGTCGATGCGCTACAAAAAGCGAAACAATACACGAGCTTCACGGACGACGTGACGATGAAAATACGCCTGGCGATGACAGAAGCGCTCTATGCGATTGAATATCGGAAGACGGATCTTCTACAGCAACAGATTGCTGTCATGGATCAGTTGCTAGAAGGAAATACAGAATTCATCGCAGCGTTCGAGATGAGTAAAGGCGTCTATTTCGCGTTGACTGGTGAGATAGAGGCAGCCCGGAAATCGTTTTTGAAACTGTTGGAGCATCATGATCAATGGGCGAAGCATGGGTTTGTCGATCAAGCCATTTACTTCGAAGGGCTGTTAATTGGAACGAGTCACGGGTGTGGGGATGAATGGGTACCGTTGATTGAACGAGAAGTGGGCTTGTTCCCAGAAGGTCGTTTCCGCAGCCATCTGATGTCGCTCATTAAAAAAATCAAGGGCTGATTTCTCAGCCCTTGAACGTTTGAATAAGTGTCCCTTTGCCGTCCTCGACTTGAATCGAGGCGTGGGCACCGTTGATAAGTGTCATTTGCGGCGGGACGTGCCCGCAGTCGATATCGTAAATGACAGGCACGTCGAGCAATTCCTGCAGTTCCGTATACACGTCCTCTGCGGTGTAGCCTTGGACGGGCTGTTGAGCCGCACTGCGCCCGAACAAAATGCCAGACGTATAATCAAACCAACCGGCCCACTTCATTTGAAGCAGGGTCCGTTTGAGTGCCGTAACATCGAGCTCGGCGTTCTCGAAATACCAAAGAATCGGCTCCCCGTCCAAATGGGTCTGTTGGAACGTGGCGACATCTCCATACGGTGTGCCGATGGTATGTAACAAGACATCGATACAGCCGCCAAGCAGTCGTCCGGTCGCCTCTGTCCCGTCGAGTGATTTCCACTCCGTCGGTTCGGTCAAATGATAGACGTGCGGGCTTGGGTTCTCATGCTGCCATTCTTTTTGGAACTGTTCCGAGGCGAGCTGGATGACCGTCTCGCCTTCTTTTGCTGATACGACATCGAGCCAACGCGAGCTCGTCGCGTCCCATTCTTCGCCGCGTAGGTCGACAAGGTTCGTCCCGTGGGCCGAAGCGATACCGGTCTTGAGCGTATACACGAATAGGAATAAGCTGACGTCCGAATAGCCAAGCATCCATTTCGGTGGGAGCGCGTCCCAGTCAATCGCGTCTAGCAACTCAATCAAGAGGACGCCGCCCCATGGCGGGATAATCAAATCGATTGCATCATTGTGGAACAACCGGGTCAATTCATCGGCCCGGACTTCTGCTGGTGCCGATTTTGCTTTGTCTTGCGTCCAAACCGATGGCTCGAATTGAAGCGTGAACCCATGGCGGGTGAATGTCGCCTCGGCCTCATGGAGCAGTCCATGTAATTCAGCGGGAACGCCAGACGAAGGGGCCGTCACACCGAAGTGATGTCCGGTCAATTGTGGATAACGAATCATGTGAGCCTCCTGTGGATAAGTGATAGATGGGAATGCGGAAACGGGTTATCCACATGTGGACAATTATTTTTGACGCATACGTTCTGCGTGTTGGATGCCCCAAGCGTTCATTGTCTCGAGCACCGGAATCAACGTCTTCCCATACTCGCTCAAGCGATAGTCCACACGAGGCGGAACTTCGGGATAGATGGTGCGGATGATGATGTCTTGCTCCTCTAAATCGCGAAGCTGTGCCGTCAAAATCTTTTGACTGATATTTGGGAGCGAGCGTTTCAACTCGCTGAACCTTAACGTGTCCCCATTAATGAGCGCGAGTAAAATCGACGGTTTCCATTTCCCCGTGATCAGCTCGAGCGCGGTATCGACTTCGCAACTTGAAATCAATGGCATCAGTCTCACTCCTCTCTACAGTATCCTTGAGGTAACTATACCACCTTTTTGTGCCGTCTTCTGTCGATGCTACTTATCGGATATACTGAGAAAGAGGTGATCAAGGATGAACTTAACAAACATTAAACTCGGCGCCGTCACATTGCGCGTCAACGATTTAGAAATGATGAAAACATATTATGAGCGCGTCATCGGAATGGATGTACTCGAGACGTCAGAACATCGCGTCACACTCGGAACGAACGAAATGGCGCTCGTCGTCTTACATGAAGTGAGCGGCGTGCGTCCAAATCCACGAACAGCTGGCTTGTTCCATATGGCGATCCTATTGCCAAACCGCGTCGAACTCGGACGGATCCTTCGTCATTTGATTGAACAACGGATTGAAGTCGGACAAGGAGATCATTTGGTCAGTGAGGCGTTCTATTTGAGCGACCCGGAAGGTAACGGCATCGAGCTCTACGCCGATCGTCCCCGCGAGCAGTGGGAATATGAAGCGAACGGTCATGTGAAGATGTCGACGGACCCAGTTGAATATGAATCGATGCTTGAGGCGGCGGCCGACCGTCCGTTCACGGGTCTTCCGAACGGGACGACGATGGGGCATGTCCACTTCAAAGTACGTTCCCTAGAAGCGGCAAAATCATTCTATCAAAATCGTCTCGGTTTCAAGGTGACGACCGATTCGTATCCGGGCGCCTTATTTTTAGCGGCCGACGGGTATCATCACCACATTGGCGCGAACGTCTGGGCCCGACCAAGCCAGCCGATGGGACAAGAGGCCGGTCTGGAGGCGTGGACGCTCTTGGTCGATACGGCCACGAATCGCGAACTCGGCGGGATGACATCGGAATGGTCGCTCACCGATGACGACGGCATCACGGTCAATATAAAAAGCGTGGACTAATGTCCGCGCTTTTTTAGCGTGCTGAAATTTTCTTTTGACTTGAATCAAACGAGAGGCGAATGCCGCGCTTTTGATACGCTTGTTCGACACGTTTTGAATTGATACTGAGCTCAAGATGAGCGAGTTTCAAGTGTTCAAGTTCTGGCACCGTGACATCGAGACGGACGAGCTCCATGTTGCGCTCGGCCTTTTTACGTGTGCGTCTCAAGTTACGGGGCACTTCTTCTGACGTCAGTGCCGCGATCGTTTCATTGATCAATTGTCGTTTGTCGCCTTTGACGCTGAGCGCCGTATAGAGCTTATCGAGCGAACCGAAGCGTTTGATTAACTGGACCGATTGACTTTCATCTAATCCGGCCACAGGTGGAATCCCGTCTGAACGGTCTCCTGTCAACGCTTTGACTGCTGAGAGCTGTTTTGGCTTCAATCCCTCGTACAATGCCGCAATCTCCTCAGGGCGAATCTCGAGATGTCGCTTGAGCGGGAGCGGGCGATTGTCTTTGATGTCGCAACGAGCCTGCATTTGTTGCAGCTCTTGCGTTTGAAGCCAGACGGTGATGCGTGGGCTCACGAGCTGAAGCAAGTCCTTGTCTTTCGTCATAATGACGACAGGGGCGCTACAGCTAAACTTCCGAGCGATATGAGCAATCAAATCTTCACCTTCATAGCCTTCGACTTGATATTGCGGAATGCCGCTCTCTTCAAGCAATTGGCGCATGAGTTCCATTTGTGCTTTCAACTCGGGTGGTGTCTGGCGGCGACGGCGTTTATAGCCTGGATAGAGCTCGCGGCGCCATAATGTTTCACGTGAGACGTCCCACACGACGACGAAATGAGTCGGACGATGTCTGCGTAGAATCGTCCGGATGAGGCCGGTCATACCGATGACGGCACTCCGATCGTTTTTAGATACCTCGCGTCCTTTTTTCGTTCGGCTCGCGGCGGCACCATAGTAGGCACTGGCCAGCATGGAGTTTCCGTCAATTAAAAATAGTTTACGTTCCATGCGTAACCTTCTTTCTGTAGTTGTTGGACCGAACATTGATGAACTGTTCGGTGATGTTGTGTCAATGAGTGACACGCACTCAAATTAGCAACATATGTGCAGTATATCACGACAAGACATGAAAATATAGCGACAGTTCGACCGCTCCACGAAAAGCCCTCCCCGAAAAATCGGGGAGGGCGGTCCATTGAGTCAGTCGAGTTCAGGTTGAATCTCGTCTTTATGGGCTAAAATCAAATCGACGAAAACGACGCGGTGATTGTCGATTTCACGGACGATCAGTTCATGTTCGCCCGGTAAGACGAACCGTTCACCGGTGCGGGCATTCGCTTTTTGCGATAAGACGAATCCGCCGATTGTATCGACGTCATCCTCGATTTCGATGCCGAACCGTTCTTCAATCTCTTGCGTCAAGACGAGACCGGACAAGCGGTAATGACCGGGTGTGACTTCGGTGATTTCAGCCTGTTCGTCACGGTCGAACTCGTCACGAATCTCTCCGACGATTTCCTCGAGGATGTCCTCGATCGTGAGAAGACCGGCCGTACCGCCGTACTCATCGATGACGAGACACATCATCGTCCGCGCGTTCTGCATTTTCACCATCGCTTCTTGGAGCGGTGTGAATTCCGTCACGAGCGGAAGCTGATGAATGAACGTCTCGAACGGGGCATCGCTTTTGACGAGTTGAGCGGTGAATAATTGTTTGGCGTTGATGAAGCCAAGCACGTCATCGCGGTCGCCATCACGCGTGACCGGATAACGGGTGTATTGATGTTCTTGGACGGTAGCGATAATCGTCTCAATCGAGTCTTCTTCGTCGATGGTCACCATGTTCATTCGTGGGACCATCGCGTCCTTGGCGATCCGTTCGTCGAAGGAGAAGATGTTTTGAACGTAGGCGAGCTCATTCTCGTTGATTTCTCCGCTGCGGAAGCTCTCGGTCATGATGATCTTAAGTTCTTCTTCCGAGTGCGCCGTCTCTTGTGCGGTCGTCTGCACGCCGAACAAGCGCAACGTCAACCGGGCCGTCCCGTTCAACACATGGATAAACGGATACAGTAATTTCGTGAAGAAATAGAGCGGTCGGGCGACGAGTAACGTCAAGCGTTCGGCTTCATGCACAGCAAGCGTTTTCGGGACGAGTTCCCCGATGACGACGTGTAAGAAGGCAATCAGCAAGAAGGCAATCAAGAAAGATAGGATGGTCGCGAGCGACGATGAGACGTTCAAGCGGTCGACGAGCGGTTGAATCATCCCTTCGATTTGGTCCGCGCCAATCCAGCCTAGCCCGAGGGCAGCGAGTGTGATGCCGAACTGTGAGGCCGATAGCGAGTCATCGAGATTCTCAATCACTTTCTTGGCGACAGCGGCCCGTCGGTTTCCTTCGAGCACGAGTTGGTCGAGTCGGGCCCCACGCACTTTGACGATGGAGAATTCGGCCGCCACGAAAAAGGCGGTCATAAAAATGAGCAAGGCGACGATCAATAAGCTGAGTAACATGGGACTGTCCAAAAATTCCCCCAAAAATCGGGGAGTCACCTCCATTAACGTTAAGTCGTATGTCGTTCAGGAGAATCCCTGAAAACGAATAGTTTGTTTCAGTATAGTAGATTTACCAAAAATATTCAAAAAACAGGCGGAAAGGTTTCGACAAGAGGGGAATGAGGGAACTACAAATCGAGAAGAGATGAAGGAGGAATTGATATGGCTAACTATCCAGAACTAAAGGGAAAAGTCGCAGTCATCACCGGGAGTTCGAAAGGACTCGGGCGCGCCATCGCGGAACGATATGCGAAGGAAGGGGTTCATGTCGTCTTGAATTATCGTAGCAGCGAGGACGAGATGAACAAAGTCATTGAAGGCATCGAGGCTGCTGGCGGGAAAGCGGTCGCAGTCAAAGGGGACGTCGCCGAAGAGGGTCTCGCCGAGAAGATGATTGAAACGGCCGTATCGGAGTTCGGGAAGATGGACATTTTCGTCAACAATGCCGGCGTACAGGTCGAGGCGAAGACGCACGAGATGGAGCTCGATAACTGGAAGAAAATCATCGACACGAATTTGACGGGAACGTTCCTCGGTGTACGTGCCGCCCTCAAATACTTCGTCGACCATGAGATTAAAGGAAACATCATCAATATGTCATCGGTGCACGAAGTGATTCCACGTCCAGGCTATACGCATTATGCGGCGAGTAAAGGTGGCGTGAAGATGTTCACGAAATCGGTCGCCCTCGAGTACGCACCGAACAAAATTCGTGTCAATGGCATCGCACCAGGCGCCATCGACACACCAATCAATGAAGAGACGATGCAAGACCCTGAAGAGAAGAAAGGGCTCGAGGCACTCATCCCGACTCATGAGATTGGTCGTCCGGAACAGATTGCGGCCGTTGCGGCATGGCTTGCTTCAGACGAGTCATCATACGTCACCGGCGCGACGATTTTCGCGGACGGAGGCTTGTCGCTCTATCCATCATTCGGTCCTGAAAATAAAGTGCAATGATAAAAGGGAGGCTCCGCGTCAAGCGGCGTCTCCCTTTGTCTATTAACTGCTTAGTTGATCTTCCGCCGCGTATTTCGGCAAGATGATGGTGAATGTCGAGCCGTGGCCGACGCTCGAATCGACGCGAATCGTTCCGCCGTGTCCTTCGGCAATTTCTTTACAGATGGCGAGGCCAAGGCCCGTGCCACCGATTTTACGACTGGCCGAGTTGTCGACGCGATAAAACTTGTCGAACAGTTTCGGTAGCGCCGACGTCGGAATGCCGATGCCGGTGTCCTGAATCGAAATCTCGATGACATCGGACTTGTCATTCGTGACACAGACGGCGACTTTTCCACCTTCTGGTGAATATTTGATCGCGTTGTGGAGCAAGTTCGTGAACAGTTGACTCAAGCGATCTCGATCACCGTATACATATAGATTCGTATCACATTCGAGGTCGAGCTGATGATGTTCACTCGCACCTTGATGGATGGCGATCGTTTCTTTTAAAATCGTATGCAAGCTCTCGGGTCGGCTATGGTACGTCTGTTTTCCGGACTCCATCCGTTGCACATCGAGCAGGTTGGAAATCAAGTCTTCGAGACGGAGCGTCTCTTGGTGAATCATCCCTAAATATTGATCGATGCGCTCCGCGGGCATCGTCCGATAGCGAAGCAACTCGGTGAAACCGATGATGCTCGTGAGCGGTGTGCGCAGTTCGTGCGACACGGTCGACACGAGTTCCGTTTTCAAACGGTCGACCTCGGTCTCTTGTGTCACGTCCCGGAAGACGAGCATCGTGCCGTGACGGGTGCCGCGCAAGTGGATTTTCTCCGCATACATCTGAATGAAGCGTTCTTCTTGATTCATCGAGAACGTCACACTTTCTTCCATGCTCTCGCCATCAAACGCGCGGCGCATGAATGAGAAGAACGAGTCTTTCTGATCGACTTGGAAACCAAGTTCTTCTAAATCGGCATCCAAACGATACAAGTCCATCTCGTTCCGTTTCGTGGCGGCTTGATTGAACATGATGAAGAGGGCCTGGTTGGCGAACTTCTCATGTGTCGTATGCTCGACATAAATGACCGCATCACGAATCGAGTGCAGGAGGCGCGCCGTCTTCTCGCGTTCTTCCTCGACTTGGTTGCGTTGTGTCGCGAGCGAAGAGGCCATTTGACGGAATGAGTTCGTCAATTGTCCGACCTCGTTTCGTGAAGATACGGCCGCTGGAATCGGAATGATGCGTTCATCCGCCAATCGTTCACTGTTGACGATCAACTCTTGAAGTTGACCGGTTAATCGTTTCACGTAAGGACGAGCAACGATAAAGAGGACGAGCAACACGGCGAGGAGGGAGAGGAGCCAGAGCACTTGCGCCCACTTTGTATGAGTGGCGAGTTGTTCTCGCAACTGATTCTCTTCTTCATTCAACGAGTTGCGGTATTCGGTGAACACCGTCTCCATATCGACGATGCTCGCACTCATGTCAGCTGCACTTTTTGAGTTGATTTTAAATTTGCGGTCGGCAGGCGGTTCCGCTTGCGGTGTCACTTTACCGAGCGTCGGCATTTTCAAAAACGGTTCTGTGACCGTCCCTTCGCGTTTGGCGATGACATATCGCTCTAGACTCGGCATGACGCGTTGTTGATAGGCCGAGAATAGCGTCCGTGCGTCGCTTGCATACGTCTTCTCTTTTTCAGTGACCGCGTTCGTCTCGAACCATGCAGTCTGAATCTCAATTAAGTCTTGTTTTTCTTTCACGCGGGCGAGCATCGCATCGTCGCCGAGGATGACATACCCGCGCATTTCATATTGCATCGACTGCCACGTCTCGAATAGTTCAGTCGCGTTCGTGCGACGTTCACTAATGTTCTCGAGCGATGACGTCGTTTGTTCGATTCGGTTTTCCGTATACATGTACACGGCGAGTGAGGTAAGGAGGATCAGTCCGATGAATAAATAGAAGACGAATAAAAACTGTCTTCCGATCCGCTGGTCAATCCATGCTTTCATAAAGACCGTTCCTTCCTGGAACTGCGTACGTTCCTACTGTGACAAATATCCTGCGAGTGTCGTTCCTTCATTGTACAGATTTGAACCAGTTGTTTCCACCAATCAAGAAATAAGCGGAAATTTAACTATTATTTATTGAATAATAGTGAATGATAAGCTATTGTTTAATATATAGTAGAGGAGGCGAAGAAATGAACCCTCAGTTCAAGAAAGGCGTACTCAATTTATGTGTGCTCGCGCTCGTCGAGACGCATGACCGATACGGGTATGAGCTCGTGCAAGCCATCTCGGCAAAAGTCGCCATCTCGGAAGGGGCCGTCTATCCGCTCCTGCGGCGACTCACCTCGGACGGGTACTTCACAACGTACTTAAAGGAGTCGGCAGAAGGACCACCGCGAAAGTATTACACGATCACAGAGCAGGGGAAAGCTCATTTGGCAGAACTACGTGCGGAATGGGAAGCGTTCACGACCGGTGTCAACGAATTGATTGAAGGGGGAACGGACAAATGACAGAAGAACAATATTTATTGGAACTCGAACGGTTACTGATGGGAATGAGCGTCATCGAGCGGGTCGACATTTTACGGGATGTGTCGGAATACTTTGCGAGTGGACGAATCGACGGGAAGACAGATGCGGCGATGATTGAGGAACTCGGGGCGCCAAGCGCGCTCGCGAGCGAGTTGCTTGGTTCGGTCGATCCATCGCCTGACGTACGAAAAGAACCGGCCGTTGTCAAAAGCCAGAACGTGGCGTTTCGCAACGTCTCGATTAACGTCCTGCAAGCACACGTCCAAGTCGTGCCGTCTCATGACGGCTTTGCCTACGCCACGCTCGAGACGGAACGGGACCACGGGGTGACGATGGAGATCGTTGGGGACACCCTGGAGATTCGAATCGAATCAGAGCGCCGGTTCGGTCTGTCGAACTTGTTCGCCTGGGCAGTGACAAAGGCACCGGTGTTACACGTCGAGCTACCACGCCATGCGTATGAGCAAGTCGTCTTGAAAAATCGTCTCGGCTCCTGTGACGTGCGCAATCTCGAGGCCGCATCGGTCGAAGTTGAGAGTGAGAACGGGAGCATCACGGGCCATACTGTTAGCGCCAAGCGAGGCTCGTTCCGCTCTTCGAACGGGAAAGTCAGTCTCACGTCGATGACAGGGCAGGACCTTGACGCGCAATCGTCGAACGGACGCGTGGAAGTGCTTGGCTCGACTGTGGATCGTCTCGAGGTTCAGTCGTCGAACGGCCGTCTCGATATCCATGACGTGACAGGGGCAGTCGAGGCGAAGACATCGAACGGACGAATCGACTGTGTCATCGATGTGCTCGAGTATCCGGTCCGTCTGAAAACGAACAACGGACGCATCGATGTGCGTTTGAAGCGAGATCCGCGTGACGCCGTCATCCGGGCCAAGACGAGAAACGGCAAAGTCGAACTGTTCGGGGATCGGGCGAACGAGCGGACGTTCGGGGACGGGACGGTCGAACTCAAACTGACGAGCTCCAACGGGAGCATCACCGTCGAATAAGTATGAAAAAGACTCGCGCGTGAGCTATTCACGCGCGAGTCTTTTTGTTTACAGATCGTGGACGAGCAAGTAGGCGACACGGACTGGTCCGTGCACCCCGACAATCAAATTCATCTCGATATCGGCCGAGTTCGATGGACCTGAGATGAAGTTGACTCCGTTCGGCGAGTTGAGCTCACCGGAGCGGTCGAGGTCGGCCAATTGTTTGGCCGCCTGCGTCATCCGCGGGACAAGTACCGATTTCGGGATGATGGCGATATGGTCGCGCGGCAATAGGCTGATTGTACGTGACTTGCCGGGTGCTGCGTATTGAACGATGGTTGCACTCTCGGAGAGGGCCTGGTCGGCAATCGTGATGCCGATATCGGCTTTTATGGCGAGGGCACGGCTGTCTTCCGGGCGCTCCACATCCCACCAGTCAAACGATTCGCTCGTGTTTGGGGCCCACGCCTGAATCCGGTCGTCATGTTCAGCGATGATGGCCTTCCCTTCATACCGATCAATTAACAGACGGAGCGTATCATCGAGGTTGGCCGACTCGCATTCGACGACGTCGGTGTGGATGCGTGTCGCGACCATCCGGAACGTTTCGAGCAGTTCCTCGTCGGACGCATCTTTCAACACCTCGTCTTGCGGTCGGTGCTTATACACTCGTTTCGGCGGCGTCAAATCGACGTCACGTCCGAGTTGCCCTGCGATTCGTTTTAGAAAATCCTCGCGATTGGTGATTGTGCCTGGATTCATTCTGCATTCCCCCGTTTCTTGAACCAATCCCGCACCGTCTGCTTGGCGGGTTGTGGTAAGTCTTTCGAATCCGTCCACGCCGGTAACCCTTTGTCGATTTGTCCCGCTTTCGTGAACGGGGACGATGCGAACGGCGCGATGTGTTCGGCCGCTTCAAATAAGAACGGACTCGAGGATGTGACGGCGAAGCCTTTCATGGCGATGCGCTCGACGAACGGTGATTGTCTCTTCTCCTCGACGATGACCCGACGATGCTCAATCAACAGCTCGTGAAGCGGGATTTTGACCGGACAGGCTTCCGTACAGGCACCGCATAGGCTCGAGGCGTATGGCAATTCTTTATAATTCTCGTATCCGTCGAGGAGCGGGGCGAGTACGGCACCGATCGGGCCCGGATAAATTGAGCCGTAGGCGTGACCACCGATATGGCGGTAGACTGGGCAGACATTAATACAGGCCGCACAGCGGATGCATTGGAGCACAGATTGGAACTGTGTGCCGAGGATACCAGAGCGTTTGTTGTCGACGATGACGAGATGGAACTCCTCTGGTCCGTCGACTTCGCCGTGACCGCGCGTGCCAGCGAACGTCGTGATGTACGAGGTGAGTCGTTGACCGACGGCGCTCCGACATAGCATATTGACGAGCACCTCGAACTCCTCATACGACGGTACGATCCGCTCCATCCCCATGACCGAGATGACGGTGTCCGGAAGCGACGTCACCATGCGGCCGTTGCCTTCGTTCGTGACGAGACCGACGGCACCGCTCTCGGCGATGGCGAAGTTACAGCCGGTGATGCCGACCTCCGCTTTCAAAAAGTCTTTCCGGAGCTCTCGACGGGCGTACCGGCCGAG
Organism: Exiguobacterium sp. E4787; assembly: GCF_018618375.1. Classification (NCBI taxonomy): domain Bacteria; kingdom Bacillati; phylum Bacillota; class Bacilli; order Caryophanales; genus Exiguobacterium; species Exiguobacterium sp. E4787. The sequence continues at coordinate 22,036 of NZ_JACSLY010000006.1, read as the reverse complement.
TTCGGTCGGGTCGTTCGTCCCTTCGTAGCCGTGCGCCGTAAACGTCTCATGGACGGCGTTCCGGTCTTTATGGAGGGCCGGGGCGACGATATGCGATGGCGGGTCGTTGTCGAGCTGCAGAATCCATTCCCCGAGATCGGACTCGACGACCGTGCATCCTTCCTCGTGGAGCGCCTCGTTCAGCCCGATTTCCTCGGTCACCATTGATTTTGATTTGACGACATGCTTGGCGTTCTTGGCGCGGACGACTTCCCGGATGTACCGGTTCGCTTCTTCCGGCGTCTCGGCGAAGAAGACGTTGCCGCCTCGTTTGGAAATATTCTCGCTCAGTTGATATAAGTAATAGTCGAGATGCTCGAGCACGTGTTGGCGAATCTCTTCCGAGTGGTCCCGAAACGCTTCCCAATCCCCAAGCTCACCTGCCGCGTTCAATCTTCCGTCGCGCAGACGGTTCTGTGCCGAACTGACGGCTTGACGCATGAACGGGTTATCAATCCCGTCCTTGCGTCGCTCCTGAAACTTCTCATCTAACCGAATCCCCATGCTCATGCTTGTTTCACCCCTTCGTTCAACACTTCCGCGATATGCATCACTTTGATCGGATGGCCCTGTTTATGGAGGCGTCCCCCGATGTTCATCAGACACGAGGCGTCCGCCCCGATGAGCACCTCGGCCCCGGAGTTCAAGATGGATTCGACCTTCTCATCGACCATCTGCACCGAGACGTCCGGCATCTTGACGGAGAACGTTCCCCCGAAGCCGCAACAGTTGTGGACGTTCTCGAGTGGGAGCATCGTCAAGCCGTCGACATTTTTAAGCAGCTGACCCGGTGCCGCCTCGATGCCGAGCAAGCGCGTCATATGGCACGAGGCGTGGTACGTCGCCTTGGCCGGGAACTTGGCCCCGACGTCCGTCACTTCGAGCACGTCGACGATGAACTGCGTCAACTCGAACGTCTTCGCCGCATGGGCCTCGGCCCGCATCTTCCAGGCGAGGTCGTCTTTGAACAAGTGCGGATAGTCGCGCATCATCATGACACAAGAGCCGGACGGGCCGACGATATAATCGGCATCAGCCTTCTCGAACGTCTCGATCATATGCTTCGCAATCTTCTTCGTCTCTTCATGGTAGCCGCTGTTATAGGCGGGCTGCCCGCAACACGTCTGCTCAAACGGGAAACTGACGTCACAACCTAGATGTTCTAATAGTTCGACCGTCGCTTGTCCTACCGATGGGAACAACGTATCAGAGAGACAAGTGACGAACAGTGCCACTTTAGGCATGTCCATTCCTTCTTTCCGGTTCATAGTTTAATTCGTAAACGGTTTCACGGTTATTATTCCATAATAAATAGACACAAAACAGAAAAATGGAACGAATCTCTCAAATAAATGTCAAATCCTTACTAATTGAGAACTAAATGATAATGAATCGAGATTCAGGATAGAACTGATATACGACAGTGTTCCCGTGCTCGATAACAGAAAAACCCCCGTCGGTCGACGAGGGCACGAATCTAACTTATAAGAAGAACATTTCCAAAATGAACAGTGCGCCGAACAAGTAGATGAGCGGGTGGACCGTCTCTTTGTTCATCGCTTTGAAGATTGGGTACAGGATGAATCCGAAGGCAATCCCGCGTTCGATACTGCCCGAGAGCGGCATGATGAGAATCGTCATGAACGCCGGGAAGTATTCGCTGAAGTCCGTCCAATCGATATAGCGGACGTTCGTCAACATGAGTGCTCCGACGATGATGAGCGCCGGCGCCGTGATGGCGGCTACACCAGAGATGGCACCAATGAGCGGGCTGAAGAACAACGTCAGTCCGAACAAACCGGCTACGACCGCTGTCGTGAGACCGGTCCGTCCGCCTTGAGCGACACCGGCAGCTGACTCAATGTAGGCCGTCGACGGGCTCGTCCCGACGAGCGAGCCACCCATTGTCGCGAGCGAGTCGGCGAACAAGGCGCGGTGACCGTTCTCAATCGTCCCATCCTCTTTCAACAGGTTGGCCTGTTTTCCGACTCCGACGAGTGTTCCCGTCGTATCGAATAACGTGACGAGGAAGAATGACAAGACGGCACCGAACAAGCCGTATTGGATGACGTCTGAGAACGCCGTGACCGGGTTGACCATCAGTCCTTCCGGCAATGTCGGCATCGCCGTCACGCCTTCAATCTTCAAGAGACCCATGAAAAAGGCGGCAATTCCGGTAAGTACCATCCCGATGAGGAGTGAGCCCGGCACGTTCCGCGAGAACAAGAGCGCCGAGACGATCAAACCACCGAGGACGAGCAAGACACTCGGTGATGACAAGTCCCCGAGACGGACAAGGTTCGCCTCATCCGCAACGATGAGACCTGACAACTTCAATCCGAGCGAGGCGATGAACAACCCGATACCGGTCGTGATGGCATGCTTGAGCGACGCCGGAATGGCTTGAATCAGTTTCGTCCGAATCGGTGACAGCGACAAAATCAAGAAGAAGACCGATGAGACGAAGACGACGCCGAGCGCGGCTGACGGAGCAATTTGTTGCTGAGCGACGAGCGTATACGCGAAGAATGCGTTCAGTCCCATCCCTGGTGCGACAGCAATCGGGAGATTGGCATAGAATGCCATGAGTCCAGTACCGATCAAGATGGCGATGATGGTCGCCGTGAACGCCTGTGCGAACGGGATACCGGCGTCTGACAGAATCGCCGGGTTGACGACGGAGATGTATGCCATCGTCACGAACGTTGTGATGCCGGCCATCACTTCTTGTTTAACGTTCGTTCCATGTTGTTTCAATTGAAAAAAATTCATGAATAAAACTCCCTATCATTAGTAATCTCCGAACAATAATGTTCGTCAATCTTCGAATTAACGTTATCAACTTGATGACTATACAAAATGAGCAGGCTGTCGTCAATGATTTTGAGTGAAAATACCTAAATTATTCTCATGTAAGCGCTGAATGTTCGGAAATAGACAAAATAAAAATAGTACTTGCTCTGAAACGCGTTTCAGACTGTACGGTTAAGTCAAAGGAGGGAAAGAACATGAATCCGACAACTTGGAAGACATGGTGTAGTGGGATCGTCTACGAACTCGTCATCAATCAGTTGTATACGCCGCTCGGAAGAATGTTGTGCGCCCGTTTCCAAGACGAGTTTCTTCATCTACCCGTCGAAGAACGGTTTCGTCTCGTCCAAGCGATCCGGAAACAAGTGATTGCGAAAGGTGACAGTCAGGAGGCAGAGTGGGTACACTATATGCAAAGACTGACAAATTGAGGTGAGACAGGATGGCGAACATTCGAGATATCGCAAAATATGCGGACGTATCCGTGACGACGGTGTCGCGCGTGCTCAATGAGCACCCATACGTGTCGAAAGAGAAGCGTGAACGGGTGCGACGGGCGATGGCCGAGCTCGGCTATTTACGGAATCAGCAGGCGCTGACGTTATCGACCGGTCGCACACAGCGTTTCGTCGTCGTGTTGCCGTATTTAGATCATCCGTATTATGGACTGTTCGTCAACGGGCTCGCGAAAGCTGCCCTCCAAAGAGATTACCGACTCGTCATGTGGCAGACAGAATATCAACTCGACCAAGAGCGGCAAGCGCTTGATTTATTGAAGCACCGTGAAGTCGATGGGGCGATTTTGTTATCCCATACGATGTCATTCGATGAGATGGAAACGTATCGACAGTTTGGTCCGATCACGGTCGCGACCGTCGGGGCGCCGCAGACGATTTCTTCGGTCCACGTCGATCATTACACCGCGTTCGTCGCCGGTTTGCGCGTGTTGATGCAAGCCGGATATAACGAGATCGGCATCGTGTTGTCACGACAAGACAGTCCAAGCTCAATCGCGCGTCAGCAGGCGTACTTCGATGAAGTCGAACTTGCGCGTGAGCGATGGGTCTGGACCGGCTACTTGACGAGTGAGGACGGAATCGGACTGGCCGATGCGTTTCTGCGTCAACAAGAGCGTCCTCGAGCGCTCTTTTTCTCGTCCGATTATGTGGCGCTCGGTTTTTTAGGGGAATTACGCCGTCGCGGTGTCAGCATCCCCGATGAAGTCGCCATCCTGGGCTTCGATGGTCATCCGATCGGTCAGGCATTCGGTCTGTCGACGATGCACTCGCCAAATGAAGACATCGGCCGGACGCTGTTCGACGTGACGTTTGATGAAATGAACGGTGCAGCTTCGGTCACAAACAGTTTAACGGTCACGTATTTGCCGGGGACGACACTCTAGGCAACTTCCTCGCTCGTCTTTTCTGAAACGATTAGAATGGAAACAGAAGTCGAGAGGAGGATGACAGATGAAGATTAACGTGACAGAAGAAGCACTCCAATTTTTTAAAGATGAGATGGAGGTCGAGGCTGGCCAGACGGTGCGTTTATTCGCTAAATATGGGGGTTCGACCGATTTGACGCACGGTTTCTCAGTGGGGGTCATCACAGAAGATGTCGACAACGCGGCGGTCGAAACGGAAGCGGACGGGATTCGCTTCGTCGTGGCTGAACAGGATGAATGGTTGTTCCAAGGACAAGACGTCAACGTCGAGATTCGAGGCGACGAGGTCGTATTCGTTCAAGCGTGACATCACAGTTTGTTAACAGAAAGAATACATCCGTTTGAAGCCATCCAGCTCGGGGAAGAGTCTACGACATGACAAAACCGAAAGGATGAGACAGATGTCAGAACAAGATAAAAAGCGTGAACAAGAAGAACAAGAGAAGTTGAAACGAGACCAACCGGATATTTCGCACGAAGAAGATTCAAAAGGGGATCATTCGGACCTCGAAAAGACGGACGAAGACGAACAAGCGTAAAGAGCCCCTAGTGGCTCTTTTTGTTTGGGAATTGAAAGAATGAGTATAGACGTTATAATGGATAAGGGAAAACTATCATAGTGAGGAGAATGTATGATGAGTACAGTACTAGTCTTTGGACATAAAAATCCAGACACAGATACGATTTGCTCGGCGCTCGCTTACGCGGAGCTCAAGAAAAAGTTAGGGATGGACGCCGAGGCGATCCGCCTCGGTGAAGTGAACGGGGAGACGCAATATGCGCTCGACCACTTCCGCGTCAAAGCACCACGCCTCGTGGAACGCGTCTCGGACGAAGTGAACTCGGTCATCTTGGTCGACCATAACGAGTTCCAACAAAGCGCGGAAGACATCGAGGACGTACGCATCCTCGAAGTCGTCGATCACCACCGTATCGCCAACTTCCAAACAGCAGATGCCCTCTACTATCGGGCGGAGCCTGTCGGATGCACGGCGACGATTTTGCTCAAACTCTATAAAGAGCACGGTGTCGAAATCGCGCCTGACATGGCAGGATTGATGCTATCGGCGATCATCTCGGACTCGCTCTTGTTCAAGTCACCGACATGCACGGACGAGGACATCAAAGCGGCAAAAGAACTCGCAGCTATCTCTGGTACAGATATCGAGACATACGGTCTCGAGATGTTGAAAGCCGGAGCGGACCTTAGCCAAAAGACGATCCCAGAACTCATCTCGCTCGACGCGAAAGAGTTTGCGATGGGCGACTACCGCATCGAGATTGCTCAAGTGAACACGGTCGACGCGAACGATGTATTGAGCCGTAAAGCTGAAGTCGAAGCGGCAATGGCCGTGAAGATATTAGACAAAGAACTCGATTTGTTTGTCTTCGCCATCACGAACATCTTGACGAACGATTCAGAAGCACTCGTTGTCGGTAAGAAGACTGACCTATTCGAGCAGGCGTTCAACGTCAAATTGGTCGATGGCCTTGCGACACTCCCTGGTGTCGTCTCACGTAAAAAACAAATTGTGCCTGTGTTGACTGCTGCAGCCACAAACTAAGAAATGCATGGACGTCCTGTCGATCGACTGGGCGTTCATTTTTTGTTTTATAACGAACAAGGCTCGAAGCGTCTGCTTCGAGCCTTGTTCGCATATATATTGTCAGGATTTCGTAATCACGAACAGCATGAACCGGCGTCCCTCTAGTTGGATTGTCTTCCATATGTTCCGATGCGCCATAACTTCTCGAACGGACCATATCGATGCGATTTGAGCCACCACATCGAGAAGAACGCTTGGGCAATCAAAATTGCGATGCTTAAGAACAATCCTTCCGTCAACGACAGACGACCGTAGTAGCCGAGGGCGATGACCGGCAGGACGACGACGAGCGTGTGCGTCAAATAGTTCGTCAGCGCCATACGGCCGAGCGCCTGCAGTGGACGGAATGCGCGCCCGTTACGGACGGCAATCGTAAAGAGACAGACGTACGTCGTCGCGAGCAGTTTCCCAGAGACGAGGACAGCCGCAGAGTTCGTCGCCGAATATTCGGCACCGCTACCGTAGTGATGCCAAATAATGACTGCGAAGAACGGAAGGGCCGCTATCGTACAGATGATGGCCGTCCGTGTCAATCCTCGGATGCTCCACGTGAGGAGTTTCCGTTCCCGTCCGATATAAAGTCCGAACAAGAACAGGCTTAGAATTTCAACCCCGACAAAAAATGAGTTTTGGAACATGTCAAAAATCTCTTCGTCTAAGCGATAGTCGAACCATGGGCCGAATCCAGAATTAAAGATTGCCGGGAAAGGATCACCACTAAACCTAAATCCGAGCGATAATTCTAAGTACATGGATGAGACATAGAAGAGTAAAAAGCTCCCAATCAACAAACTCCATGCCCATGTCAAAATCGCCCGGTTGCTTAATCCATAAAACAGTGGGAGCAACAAGCCCCACATCGCGTACGTATGTAAGATGTCACCCGACCAAATGGCCAGGTGAACGAGTCCGAATAGAAACAAAATCACGATACGGCGGATATAACGGGCGACCGAGTCCCCGCGCGCATATGAGCGCTCGAGAAAAATCGAGAAGCCGATTCCGAACAAGAGCGAGAAAATCGTGTAAAACTTCGTCTGGACGAACAAATCGAATAGCGTCCGAACGAGTAAATCGCTCCCCGCATAGTCGGCGCGACCGGAAATCCAGTCGCTTCCGAGCATTGTGGGGATGTTGACGAGAAAGATGCCGCATAGGGCAAACCCTCGAATGATGTCATATAGAACGATACGTTCGTTTACTTGAATCGGGCCAGCCATACGCCACTTCCTCTACACGGATTAGAATACTTTTGTCGTCCACGATTCGCAGTTCCAGACGTCGGTGACGATGTCTTGATAGAACTCTGGTTCGTGACTGATGAGTAGGATACTGCCTTTATATTCTTTCAACGCACGTTTCAACTCTTCCTTCGCGTCGACATCCAAGTGGTTCGTCGGCTCATCGAGGAGGAGCAAGTTCGATTCGTTGTTTTGGAGCTTACAGAGACGGACCTTCGCCTTCTCTCCACCACTGAGGACCGCGATTTTACTCTCGATATGCTTCGTCATGAGACCGCATTTCGCGAGCATGGCACGGACTTGTTGCTGGTTGAGTGATGGGAACTCGCTCCAAATCTCTTCGATACATGTGTTGTTGCTGACGGCCGCTTCTTGTTCGAAGTACCCAATCTCCAAGAACTCACCGCGTTCGACGGTTCCTTCAAGCGGGTTGATCATGCCAAGAAGGCTCTTCAACAGCGTTGTTTTCCCGATCCCGTTCGCACCGACGAGGGCAATCTTCTGACCGCGCTCCATTTGGAGGTCGAGTGGTCGTGAGAGCGGCTCATCATAACCGATGACGAGATTTTTGGCGTCAAAGATGAGACGACCTGACGTGCGTGCCTGCAAGAACCGGAACTCTGGTTTTGGACGTTCCGCACTCAGTTCGATGACGTCCATCTTATCGAGTTTTTTCTGGCGCGACATCGCCATGTTCCGTGTCGACACACGTGCCTTGTTGCGGGCGACGAAGTCTTTCAAGTCGGCGATTTCTGCCTGCTGGCGTTTATAAGCCGATTCAAGCTGCGAGCGTTTCATCTCGTACACTTCCATGAACTTGTCGTAGTCCCCGACATAGCGTGACAAGTCTTGGTTCTCCATATGGTAAACCAAGTTGATGACGCTGTTTAAGAACGGGATATCGTGCGAAATCAAGATGAAGGCGTTGTCGTAGTTCTGGAGATAACGCTTCAACCACTCGATGTGGGCCTCGTCCAAATAGTTGGTCGGCTCATCGAGGAGAAGGATGTCCGGCTTCTCGAGAAGCAATTTCGCGAGCAATACTTTCGTCCGCTGACCACCTGAGAGGTCCGTGACGTCACGGTCGAGTCCGACATCTAAAATACCGAGACCGCGTGCAACTTCTTCGACTTTCGCGTCGATGATATAGAAGTCGTTCGAATCGAGCATTTCCTGCAGTTCGCCGACTTCGGCGAGCATGTCGTCCATCTGTTCAGGTGTCGCATCGCCCATTTCCATATAGAGCTCACCGATTCGTGTTTCGGTGTCAATCAAGTATTGGAACGCGCTCTTTAACACGTCCCGAATCGTCATCCCACGTTCGAGGACAGCGTGCTGGTCAAGGTAACCGACACGGACGTTTTTCGCCCATTCGATTTTGCCTTCGTCCGGCTGGAGCTTACGCGTGATGATGTTCATGAACGTAGATTTTCCTTCACCGTTCGCTCCGATGAGGCCGATGTGTTCGCCTTTCAATAGACGGAAAGACACGTCATTTAAAATGGCGCGATCACCGAAACCGTGGCTCAAGTTTTGTACTGTTAATATACTCATATTTCTTATTCGTTCCCTTCAAAGTTGACTATCCGATATTGTAGCATGGATTCAAAAAAATTAGTACGCCAGTCCGACCGATTGGCGGATGAAGAGTTGGTCTTCAACGGCGTTCAGCATGAATTGGGCGACATCGGCCCGTGAAATCTGTTTGCCGTTGTCGGGAATGCTGTCGACGGATGTGCGATACGCTGACGTCCGAGGACCGTCCGTCAGTTGCATCGGCCGCACGATCGTGTAATCGAACGACGAGTTGCGCCATAAATCGACCGCGGCCCGGTGATCACGGAGCGGTTTCCGAAGCATGAACGTGACGACCGTGCCGGCGATACCTGGAATCTCTTTGTCGATTCCGGCCGAGGCGAGATAGACGACCCGACTGATGGCGTTTGCTTTCAGTGCCGGGACGAGCGCATCGGTGACGCGGGCCAAGAAGTCGGGATCGCTCAAGTCGGTTCCGAGACAGCTGATGACAGCATCATGACCAGCGAGTGCGTTCGTCAGTGCGGCGCTGTCTGTGACGTCGCCTTCGATGATTTCAAGTTGCGGTGTCCGGATGAGTTTTTTCTGTTCCCGCACGAAGGCGGTCACATGGTGGCCGTGCTCGATGGCCTGGTCGACAAACTGATGACCGGTCCGGCCTGTGGCCCCTAATACGAATAGCTTCATAATGGACGTAGCTCCTCTCGTTTTTCCAGTATCTTTAGTATACAGCAGTTTCAGAAAAATCGAACTTTTAGCCGTCTTTTCCAAAACGGGTTGCAATTTATAAAATATCGTCTAGAATAAGTCCTATCTTATATAAATAAAAGATTCGCACTCGTATATCCGTGAGAATATGGCTCACAAGTCTCTACCGAACCACCGTAAATGGTTCGACTACGGGTGACGCTTGTCGTGTGCATTCGTTTTGTTTCCATGCGGTTCGTCGTCCCCGGGTTGGGGTGACGAATCGCATTTTTTTATTGGAGGGAAAACAATGAAGCAGTTAGAAGACAAAATCAGAGATGAAGGACAAGCGTTGTCCGAACACGTATTGAAAGTCGATGCCTTCTTGAACCATCAAGTCGATCCTGTCTTAATGCAAGCCATCGGACGCGAGTTCGCAGACCGGTTCCGTGACGAGGGAATTGACCGCATCGTCACATTGGAATCGAGTGGAATCGCTCCGGCCATGATGACGGCGCTTGAGATGAACATCCCGTTCGTTTTCGCACGTAAACGTAAATCACTTACACTCCAAGACGATCTCGTTGAAGCGGACGTCTATTCGTTCACGAAACAAGAGACGAACCGCATCAGTTTGAGCCGACGCTTCGTCCAACCCGGGGAGCGCGTGCTCGTCATCGATGACTTCCTTGCCAACGGGGAAGCCGCTCTCGGTTTGACGCAGCTCGTCGAATCCGCCGGGGCGGTCGTCGCCGGTGTCGGCATCGTCATCGAGAAGTCGTTCCAACCGGGACGGGACAAGTTGCTCGAACGAGGCTATCAAGTCGAGTCACTCGCCCGGATCGCAAAGCTTGAAGCGGGTGAGATTTCCTTCGTGGAGGTGGTCCGATGAATACGTTTAAGACAGCCAGCCTTGGTTTCCAACACTTACTCGCCATGTACACGGGCGCGGCCATTGTCCCGCTCATCGTCGGTGGCGCCATCGGACTCGGTCCGACGGAACTCGCGTATCTCGTCGCAATCGATTTGTTCATGTGTGGTGTCGCGACGCTGTTACAAGTATGGACGACTCGTTTTACCGGCGTTGGTCTGCCGGTCGTGCTCGGTTGTACGTTCACCGCGGTCGGTCCGATGATTGCCATCGGTAGTTCGAGCGGAATCACCGCCATCTATGGGGCGCTCATCGCGAGCGGGATCATCGTCATCTTAATTTCAGGTTTTGTCGGAAAACTGGCCCGCTTCTTCCCGCCGGTCGTGCTCGGCTCAGTCGTGACGATTATCGGTCTCTCGCTCATCCCGGTCGCCATCAATGACATCGGCGGCGGGATGCCGGGTGAGCCTGGCTTCGCTTCGATGCAAAACTTGGCGCTCGGTGGCTTGACCATCGGCTTGATTCTCGTCTTGAACCGAATCGGTACCGTGTTCACACGGGCGGCCGCCGTCTTGTTTGCGGTCTTGATCGGCACAGGGGTCGCCGCATTCCTCGGTCTCGTCGATTTCAGCCCGGTCCGTGAGGCTGGTTGGTTCCAAATGGTACAACCGTTCTACTTCGGGATGCCGACGTTTGATGTCTCGGCCATCCTCGTCATGACGCTCGTGGCCATCATCTCGATGATTGAATCGACGGGTGTCTTCTTGGCACTGAGCGATATCACGAAAAAACCGATTGGCTCGAACGAGCTGACGAAAGGATATCGGGCCGAGGGTGTGGCAACGATTCTCGGAGGGATTTTCAACAGCTTCCCGTACACGACGTTCAGTCAAAACGTTGGACTCGTCCAATTGTCAGGCGTCAAATCGCGTCGCGTCATCTTCTGGACGAGCGGTCTGTTGATTTTACTGGGCTTCTTGCCGAAAGTCGCGACGTTCACGACATTGATTCCGAAACCAGTTCTCGGTGGGGCGATGCTCGTCATGTTCGGCACGGTCGCCGCGTCCGGGATTCGGATTTTGAGCCAAGTTGATTTTGCGAAAAATGAGAACTTGATTACAATCGCCTTGTCGATCGGTGTCGGGCTTGGCATCACGGCCAACCCGGCCATCGTCGCAAATATGCCGGAAGCGGTGCAGTTGTTCACGGACAGTGCCATCGTCGCCGGATCGTTCACTGCCTTGTTATTGAACGGGTTCTTCCGACTCGTCGACCGGTTCCGTCCGGCCGAGGTCGTTGCCGATAACCGGCAAGTCAGCTAGACTGAAAGGAACTACGTAACTAGGGGGGAACAAGCATGGGGAAAACTGCACTTGTCGTTGGCGCCACCGGATTGATCGGACGCGAACTCGTCGAACAGTTGCTCGAACAAGAACGGTATGATCAAGTCTGGATAATCGTCCGCCGCTCGAAACGATGGAGTCATCCGAAACTGCATGAAGTCGTCGGATTCGAAGAGATGGACGAGGCGTTGCCGCACATCGATGACGTCTACTGCGCACTTGGGACGACGATTGCCGTCGCTGGTTCACGTCAGGCGTTCAAACATGTCGATCTCGACTTGCCGCTTGAAGTGGCACGCGTCGCGAAACGACACGGGGCGACACGTTACGCCGTCGTCTCGGCGCAAGGCGCGTCACTTCGGTCACCTTTCTTCTACAACCGCGTGAAAGGGGAGCTCGAGAACGGGCTCAAAGTGTTCGGCTTCGAGCACTTGATTATCGCCCGTCCGTCGCTCTTGCTCGGGGATCGGGAGGAGTTCCGTCTCGGCGAGAAAGCAGCCGAGGTCTTCAGCCGTCCGCTCCAACCGTTCTTGCTCGATAAACTCCCAGACGCCGCACCGATTCAAGCGCTTCATGTGGCGCGTGCCTTGATTATGGCCGCCGAAGAAGGACAAGGCATCGAAGTATTGACGTCTGGTATGATGCAGAGGATGAGCCAATGAAGCGACTGACGAAAAAACGGACGAAAGCCGTATTGATTGATAGCGTCATCGCTGGATTGGTCAGTTACGGCGTCGAACAGCTCGTCCGTAAAAAAGTGAAGAGCGAGTTCGTCCATACCGTCATCACGCCGACGCTCGTCGCCTATGCGCTCGAGGCGTGTCAGATGCGTCGCGGCGGACAGACGCTCGGCTATAAACTGATGGGTCTTGAGTTGAAAAACGACGACGGGACACCTGTCACAGCCGAGCAGGCGTTCAAACGAGCACTGCACCGCGATACGATTTCGATTGCTGCCTACGTCAAGGACCGTGCGCACTTCGAGGCCGAAGATGGTGCCGTCTTGCCGCACGATGCAGCGTTCCATATGCACGTAACCGAAAAAAACTGACCTCGCGCGAGGTCAGTTTTTTTTAGTCGTGGATGCGGCTAAGGATGGCCGTCGTCAAGGCGACGATTGTTCCGAGGACGAGTCCGTTCGAGAACACGGTCGCCAAGAGTGGCGGCAAATCGTTCATTGCTCCAGGCGGGAGCAACATCGCGCCGGCTCCGATGACGAGCGGGAGCCCGACAGTGAGTGACGCCGTCTTTTGATTCAATTCGAACGCTGCCTCGTTAATTCCGATGATAATCATCGTCGCGATGAGCGGGGTGACGATGGCGTATCCGACGGCGGCCGGGATGCTCGCGATGAGCGAGACGAACGGACCGATGAGGGCGAGCAACATCATCACAGCATGGGCCACGAGATGTGGTGAGCGATGAACGCTCTCCGTCGAGGATAAGAAACCAGCCGTTCCAGAGATGGCGACCGGTCCCGGTGTCCCAAACATGCCCGCCACCATTTGACTGATCCCACTGACGACACCAGATGCCGGGACGTTGCCTTCGATTTGACGCTTCTCACGCGAGCTGACGATGCGTTCAATCAATTTGATATTGGCAAGGACGTTCGTCATGAGAAGGAGCGTGATGACAAACGCAGTCGGAAGCAAGTTCCAATCCCACACCCACGTTCCGAACGGGAACAGTTCAGGAACAAGGAAGAATGACTCGGAACGGACGATCGGGTTGCCTAGTCCGAGCAAGTTGAACAACCAAAATCCGGCGATGAGCGTCATGACGAGTCCATACTGTTTGAACCGGCTACGCTCGAGCGTGAGCGCGAACAACACGAGACCGGCCGTCGCGACGGCTTGAACGATGTTAATGCCGTCCTCGGTCACGCCAAAGCCGCCTTTGATGACGGCACCCGACAGTTGCAGGACGAGCAGAATCATATAGACCCCGAGCACTTGTGGGGTGAACAACGACAGCATCCGTCGCAACAGACCGGTGACGGTCATGACCACACCGAGCACACCACTCAAGAACAACATGAAACCGAGCGCTTGGAGCGTCTCTTGTCCGCTACCATAAAGTGCTGGACCGATGGAGGCATAGAGTGTGAACACGCCCCACCAAATCCCGGCCGGTCCTTCTAAGATTGGCAGTCGGTGGCCGAGAAGCGTCTGGATGATGCTGAAGAGTGCAAAGACGAACAGCGAACGTGAGATGAATGTCATCGTGTCGGCTGGCGACAGTTCGAATAAGGCAGCGATGGAGAGCGGTGGTACAATGTTTGTAGCTAAAATAAAAATAAACCACTGAATCGTCGTGGTTACAGAACTTTTGGTCATGATGTCCCCCTGGTATTTCCCTTTTTTCTTATTAGTGTACCGTGACGGGGAAGTGGATGCAAATGGAGGTATATAATGAAGAAAAAACTGAAGTGGATTGGCCTTGGCCTATTAGGGGTCATATTGGTCGCCATCATCGGCTTCCTCGTGTGGACGCAACTGACGTACGGACCGACGGAAGAAGCGCTCGATTACGCGGCGGAGGCGACGGAAGTGGACAATCGTCTCGAGTTCGGTGACTCGTCGAGCGAGGTCGGTTTCATTCTGTATCCGGGAGCGAAAGTCGAGAAAGAGGCGTACGCCTATTATGGAGCAAGGTTAGCGGAAGAAGGAATCTTCGTCGCCATCCCATCGTTGCGCTTAAATCTCGGGATAGCCGATATCGATGCCGCAGATGCCATCATCGCCGCCCATCCAGACATCGAGCGTTGGGTCGTCGGGGGGCATTCACTCGGCGGTTCGGCCGCGTCCGGTTACGCGCTCGAACACGAGGAAAAAGTCGAGGGCGTCATCTTCCTCGCGTCGTACCCAATCAGTACGATGGCGGATAGCAATCTGCGTGTCTTGTCCGTCTCTGGGGAAATCGACGGTCTGGCCACACCGGCTGATATCGAAGCGAGCCGTGACAACGTCCCGAATGACGCCGTCTTCCATCAGATTAAGGACGGCAATCACGCCAACTTTGGGATGTACGGACCGCAGGATGGGGATAACGACAGCCCGCTCAGCGCCAAAGAGCAACAAGACGAGACGATCGACCAAATCATCGATTGGTTATGAAAACAGCGTGCCCGACGTGGGCACGCTGTTTTAACGTTGGTCGAGCTTATAACTGACGGTGGTTAACAATGCCGTCAAGAGTGCTACGGCTCCCCCGACGAGGGCGAGCGTCATGACGGGTGCGTTCGCATAGACGAGCCCGCCGAGCGCTGAGCCCATACCGATGCCGACGTTGCTCGCGACCGGCATGAGCGATGAAGCCAGGCCTTTGGCGTCCGGATTGAACTTCTCGGCCAAGTCGATCAAATAGATTTGCGTCGATGTCGTCAGTAGAATCGCCATGAACGACATGAACGCGATATTGATCAGGCCGAGCGTCACGTTCGACGTAGTCACATACAACGCCGCCAAGACGAGCGCTTGAATGAGGAAGACGTATCTGAGCCGACCAATCGGATTGTGACTGGCGATTTTACCGGCCGCCATATTGCTGAAGATGGAGATGAACCCGTAGGCAAACAGAATTGGGCTAATCCAAGAGACCGGGACGCCGAGTACACCTTTCAAAATCGGAACGAGATACGTATAGACGACGTACGTCGCGCCGAAGCCGAACGCCGGGATGAAGAATGCGATTAAAATCCGCGGGTTCGTCAAGAGGCGCAATTGATCGGCAATCGACGTCTTGACGCTCGTCAACTGACTCGGGACGACGCGGTAGACGGCGAGAAATGCGACGACACCTAAAGCGGTCGTCAACAAGAACGTCGTTTCCCATCCGGCACGTTGCCCGATGAACGTACCGAGCGGGACGCCGAATACGTTCGCCATCGTAAAGCCACCGAAAATGAACGAGACGGCAATCCCGCGCTTCCCGGTCGGTACCGATTCACTGGCGACGAGCATGGCGAGCGAGATGAGCACGCCCGTCACGACGGCGGTCATCATCCGGAGCACGAGCAAGATCCCGTACGTCGGAGCGAGACTGCTGAATAGGTTGAAGACGATGAACAGAGCGGTGAGCACGAGCATCAGTTTTCGTTTCGGTAAATGGCTCGTCAATGACATCGTCAGTGGCGTGCCGATGGCGAACGTGATGGCGAACGCCGAGACGAGTGTCCCCGCCGTGGCGATGGAGATGGATAAGCCGTCAGCGATATCAGGCAAAATGCCGACAATGACAAATTCACTCGTCCCGAGCACGAACGTGAGCAGGGCAAGTGATAAAATAAGCGTCCAGTCGGTCCGACTGAGCGTTGAAGAAGTCGTCAAAAGAAATCACTACTTTCAAAAAAGAATGGTCGTTAGACATCAGTCGTTTCCAACCATACCGAATTTTCGTCAAAAGCAAAACCCTTTTCTCTCACATTGTGAAAGAAAAGGGTCTGATTAGCGCCAGAATGCCGTCGCTTCGACACCGGCATGGTCGGAAACGATCGGACCGTTCTCGCCGTCAAAGACGACGGCATGGCGTGAGACGTGAATCGGGGCGTTCGTCAGCATCAAGTCGATGCGAAGCGCCCGCTTGTTCTCGTCCCAGCCGGCAATCTTGCCTTGGACGGTCGCATCACCTTCACGCTCGGTCGCCAAATGGAACAAGTCTTGGAGGCCGTGCTCGATCAAGTAGTCGTACCCTTCGCCACGGATGAACGCGTCGTTATTGAAGTCACCGAGCAACAAAGCGCGGTCGTCGTCCTCGACGCGGCGCAACAGTTCATCGAGCTGATGGCGCACCGGTTCATCGGCGTCATGCCACCAACCGAGGTGACAGGAGTAAATCGCCGTCGGCGCGTCCATGCCGTCCACGACCGCCTTGACGATTTTCCGAGACTTGTAATCGTTCGGATCGGTCGTCTGCGAGACGAAGAACGATTCGGTCGATACGAACGGAATGCGCGACAAAATCGCGACGCCTTCCTCGTAGATGTCATAGCCGTAATGGGCGAAGTCCCACGTCATGTAGTAATCGACGCCTTGCTCTTTCAAACGCTCGACGAGCACATAGGCGAAGTTGTTCTCTCGAATCAAGCCGTCGATGAGCGGGGCTTCTTTATGTTGATTCACTTCTTGGAGTGCGATGATGTCATATTCCTCGCTCGCGATCCGTTCGACGATCGAGTCGATTTTCTCTTGTTGACGGTCCTCTAACCAGGCGTGACAGTTCAGCGTTAAAATATTCACGATAGTCCTCCTTTAGAAAAAACAGGCCAACTCGTACGAGCTGGCCTGTTGATTATGCACCGATGACGTCTTGAATATCAGACTTCAATACGTCGGCTTTCGGGCCGTAGATTGCTTGGACACCGCGGTCTTTCAAGATGAGACCCATGGCGCCGTTCTTTTTCCATTCGCTCTCTTCTGAAACGAGCGACATGTCTTTGACTGTGACACGCAGACGCGTCATGCAGGCATCGACGTCCTCGATGTTCTCTTCCCCACCGAGTAGAGCGATAATCCCCATGACCTGCTCGTTGCCGGTCACGTTCGATTTCTCAGTTGTTTCTTCCATGTAGTTCCCGTTGCGACCAGGCGTCGGAAGGTTCATCTTCTTGATGAAGAAGTTGAATACACCGAAGTTCAAGAAGAAGAAGGCCGCCGACACGAGGAAGAAGTTAATCAAGTCTTGGAGCAATCCTGCTTTCACAATCATCGGGATCCGTGTGAGCAATTCAATCGCACCGAACGCGTGGACACGGAGGTCGATGACATCCGCCAAAGCGAAGGCGGCACCGGCCATGAGTGCATAGACGACGTAAAGGACTGGAGCGACGAACATGAACATGAATTCGATTGGTTCTGTGACACCCGTCAAGAAGACGGCGAGACCAGCCGACAAGAACATCGGCTTGTATTGTGCTTTCTTGTCTTCGTCAACGTTGCGGTACATCGCGTAAGCAGCACCGATCAAGGCAGCGAACGACAAGATGACTTGACCGACTTTGAAGCGGGCCGGTACGACGTCTGCGAGCAAGGCGTTGTAAGCGGCTGTATCACCAGCGGCACGCAGGTTAACGAGGTCCGTTACCCAAGCCAACCAGAGCGGATCTTGACCTGCAACGACCGAACCGGCTGTCGCACCTGTCAAAATCGTATACGTGCCACCAAGTTCCGTGTAGTTCATCGGCACAGTGAGCATGTGGTGAAGTCCGAACGGCAAGAGGAGACGTTCGAGCGCACCATAGATGAACGGCGCGAGGACTGGTGCCGTGTTGCGTGACGTCGCAATCCATTCACCGAAGCTGTTGAGCGCACCTTGAATCGTCGGCCAAATGATTGACAAGGCAATCGCGGCAACGACCGAACCGAGGATGACGACGAATGGGACGAAGCGCTTCCCGTTGAAGAACGAGAGGGCGTTCGGCAATTTGTTGAAGTTGTAGAACTTGTTATAAAGGGCACCACCGAGGAAACCGGCGATAATCCCGACGAACACGCCCATGTTAAGAGCTGGTGAACCGAGTACTGATGTGAAGTAGTCAGCGACGACGAGGTCAGCTCCGAAGAGTGACTGGACTGTCGCTTCCGGGTCTTGGAGCATCGTTCCGTTGACGGCGAAGATGGCACCTGTGACACGGTTAATCAAGATGAAGGCAATCAGTGCAGCGAAAGCACCGCCGGCTTTATCTTTCGCCCACGAGCCACCGATGGCGACCGCGAACAAGATATGTAAGTTGACGATGATTCCCCAACCGAGATCTTCAATGATGCGAGCGGTCGTGAGCAAGATGCTGACGTCTCCGGCTGACATGCCAATCAATTTACCGATCGAGATCATGAGACCTGCGGCTGGCATGACGGCGATGACGACCATTAAGGCCTTACCGAGTTTCTGCCAAAAGTCGAACGAGATGAGTTGTTTCATGCTATACGCTTCCTTCCTATACGGAACTTTTTATCTGTCTATGGCGACTGTCAATGCAATCGCTTGCATAGATGATTGTAATCGATTGCATAACTTTGTGCAACCGTTTTCCTAATTTTCATGGATTTTCATAATCGAAACCGATTCGACTCGTTTCGCCCATAGCTTGTCAGTCGAAACGAATCTCGCTACAATACTAGAGGTTGAAAGGGGCGAGAACGATGGGATGGAGACAGACGACATCGGCATTATCAAAAGAAGAGCAGGCGGCCTTGCTTGAGGAGTTGTTGCAGTCGGGCCTGTTATTAGAAGAAGATCGATTACTGTATAGCATGTTGATGCCAGACCGTGTCAAACGGATGCAGGAAGTGTTGGCGTTACGGACGAACCATATCACGATTTTGACGGAAGGGGTCGATGATCCGCACAATCAGTCGGCCGTGCTCCGCTCGGCGGACGCGTTCGGTGTGCAGACGTTGCACGTCGTCGAAGGTCGGGCCAAGTTCAAACCGAACTCGATTATCGCCAAGAGTGCGGATCGTTGGGTCGACGTGGTCGAACACCCTTCCATTGAGGACGCGATTGACCGATTGAAGGCGGACGGATATCAAATTCTCGCCACGGCACTTAGTGAAGAGGCGGTTCCGCTTGAGGACATCGACGTGTCGAAACCGACGGTGCTGTTGTTCGGGAACGAGCATCACGGCGTATCGGAACGAGCGCTCGCCAAGGCGGACGGCAATTATTTGATTCCGATGCAAGGATACGTCCAAAGCTTGAACATTTCGGTCGCTGCCGCCATCTCGTTATACGATGTGACGACGCGGGCGCGTCATGTCGTGACGGACGGCTATGGGCTGAAGGTGGAAGACAAGCAGCGCATCTTAAAAAATTGGATGGTGAAGAGCCTTCCGAAGCGGTCGCTCGGCGTCTATAAGCAAAAAGGTTTGACCGCTTTTGCGCGCGAGACAGGAAAAACGGAGTAAACGGCGAAAGGTACAGGCGTACGAACTACTTGTCCATATTTCGAAAGGGGATGGAAAGATGAGTACGACCAGTTCATTTATCGTGAAAGATGTGACGACGAATTTCAAAGACTATGAAGAGGAATTCTTTAACCTGTATCGGACGTTATACGGGGACATCGATCAACTGCGTTTTAAAGAACGGCTGTATCGCCATGCGAACCCGCTCGTGTTGCTCGCGTTTTCGGACGAGCGTCTCGTCGGATTCAAAATCGGTTATGAGGCCGAGCCGTATCGCTTCTATAGCTGGGCCGGCGGCGTTCACCCTGAGTTTCAAAAGCATGGCATCGGTCGCAAGCTGATGGACACGCAACTCGAGTGGGTGAAGGCACAAGGGTTCCATTCGATTCGAACGAAAGCGCGCAACACGAACAAAGGGGTCATCATCTTGAACCTGTTGTGTGGCTACGACATCATGGGGGCGTATACCGAGGAGAACGAGCCGCGCATCATGATGGAAAAACAATTGAACTGACCGATGAGCCGTGGCACATGCCACGGTTTTTTCGTGTCGATGAAACCAAATGGCACCTCGTCCGTATTATAGAAAAAAGGGGGCAACATCATGGTCTATACGTTTGCGTTCGGGGAAGAAGTATACATCGATTCGACCGGGATGGGCGATTCGTTGTTCGAAGGGATGTTCAGCATCTTTCCGATTGTGGTTATTAGTATTATCGCGTTGATTGTGTTTGCCGTGATGGCAGGCATCCGCAATCAAGTGAAGACGAACAGTCTGTTGAAAGATATGCAGCAGTTCGCGTCAGACTTGGCCGACCATCCGAGTGACGAGTCGGCGAACCGGCTCGCCGACTATTTGCGGGACGTCACGTCGTTCCCGGTCGAACGGACACAGATGGAGCCGTTCCGGGTCGCACTCGGCAGCTATCAGTTGGTGATGGAGTCACCGCACGTGCACGAGGAGACGAAGGAGCGGATTGACCGCCAATACAAGCGGCTCGGCATCTTGGACGGGGAGAAGTTCGCCGATGAGCCGGCACCGCGACGCCGTTCGAGCTCGCATCACCACGACCATCACGATCACCATATGTAAAACGCGTCGGGAACGTTCCCGACGCATTTTTCTTACATATAGCGGCTTGCATCAAAGTCGATTTCGGTCCGATGGTTGGCCGCCTCGATGGCGCTGGCGATCCGGTTGGCCCGTTTCTCGACGTCTTGGGCTTTCAACCGATACAGCTCAGGGTCATAGAGCGCATGTTTGATGACGGCCGTCCCTTCCACATACCCGGTTCGGAACTCGCGCTTCGGGCGTTCGGCCAAATCTTGATACATCCGAGCTTGAGCGCGTAATTGAATGGCGAACTCCATCGCTTCGACGAGCGGGAGCGGTCCATCATTCGTCTCGACGACGGTACGTAGGTTTGCTTCACAGACGAGACGGTCCAGACGACGCAAGTCAGTTCGAATCGACTCGAGCTCGACTTCGATATCCTCGAGCGACCGGGACTGAATCGTCGGGAGCGGTTCATCTTTCTCGAGTTCGATGAACGCGACGCGTTCGACTTCTTCGAGCAACTTATCAATCTGCTTCAGCAGCAGTTGTTTCAGTTTAATGGCGTCTGCCAAATACATAGGGATTCCTCCTTCTGCTTTTTCTAACCGTACCATAATGTGACTCCTAAAAAAGGAAGGCGTTACTTTTTTGAGACGAGGCGATATGATGAAAGAAAGAGAGGAGGGCGACCGATGGATAAATGGAAAACCCAATGGATCATTGCCGTCGTCTTGCTCGTATTCGGTACTGTGACGTTCCTTTATCAGTGGATTGACTTGCGTCCGAGTGAGATTCGAGATTATATCGTTCAATTCGGTTGGCTCGCCCCGCTCGTATATATTTTATTGTTCACCGTTCGTCCGTTGATTTTATTTCCGACGTCCGTCTTGTCCGTCGCCGGTGGGTTGGCATTCGGGACGTTGCCCGGTGTCGTCTATACGATCATCGGGGCCACGCTCAGTGCGCTCGTCGCCTACTATATCGCGATTCGCTTTGGTGACCGCTTTCTCCATCATTTCGAGACGAGCAGCTACGAGAAGGTGCAGCATAAGATTGAAGAGGACGGGTTCTTCTATGTGTTGATTTTACGCTTGATTCCGCTCGTCAACTTTGACTTGGTCAGTTACGCCTCAGGGCTCGCGAAAGTGCGCCTCCCAGGTTATATCTTCGCGACCACGGTCGGGATGATTCCAGGAGCGTTCGCCAACAACTTCCTCGGCAGCAGTATCGCGAGTGGAGACTTTAAGATGATCATCCTCGCCCTCGTCGTCTTAGTCGTCCTGACGCTCGTTGCAACCGTGTTCCGCGAACCGATTAAACGACAAATTAATCGCTATAAAAAGAAGTAGGCGCTCAACGGGAGCGCTGGGCTAACCTAAATTTTTGAGACAATATAAAAACACCTTCGCAGTGGTACACTTTAAAAAAGTGCTAGCATCGGAGGTGTTTTTGCGTGGGCAAAAACGTATATTCAAGTGAAGTGAAATGGGCAG